>CACZJZ010000008.1 GCA_902781655.1 uncultured Lachnospiraceae bacterium
CCCCATATTCAGTTTTCCCTGTCCTTTCGAAACAAAGCCATCAGCTGCGTCAGACATGGCCATGTCGATGGAATCATCATACGGGATCAGAGCACAGAATGCCAGCACAAAATTTGTATTTCCTGCCTATTTTTTGTTGTGACACTCTGTGCTATCCCACGACTTTGCCACTTGTTAATCCAAAAATGATGCGGACAATTTAAGAATACCCTTTAAAAGCAACGATTTCGCTGCTTTTTAATTCAATCCGCAGGTTCCTTGCGGGACCCGACGTTGTTCGCGTTGCCATTGTTGTTGACATTGGCATTTCAATCCACAGGTCCCTTGCGGGACCCGACATATTTCCGGAGGCGCGATTCCTGCTCTCCGAGGATTTCAATCCACAGGTCCCTTGCGGGACCCGACCCAGGGTCAGCCATTTCGCCATTTGGTTCTTGCCATTTCAATCCACAGGTCCCTTGCGGGACCCGACCGGAGAAGCTGAACATGCTGGTCTCCCTTCTGCAATTTCAATCCATAGGTCCCTTGCGGGACCCGACTGCCCATCCCGAATTGCCTTGTACAACCTTACACATTTCAATCCACAGGTCCCTTGCGGGACCCGACTTAACGTTTAGGTATCAGTCCATGCCAGATGGGATTTCAATCCACAGCTCCCTTGCGGGACCCGACGTTGGACCTGGCCGCCTCGATAAAGGTGTTGTAATTTCAATCCACAGGTCCCTTGCGGGACCCGACGTCGCCTGATCCGGCAGGTTCATTCGCTTCGTCATATTTCAATCCACAGCTCCCTTGCGGGACCCGACGAATTTCTCTGGAAACAGTAGTGTCAAGCCGCTATTTCAATCCACAGCTCCCTTGCGGGACCCGACGGGAGCTTGTCCCATGATTTAATCGGTCGTTTTATTTCAATCCACAGGTCCCTTGCGGGACCCGACCCTCTGCACTGTCCAGCATTTCAAATTTGTCCAATTTCAATCCACAGGTCCCTTGCGGGACCCGACGCTGCTTGATAACCGTTTTCAATGCCATAGCGTTATTTCAATCCACAGGTCCCTTGCGGGACCCGACCTGACCTTTGCCCCAGACTTTTTCGTCCCTTTCCATTTCAATCCACAGGTCCCTTGCGGGACCCGACCCTCCAGCGCGGAGAGTTCTTCGTCAGACAGCGAATTTCAATCCACAGGTCCCTTGCGGGACCCGACAGAAGAGCTGGTCTCCGGTGTCCGCAACGTACATATTTCAATCCACAGGTCCCTTGCGGGACCCGTCTCCGGTGTCCGCAACGTACATATTTCAATCCACAGGTCCCTTGCGGGACCCGACCAGACCTGGTAAACCGACTCCCAAAACTGGAGCAATTTCAATCCACAGGTCCCTTGCGGGACCCGACGATTTTCGGCCAGATCACCGAGATCGTTGATCCCGATTTCAATCCACCGGTCCCTTGCGGGACCCGACGTGCCCATCACCTCACAGGAGGCGGCGCCACGGTATTTCAATCCACAGGTCCCTTGCGGGACCCGACTCAGATGTGAGATACTTGCTCCCTGTGAGTACCTATTTCAATCCACAGGTCCCTTGCGGGACCCGACCGAGGGTAGCGCCTGAGTACGTCGTCCGGATCCAATTTCAATCCACAGGTCCCTTGCGGGACCCGACTCAATGCCCGGAACCTTGCCGCCGTCGGATTCTTATTTCAATCCACAGGTCCCTTGCGGGACCCGACGATATGGTCCATCACAAAGTCCGGCACCGGAACATTTCAATCCACAGGTCCCTTGCGGGACCCGACGGACTTGTTCGACGATTCCAGCCAGATTTACACGATTTCAATCCACAGGTCCCTTGCGGGACCCGACGCCCCCGCGTGGTGCCTTTTCTTGTGAGGTAAAAAATTTCAATCCACAGGTCCCTTGCGGGACCCGACTATCGGGATACCGGCAGCAACATAGCCGAGGACAGATTTCAATCCACAGGTCCCTTGCGGGACCCGACAGCGGTCCGTGATGCGGCAGAGGCAGACATCAGATTTCAATCCACAGGTCCCTTGCGGGACCCGACTAGTCACCGGCTTTTCCTGCACTTCCTCATTCGTATTTCAATCCACAGGTCCCTTGCGGGACCCGACGATTAAGTCACCATGTCTAATCGTCCACGTGCTGATTTCAATCCACAGGTCCCTTGCGGGACCCGACGTTTTTCCACCAGATACATAATGTCGGCCATAGAGATTTCAATCCACAGGTCCCTTGCGGGACCCGACCGATGTTCCGGTATGCGCGTTCAAGGCCGCGGATATTTCAATCCACAGGTCCCTTGCGGGACCCGACCAGCGACCAGCGCGCCGTCCTTCATCATATAGCCATTTCAATCCACAGGTCCCTTGCGGGACCCGACCTTGTTGATGAGCCTGCCGGCGACGTCCTCATCCAATTTCAATCCACAGGTCCCTTGCGGGACCCGACTCAGGTTGTCCAGCATGGTGTAGTTCTGTTTTGCATTTCAATCCACAGGTCCCTTGCGGGACCCGACTCAGGCATTCCGCCAGCTTGAATCCGGCATCATTATTTCAATCCACAGGTCCCTTGCGGGACCCGACATTCACTTCACGGCGGACGATATGGCGGGACTTAATTTCAATCCACAGGTCCCTTGCGGGACCCGACTAATATGTTACCGGGTAAGGAGGGCATACCTATATTTCAATCCACAGGTCCCTTGCGGGACCCGACAAACCTAGAAATAAGTCATTCCATCGCTCACTACATTTCAATCCACAGGTCCCTTGCGGGACCCGACCGATGTGGTTGTTATTATCATCTGCCAGTTCGTATTTCAATCCACAGGTCCCTTGCGGGACCCGACGGTATGACGCCGTGCCGGTCTGCTCAAAACCCGATTTCAATCCACAGGTCCCTTGCGGGACCCGACTTTCAAATTCCATTCTCAGCTGTGCGGCCTTGCATTTCAATCCACAGGTCCCTTGCGGGACCCGACATAATATGTTACCGGGTAAGGAGGGCATAGCTATATTTCAATCCACAGGTCCCTTGCGGGACCCGACGCCGTATGGGCAACACGCGCATCCTGTTCTCTTATTTCAATCCACAGGTCCCTTGCGGGACCCGACGTTCCTTCCTTTTGATATAAATATATTAACACGTAATTTCAATCCACAGGTCCCTTGCGGGACCCGACACCACCTGCTGATCTTCCCTGTCACCCATTCCGATTTCAATCCACAGGTCCCTTGCGGGACCCGACTCTGCGCGCCGCACGAGCCACAATACCTCTGATAATTTCAATCCACAGGTCCCTTGCGGGACCCGACTTCTGGACGTGATGAAGGACCGGTATTCTAGGATATTTCAATCCACAGGTCCCTTGCGGGACCCGACCGACGCACCAGGGACACATCGTAAACGGCATCGAATTTCAATCCACAGGTCCCTTGCGGGACCCGACCGATCAGCTGCGGGAGGCGGAGAGCCGGATGCAGATTTCAATCCACAGGTCCCTTGCGGGACCCGACGACCGCGGCAGACACCTGCGTCTACTACAGCAAATTTCAATCCACAGGTCCCTTGCGGGACCCGACGACAAGATCAAGTACAGCCGCGTCAGCCTGGAATTTCAATCCACAGGTCCCTTGCGGGACCCGACGATCACCATGTTATCGTCCTCATCGTAACGATAATTTCAATCCACAGGTCCCTTGCGGGACCCGACATAAGGCCGGGACAGGTTCTTCCAAAGCGATGGAATTTCAATCCACAGGTCCCTTGCGGGACCCGACCAGATCGGGTGATCCGGCACTACGACGTAAATGATTTCAATCCACAGGTCCCTTGCGGGACCCGACGAGCAACCCGATGCTCTCGCACTTCAAGTTATCATTTCAATCCACAGGTCCCTTGCGGGACCCGACCAGACCTTCTATCGGAGGTAACAGTCGCGATCAGATTTCAATCCACAGGTCCCTTGCGGGACCCGACGTTTCCCTGAGCCAGTCCTCCGGCAGCTTTTTCTATTTCAATCCACAGGTCCCTTGCGGGACCCGACTGGGATATCGACGCTGATCCGACCAGTGACAGGATTTCAATCCACAGGTCCCTTGCGGGACCCGACGAGGACCTTATAAACAGCAGCCAGCGGAAATTCAAATTTCAATCCACAGGTCCCTTGCGGGACCCGACTATAGTCGTTCTCATTCATCTGGTTGGTGAGCGAATTTCAATCCACAGGTCCCTTGCGGGACCCGACGACAGCAATATTGCACATTATTGATGTATTGATTATTGATTTTATTGTGCATTATTGTCTTTATTATTATTCTATGATTCCTTACCTTCCCAAATCATCGAAAAAATAATGTCTTATTTTAGCGATTCTTGCCAAAGTAAAGCGTGCGAACACTCTGGGAATCTGATGAGAGCATCCACTTCGCACTCACCGAGGATACTGAGAATACTATTGAAATATAATCCATCAGTATATATATGACCTGTAGCTCTTACACACAAAGATACAGATAGCGCCTATATAGAAAGCAGATCATTCTCAGCATCATAAGTGTGCTTCGTTCCAAGTTCCTCAACTCTGGCTGTTCCCCTGTTTCCAAGATTATAAAGCCGAATGCTATCCTCCTTTCCGATGAGAGATGCCAGAATTCCTTTCAAATTTCTGTACTGTGCGGCATCCAGAGAACACTCGAAAACCGAATTTTGAACCCTCTGTCCATAATTAACGCATTCTTTAGCAATTTTTCGGAGCCTCTTCCGTCCCGCCTTATCCTCTGTATTTACATCATAAGTAATCAGAACCAGCATTTTATTTCCAGATGAACGGAGGATATCCGTCCAAATCTCCTCGAATCAGTCTTGCCAGCAGCATCGCCTGTACATAGGGAATTAGCCCCCATTCCACTTTTTCCCTGATATACGGATGAATTATCTGTTCCTGCTTTCTCTGTTGCCAGGCTTTATGGACTTTCTTCTTGCCGTCTGCATTCAGATAAACAGCGCCGGAATCCTGATATTCAAAATCCGATCTGCTGATCATTCCATTATTGATCAAAGAAAGCACAAAGCGATCAGCCAGGCAGGGTCGCAGCTCCTCAACCAGATCAAGCGCCATGGAAGCCCGTCCCGGACGATCCGTATGTAAAAACCCCACATATGGATCAAGGCCAACCGTTTCCAGTGCCGCACTGCACATACCTGTAACCATCATGTAGACGTAAGAAAGCAAGGCATTGACCGGGTCCAACGGTGGACGGCGGTTTCTGTTATTAAAATAGAAAACCTCTCTTTCACGCAGAATCATAGAATCAAAGAGTGCAAAATATTCTGTCGCGGCCGTCCCCTCAAGTCCTCGCAGGCTGTTTGTATTTTCCGTCAAAAGGAGCAGCTCTGCCCTGCTCCTCAGCGCTTTTGAAGCCTCCAGAAATCGAGTCCTATCGATTCTGTCCGCATGGTCTCGCATACATCGGTCGAGTACATGCTTTTCGTTCATTACCTTGCCTAAAATCATGTTTCTGGCAATCCCGCATCTTCGCGTCTCGGAATCCGCTATTCGATACTGTTCCCGTCGCAACAATACGTTTCCGCTGCTTCTTCCTGACGGATGTGAAAGAAACTGTCCGGCAGGAGTGCAGAAAACAATGTCAACCCCTCTTTCCGCGCACTTTCCGATCAGGGCTGGAGAGGCTCCTGCATAAGAAAACAGGTAGATGCTCTCCAGAATATGCAGTGGAAATCTTCCTTTTTCCTCCTGATCCACGCGAACTACCACATTCTCCCCGTCAAGAGAAGCATATGCGTTTTCGGAAGTAATATATAATGTATTCAGCAGCTTTCTCATATAATATCTGCTTTGTGACCTCAGCGTCTCCCTATGAATCTGTCTCCATCATTCTATGCAGATACTGCTCCGTGGGTTCTCCATCCGACAGCGTGGGAGCACATATTTCATGAAGGGAGCAGGAATCACAGCGTTTCTGATATTTTGCCTTAGGCGTGTGTCCATGTCTGAATAAATCATGCATTTCACGGCATGTTTCCCTAACCGTTCCGCGAAGCTCTTCCGAAAAAGAGACTATCTGACGGTGTCTCTTTTCTCCATAAAACAACGCGCCGCTATCAATATCACAGCAATACATTTCCTCGAGACACATTGCCTGTGCACACAGCTGGGCGGCATCGCAATTGTCCGGCTTTTCGTGTCCACGCTTATACTCTACCGGATAAATCTTCCAGCGGCCGGTTTCTCCCGCAAGCTGAATCCCCTCTTCCGATCGGTGAAATTCAACAACATCACACTGCCCCGACAGACCAAGTGATGAAGAATGAACAGATAATGCATGTCTGATCAGGGTATCCCCCCGTCGTTCATCTTTGTTCTGGTCATGGGCATTCTGGTGAAAAAACATGCCATCGATTGTCTTTTCGTTTTCCGCCCATTGCTGCTCGATATGAATAATGGCCCATTGCCGTCTGCAGAAAAGATAATGCTGAATTCCAGCGAGCTGAAGGTAATCTTCTTCGTCAAATTCCATGGATGATTTCTGGCTCCAACCCCGGAAGGTTCTTGAGTTCAATCTGATAATCGCTAAACTCTCGCGGCACTGTCACGCCATCTCGCAGGCTTACGTTTACCGTGTCGTGCACTCTCGCAGAAGAGTATTGACCGTCTCTGCAGTTGTGTCTCCACCAGTACAGACGCGAAATTTCCATCGATCCATCTGGTCGCGCGGAGGAAGCATCGTTCTGAAACAGCGTCCAAAGACACTCCTTCACCACTTCTGCATCCTCCTCGGTAAAACCTGTTTTTTCCGCGAGCTGCACATTGATAGCTCCCTTGATCTCGTAGACGCCGAATTGAACAAAATGCTTCATTCCCATAGTATCTGAAGAACGTCCTCCCTTTGCAGGTTCTCCATTGACGCTCTTCGTAATCTGCTGTGACTCTACCTCAACCGGTGAAAGACTGGAGGCCATCTGAATGGAAACTGGCCCGCGGACTCCTACAGATACCCCGTTCTTGTCTGTGGACTTGAAGGCAAATACCTGACCGAAGGAACGGACATCCAGCCATTTCTTGCAGGCCTCTGCTGCATACTTCTCACGGTCTTTGATCCCCTTTAGTTCGCCTGCGGCCCGCTCACTTAGGCTCTCATATCCGTCATCCACGCGGTCTGCACTCTGAACAAATATCGGATTACCGAGATCCTGCATACGATTACGGATTTTTCGCTTCAGACAGACATCAGATATTTCCCCGTACCCGTCATAGTTCACTCTGGGACGGTTCCCATTTAGCGGATCTCCATTCGGGTTAGCATTTCTGACAATCGCAAAAGCCACAAAATCAATTTTGTTTTTCAGTAAATCAGCCATGTCTCGTTCCTCCTCGTGATTAAAAAGATGTGCTACAGACTACTCTTCCGCATCGGTCTGTGTCTGAGTCCTTCTTGTGTACAGTTGTTTTCTCTGGAGATAATAGCCCATCAGATAGGTATCTGACAGCGGCTGGTTCCACATCGCTTCCGGTGTCTCGTGGATCAGTGCCAAAATATCTCCGATCAGATTTTTGTAATAGATCCTTGCCCCTGGTTTCAAATGCGGCAGGTAGGCACGTTCCATCTGCTTTTCCAGTTCAAACGCATAATGCATTGGCTGGCTGCAGTAAACAGACTGAAGCCGAATGGCATTTGGTTCGCGTCCTTCATCAGATCCATATGTGTCGCGCTCCACCTTCTCAAGCACCGCCAGCAGTCTCCCAAAGAGATAGCTTCTGTCTTTGTTGTCCTCCTCCAGAACCATGCTCCATTCCTCCTTAAAATGATCATATCGAAACATTCTTACGACAGCACAGGCTGTATTCAGAACGCTGTCATAATTACTGCTGTACCGCTGCGGATTCGAGGCCTTTTCCACAATCATCCGCTCAATATCGGTGGGAAATTTACCCTTCCCTGTCCTGCAGAAAAGAAGTCGTTCTGCCTGCTGACGCAGAACTCTGTCATCCAGTTCCAGTCTCGCCGCGCCATTTCCTTCTCTTTCTGTTCCGAATGCACAGGCACAGATCCTGTACACCGACGGCGCCTGAATGCTATCTCCTGCACGGCGGCTGAACCATGCGCACCACGTATCCCACCGCTCCAACCGTTTCAAATAATCCAGCGTCCTCTGTTCGCTGTAATATGTTACCGCGAGACGTCCCGTTGTCGCTGCGTCAAACGCTGCCGTGACGGTTGAGGATAGATCTGCGTTTCGGATACCGGATTGATATCCCTCGATCGCTCTCCTGAGCGCATCCCGATAGGAGACAAAATCCGGGGTAGCAGGACAACTCTCCTCTGGAAAGAATTGCGTAATCAGAGGATCTTCCGGTTCCGGGATTACAGTCATCTGCGGGCACCAGCACAGGAACGCTCTTCCTCCCTCCACGACCGCCTGATTGGAGATCAACCATTTCAGTGCATTGTGCGCTTTCTGTGAAGCTTCATAGCTCACCGTCAGAGCCTGTTCCGGTTTCTCAAATCTTCCCCTGTATGTAAAAAACTGATTATCATTCGCCGAAATTAGTTTTGCATTGCCGCAGTTGGGATATATTCCCTTTAGATGCTGAATTGCCGCCGGAGCATGATGTCCGGTCACCATGCAAACCGCATCGCCACGGGAACGTATATGATTTTGATAAAATCTCGTATAGGCATCAAACAAAGATCGGTCTTTCCATACGGCCGGCTGCGGGAATCCCATGATTTCCCAGATGATCATATCCTTTCTGTGCTTATCCGCATCCCTGCTGTCCGCTATTAGCCCCGCGCGAACCATGTCCTCCAGCAGTGTGCCAGATGACACATATCGATAAACTGCATCGAGCTTCGGATGCGTGTCTGCGGAGTCTTTCCATTCCTCAAGCTGCCTGAGATACATTTCCCGACCGGCTGAGGCTTTTTCATCAAAAGCGGCGAGATAGCCGATCTGATCACAAAGAGGATGCGGTGCCAGAGCATTTGACCTTCCCACGGACTTTTCCGTGACCGGGATAATGACCTTTCCTTCCTTCGGGTTTACCGCCCTCGCGCGGAGAAAATCTCCCTTCTCCGTCAGAGTGATCACGAAGTCCGCTCTGGTTACCATGTGGCTGATCGGCGCGAGAGGATCCTTGCCCTCGCAGTACACCCCGATCAGTTCCTGACAGTTATCGTAAGTTTCACAAGCACGCTGGAACAGTCCCATCTTTCTACCTCACACTGAGGTGAAATCGCATATACGGTTTCACCGAATGCAGCGCCATCGGTGCGACAGAATCTATAATGCAGTTTGAATGTCCTGCATCGACAGGACATTCAAGCCCTTTCCTCCGGCTCCATGATAAAATTACCGTATTCTGCGCCAAATTTTTTCACTGCCCCCTCTCCTGTGGTTTTGTGGACCGGACATTCCTCAGGCCTCGGAAACAGTATCACTCCCCTTCGCATCACGGGATTCCAGAAATTCACTGTAATTTTGCCCCTGGTAGATTCTGAGTACGCTTCATCCGCGTAGGTAATTCCATGGTACATCAATCCGAAGCCCACCTCAGCAATCTGCTCGTACGCGGAGGTTCCTTCCCCAAAAACGCACGGTTTCACATACCCCTGACATTCTCTGGTTCCCAGGAAAATGTCTCGTCTTCCGCCCTTTTCCACCATTCTCCTGGCAATGCTGTGATGCTTATTCTCATTGCGGTCTTCCGACAGTTCCGGTCTATTGTCATTCCACTCAAAATGTGCGCGCACCTGATATCGGACATCCTTTAGATACGTATAATAAGACAGATCATTCCCTCCGTTCATCTTGACAGGACGGATGCCCTTCGTCTCAGTCTGAATTGGATTCATGATCCGAACTGCGTCGATGTACCACAGAAATGTAGGTTTCCAATATATAGATGCGGTGATTCCCTTTAGAGCTTCATACGTTGGAATCTGATAACTGCATTTTTCCCCTCCCAATCGCATAATGGGATCAGAAAACAGGGCATAAGACCCCCAGACTTCATATTCCACCAGATTTGGATGAGTTGTTTTCATTTCCTATACCTCCAGATTCATAAGTCCCGGTTCTGCTGTCACACCGGTATCCGGATCATAATATCCATTGGCAAGATACCATATACCGCTTCCGGGATATGTTTCATGCAGTGCCCCTGCCTCCAGAAGCACCTGCATCTGATACGGGTAAACTGTTACCGCGTATCCTCTGGCTTTCCTGAGCCAGCTCTCCCGGTATTCCAGACTATTCTCCGCTTCCAGACTACAGAGGGCGCCTATGATACTGTTACCTTCCTCATAGGGCACAATAGCATCAACAGTAGCGTTGTCAAAGACGTGGAACTCTCTTCCTGCTGTGCGGAATGCCTGCTGGAGAACATGGCCCCTTCCCCGATTTTCAGCATAAATTTTCCATCGGTTATTATCTGAAAGTAGTTCATAAAGTGAATCTTCTGTCCCCGGGATCATGTAATCCTGAAATCTCTGCGGCATGTCACGGTACAAATAGATGTAATATTCTCGAATTGCTTCTTCTGAGGAAAGGTCATTTCGAAATGAACCCGGATTCTCTTCAAATTCGTATAGCAATTCCTGAGAAGCAGTTTTCTCCCTCTGTATTTCGGACAGCATCCTCAAGTTTTCATTACTACAGTCAACCACATATACTTTTCCCAGCGTCTCACTTTCCCGGTTCCGATTGCACCGGCCAGCCGACTGCACAACGCTGTCCATTCCAGCCAGCAAGCGTATGACCATCTGAAAAGAAATATCCACTCCAGCCTGAATGACCTGTGTCGCGATGCATACTACAGGTTTTCCGCTATCCTCCCTTAAGGCATCTCTGATCTGCTTAAGCACTTTTCTCCGGTGGTTCATGCACATTGATGCTGAAAGATGAAAAGTGCGAAACTGTTCCTTCATCTCCTGATACAATGTCTCCGCCTGATCTTTGCGGTTGCATATGACAAGAAGGCTCTTCACTTCCACTGCTATACCAGCAGCATATGTTGCGATCTGATCCAGGCGCATTGCCCCTGCATTACAGATTTCTGTACGATGAAACACTTCCCAGATTTTCTCCGAATAGGGGACAATATCATAGACAGGTCCACGAATCGGATGCTCCGTTCCCTCAAGATACGGCTGTGTCGCGGAGCACAGAACCACCGTGGTCCCACATAGTCTCGTAAGAAATAACATCATGAGATTGAATATTGTCAGCATATTGCCGGGGACGCTCTGCACTTCATCAATGACGAGAACTGCATTACAAAGAGAATGGAATCGCCGTATGCATCTGGTTTCTCCTGAAAACATGGTATTCAGAAGCTGCACTAATGTGGTAATAATGACCGGTGCATCCCAGGTTTCCACCAACAGTTCATTCAGATTCAATTCGTTCCCGTTATCCTCAGGCTGTACCACATTGGAGTGATGTTCCAGAATTTTCGTCTGATCCTGAAGGTAAGTATGAACCACTTCCGCGTTTTGCTCCAAAACGCTAAGTAACGGAGAGACAAAAAAGATATGTTTAAAGTTCCATTTTTTTGCATGCGCCAGGGCAAAACGAAGCGAACTCAGCGTTTTCCCCGCTCCTGTTGGGACATTTAGTCGGAAAATTCCAGGTTCCAGTTCCGCTGCCTGCCTACAGTTTTCGGAAATACCCCTCCTGGCCTGATTGAGGACAGACCAATTGTCAAAATCGGCGAGTTTTCCCTCCATGTAAGTTAATTCCTGACCCCAGGCCTCCCTCATATCCTGCAACGGGAGAGGAAATGTGCGGTTGCCCATAAACTCAGATGTATTCCGTCGGTCTCCATCGATCACGGCGGATAAAACCAGCCTGCCGAGACAGCCATAATAGTATTGTAGTTCTGACATCCCGCCTGCGGAACTATTAGAATTCATCAGATTATCGCGTTGCTCGACCATTTTCCTAACAAACAACTGTATCTCATTTTCCGCTTCTTCAAAAAGACACTGCAACCTCTCCCTGCTGCAGCAAAGCCTCAGATAATTGGAAACTGCTTCCTCGTAGAAAATCCCTTGCCGCGTCTCGCGCTCCTGAAAACCTTCCTTTCCATTTTCATCAATACAATCGAACGTTCCGTGATGAGCACCAACAGCATAGGCTAAAATATCCTTCGTCAGTGTTTCTGCTGAACATCCATTGGGATCTCGAAACTCTTCAAGAATATATCGAACTCCTGTGAATGTATGATTTACCGATCCACGTGCTAATTTTTCCCCTTGAAATACTCTGGTGATGTATGATTGAAAGGCTGCTGTATACTTCCCGGCATCATGGATCAGACCACATAAACTGCCAACCTTCTCAAAATGAATTGGCTGTAGCAGTACCGATGCAATCGCTGCTGTACCTTTGCAATGCTCCGATACCGTCTGTATTTCCACAGTACCATCCCGAGTTCTACGAATATGTGCAGGATATGTATCATTCATAACAAAGTCTACCCAAACAAATACCTGCCGATTTTCAGCATTGTTTGTAAATGACCGTCCAAATAGACATAAATTTTGTGTTTATATTTATTTATTTGTGTATTATATCACATTCGATTTCATATAACGTCTCTATTTCTGACAAAATGATCAAAATCCAAATGCAAATCAAACACCCGTATAATATTTGCGGTGTCAATCTTATCTCCTTTTGACCAACTACTACTTCTTTAAAGAATCTCTGAATAAAAATAGCGGGAGTAGGTAAAATCTTTTTACCCGCTCCCGCCTTTTTGATGAGCCTTTCTTACCTCTTCACTCTTGCGCCGGCGCCGTTCATGACAGCCTCAACCTCTGCCCTGTCCGCCATCGTCGTGTCACCCGGCGTCGTCATGGCGAGCGCTCCATGCGCCGCCCCATAGTTCACCGCAAGCTCCGGATCGCCAGTCGTCATCAGCCCGTAAATGAGTCCTGAAGCGAAGGAATCTCCGCCGCCGACACGATCCATAATCTCAAGGTTCTGATAATCATGTGCCTTGTAGATCGCACCGTCCGCCCAGCACAGCGCAGACCAGTCATTGATCGTCGCGGTCTTCACCGTGCGCAGCGTGGTCGCAACTACCTTGAAGTTCGGGTACGTCTCCGCCGCCTCGCTGATCATCTTTCGATAGCCCTCCAGATTCAGCGTCTTGAGATTCTTGTCGTTGCCCTCGATAGAGAAGCCGAGGCACGCTGTGAAATCCTCCTCATTGCCGATCATGACGTCCACATATCTGGCGATCTCCCGGTTGACCTCCTGGCACTTTTCGATACCCCCGATCGCGCTCCACATGGACGGCCGGTAATTGAGGTCATAAGAAACCACGGTGCCATATTTTTTGGCTGTCCGGATAGCCTCCAGTACCGTTTTGCAGGACTGTTCGGACAGTGCCGCATAGACTCCGCCGGTATGCAGCCACCGCACTCCCAGCTTTCCGAAAATATAGTCAAAATCAAAATCCTCCGGTTTTGCCTGAGAAATTGCCGTGTTGGCGCGGTCAGAGCAGCCCACCGCGCCGCGGATGCCGAAGCCCCGCTCCGTGAAATTGAGTCCATTGCGGCAGATACGCCCGATTCCATCTGTCTTTGCCCAGTGAATAAGCGAGGTGTCCACGCCTCCCTGACAGATGAAATCCTCCATGAGCTTGCCGACCTCATTGTCCGCGAACGCCGTGATAACCGCGGTCTTCATGCCAAAGCATTTGCGAAGTCCCCGGATTACATTGTATTCTCCGCCGCCTTCCCAGGCGCGGAACTGGCGTGCTGTCCGGATCCGTCCTTCTCCCGGATCGAGACGGAGCATGACTTCTCCGAGAGAGACAGCGTCGTAAGTGCATTCCTCTTTTGCCCTCAGCTTCAGGTCCATAAAATCTCCATTCTGCCGCCCTGTTCCGGACAGCACAGATCAATTCGTCATCCTCTGACTTTCTTCACAATATCTGCCGCCTGACGGACCATTTCCTCGATCTTGTCGAACTCCCCTGCCTTCACCAGATCCTTCTTAACCATCCAGCTGCCGCCGCAGGCCAGAATCCGGTCATACGCCAGATACTCACTCACGTTGTTCTCGTTGATGCCGCCCGTCGGCATAAAACGGAGTCCGACATACGGTGCTGCGACCGCCTTGATCATGCGCAGCCCGCCGGCCGGCTCCGCGGGGAAGAATTTGACGACATGAAGTCCCAGTTCCATAGCTTGTTCCATCTCGCTCGGTGTCTGCGTGCCGGGCGTCACCGGAATTCCCTTGTCAATGCAATACTTTACCACCTTCGGATTCAGCCCCGGACTGACGATGAATTTCGCTCCTGCTGCCACCGCGCGGTCGACCTGCTCCGTGGTGAGCACAGTACCCGCACCGACGATCATGTCCGGAAACTTCTCCGCCATGATACGGATGGATTCCTCTGCGGCATCCGTCCGGAATGTCACTTCTGCGCACGGCAGTCCGCCGCGGCATAGCGCCTCCCCCAGACTCTCTGCATCCTTCGCGTCATCCAATACGACCACGGGAATGATTCCGATCTTTTCAAACTGCTCCAGTACTTCCATCGTTTCTCCTCCTCCACAGGTCTTGTGCTGGTACAGATCACCTGACAGCCAGTCATGGATCTGTTCTTTCCAGTCCGTCCTCTTAGTTTCATATTATGAAACTTTATTTCGTATTATGACACTTATGAATATAGCACAGGTCCGCTCTATTGAAAACACTTCCTTGCTGAATTTTTCATCATGCGCTAGACTGTTTCGTATTATGAAACAACCGTCGGCCTCCTCAGAGATTCTTACGTCTGGAAAGGCATATCACATGGAACAAATCGAAAATACAAAGAACCCAATTCAGGTCGCGGACCGTCTGTTCGGTGCCCTGGAATATCTCTCCGTGCGGCCCTCCGCGGGCCTTTCCGAAATTGCAGCGCATCTGCGCCTCAATAAAAGCACAGCGCACCGCGTCCTGGCGTCCCTGGAATATCTGGGATATGTGCAGCAGGATCCGGTCGAAGGCAGATATGAACTGACGTTGAAGGTGCTGTCCCTGTCAGAACAGATTTTGCAGAGAATGGATATCAGAGATGTGGTGCATCCGTATCTGCGCAGGCTTATGGAGCAGACCGGAGAAACGGTTCATTTTGTGCGGCAGGACGGCGTGGACGCCGTGTACCTTGATAATGTGGAAACGACCCGGAGTTCCGTGCGGATGATCTCCAGAGTCGGAAGCCGCATACCGCTCTACCGGTCCGGCGTCGGAAAGGCGATGATGGCGGATATGCCGGAGGAGGAGCTGCGGGAGGTGTGGAATGCCAGTGCTGTTGTCCGGACAACGCCGAATACCATCACAACCTATCCGGCCCTCGTGAAAGCACTGCGGACGGTCCGGGAGACAGGATATGCCCTGGACAACGAGGAAAACGAAATCGGCATACGCTGTATCGCCTCTGCGATCCGCATTCCCGGGGATGGACACCGCTACGCCTTCAGCATCTCCGCACCTGTCACACGCATGGACGACGACCGGGTACAGCAGCTCTCCCATATTATTCTGGAGGTGAAAGAAAATTTAGACGCGACCCCGATTCGTCACCTCTCCCCCGCATCCACAAGATCCGCAGGAAACCAGACCTGATACTCTGCCGTCCCTTCCGTCAGGCGTTCTGGTACCCCATATGGATTTTCCGTAAGAAACTGCCGCACCAGCTCATCCTTCACCGCCGTTCCCTGCGCCTCTCCGTCATCCAGCCGCCAGACAACCACCGGAAGACTCTGCGCCGGAACACCATGCAGACTGTCAAGCGCTGCCCGGAAATTATCCGCCGGATAGCTGTCGAGATCCGGCCAGGTCGTGTCGATCGCCGGCTTCATCGACAAAATCAGATTGAGCCCCGGTGCATTGCCATAAGCAAGCAGCGTTCTCCCGGCACAATTTCTGTCCTGCATCAGAAGGTACAGCGCTGTCAGCTGCGCCGCATGATCCGGCGTCGTATGCATGCCCCTGAGATATGGTATTTCTGTCACCGCCGTCCGCGGCGTCCCATCCGTACCATCCCCGAAGGCAAAATTCAAATGAAACAGTGCTCCGGTCCCCAGGGTCATGCAGACAATCATGCATGCCAGTGCATGCCAGGAAAACTGCGCCGCCTTCGCCCGCGTCGCCTGCCAGTACCGCCGCAGGAACCAAAGGGTCACCGGTGCCAGGAAGAACAGGCAGCCAAGAATCGGGAATGTGTAATTATTGCTGCCAAGCGGCAGGATCAGAATAAGCAGGATCGAAAGAACCGCGAGGAAACGCTCATCCTCATTGGCCGAGGCAAGACCTGCCGCCATACAGACATCACATACCAGCGAAAGAATCACAAAAAACATGCCCCACTGATACATGCACCAGTAGTCTGAGAAAACCGTCGTGAACATCCCGCGTCCCCAGTAGAACCGGAGAAGCACCAGCATCCCGAGAAAATATACCACTCTGCCGATCCAGGGATAACGGCGGATCAGGGGCAGATGAAACAGCAGAAACCCTGCCAATACACAGGGAATCAGAATAAGAAACCAGCGGAGCGAGGTGCCGTAAGCCCTCAGAATATCCGCCAGCATCCCGCCCGCCGTGTAGTCCTGCGCGGAATCCGTCATTCCAAGCAGCTGCGGAATCATACGAAAGTAGGCTGACGGCCCGTACTGCGCCGCGGAGAGCAGCCACCCTGCGAAAAAACCGATCCCATATCCAAGAAGACAGTCGAGTGTCCGGTGCACTGCCTCCCCGAACAATGCATGGCGTGCGGCACGGCCAGCCGGGTCTTCAGCGTGTTCACGCGGCATCCTGCTGCCACCTCTCAACACAGCCCGGCTGGCCCTGCCACGCCTGTTCCTGCGCAGGGCAAAAGAAAACCACACTGCCACGATCAGAACCGCCTGTGTGAGATTGGAAAGACGGACAAGGACGTTAAGGCCAAGGCATATCCCTGCGAAGATATACCAGCCCGGACCCTGAAGCGTGGCATTTACAGCAAGAAACAGGAAGACGCATGCCAGCGTGAGCAGCAGATAGGTGAGCGTATTATACAGAATCACCGACGGACACCAGCACAGCGACTCCGCGAGAAACTCCCCCAGAAACAGCATCCATCCCGGGAAAATCCTGCGGCAGCCAAAGTACACAGCCAGCGCGGTGAATGATATGAGCAGCCCCGTGGCGAGATTCATTCCGATCATCGTGCTGCCGACCGGAAGCGAGGACAACAGCCGCCCCACCTCATTGGCAAGAAAAGTTGCGAAAAACCAGGTACTCTCTACCCCATCCCCCAGGAAACGGAAATTGCCGAGACTATAGGTCGTATCCTGTATGTTGATGCCCTGATTGGCTGTGGTAAGCGGCCAGAGCAGCAGAACGAGCGGAAAGACAAACCGCTCGAAGGGGTCCTGGAATCGTTTCAGTTTCTTCGCCGTATATGTGATGATAGAAGCCGTCATAACATCCCCCATGCCGCTTTTTCCCGCGGACATCCGAATTGTTTTCTCCCGGATATGGACAATAACGCCGGAGGTGTAATTGTTTTCTCCCGGATATGGACAATAACGCCGGAGGTGTCATTGCTCCTTATCTCCCGCGCCGCCGGTCAGACAGCGCATACAGCCCCTGTCCGCACCGGGAAAACAGAATCCGCCGCACCACATCAATAAGTGTGCAGCAGATATAAAGCAGCGCCGCACAGATAAGCATATGCAGTACCAGCAATCCCCCCTGCGGAACCGGTCCAAGAAAACGTTCCATCAAAGGAAGCCAACGGTCCCGGATATCTATGTTCTCATGGATCAGATAGACGCCCAGCGTCGAAGGGGCTGCGCGCCGGATGAACTCCGCTGCTTTTCCCTCCGGCACATGAAAGCCGCGGAACCAGTAGAACAGTCCAAGCGACGCCGTCAGCGTCAGCAGGAAATTATAATGATAAGGCACATTCGCATAATAAAGCAGCGCTCCCCGCATGGAAACGAGATGAAGCATCACCGTATATACCCAGAGCAACAGGGAGGAACCCAAATAGAGTCCAGCTGCGGCAGTGCGCTTCTCCAGCCTGGGGCAGCCATACCGCCGCAGATATCCTGCAATCAGATATATCACCGCAAACCAGACAAAATCATACCCGGCGCGGTCGATTGTCAGTTTTACCGGAGAAACACTCGGCAAGACACAGAAGAAAAAGAGAAGGACCAGAATCAGTCTCCCCGCCTGCTTCCTGGGAAGCGCCCGCAGCCCCGCATTCAGAAACGGCGAGAAGAGATAGAGAATGACATAGGCCGTAATAAACCAGTACGCCTCCATCGAGACCGGGAAAAACCAGAACCAGCGGTCCCATACGGATTTTGCAGCCGGTGCGGTTCCAAGGATCGACAGCCCAGCAGGAATCAGCAGCGTATAGAACAGAATTTCCGCCATCAGGCGGATAAGCTTTCTGCCGTGAAACTCAGTCTGCGACTGAAACCATCCCGTGATGAGGACATAAACATTCACCGCCACAATGCACAGCGCTTCCAGAAAATCTCCCAGGATCTGTGTCCCGCCGGCGCTCTCTCCCGGAACAGTCAGCGCGCCGGCATGGGACAGGTAATGCAGGCAGACCACCATGAACATCGCCGTGATCCGCAGCAGCTCATAATTTGTCTCGCGCTTCCGTCCCGTCTTCATCCGGGCCGCCGTCGTTGATTTGTCCTCTGTCGATGCTGCCATGAATTTCCCTGCCCTGTCTCCGCCAAACGCATACCCCGTGCCGCGGCCCCTGCACAACAGAGACCGCGCGTTTTTCACTAATGAATTCCCGCCCCCACTCAGGACTTTGGCGGCATCTCCCGCTCCGGCACAACTTTTTCATCCTGCACGCGGAATACAAGGTCACATTTTTCGATTGTGGTCAGACGGTGCGCAATGATGATGAGCGTCTTTCTGCCGTGCAGGCGGTTGATGGAATCCATGATGGCGGCCTCTGTCTCTCCGTCGAGGGCGCTGGTTGCCTCGTCGAGTACCAGAACCTCCGGGTCCTCAAACAGTGCCCGCGCGATGCCGATTCTCTGGCGCTGCCCGCCGGACAGACGAATTCCCCGCTCTCCGATCTCTGTGTCGAGGCCGTCCGGCAGCGAGCGGACATGCTCGTCGAGCTGCGCTTCCCGCAGCGCTGCCCAGACCTTCTCGTCGTCGATGTCCTCATCCGCATAACCGAACGCGACATTCCTCCGGATCGTCGTGTCAAGCATGAAGATTGTCTGAGGAATATACCCGATGTTCTTCAGCCAGCCGCGGTAATTCTGCCGGATATCAACGCCGTCCGCAAGCACCCTGCCGTTTTCCGGCTTCAGCAGCCCCAGCATGATATCGATGATGGTCGTCTTCCCGGCACCGGATGTGCCGACAATACCGATGGACTTGCCAACCGGAAAGGTGACATTAGCCCGGTTGAAAATGAGGATATCCGAATCCGGATACCGGTAGGTGATATCCCGCATCTCAATTGCCTTCGTGACCGGGAGTTTGGTCACCTCCGTCTTCTTCTGATAGTCCGCGGCATTATAGGAAATACTGCTGTCGTGAATCTCCGCCTGCAGATTCTCGCTCACATTATCCAGAAAAGGCTGAAAATACGCGATACTTGTCGTGTAATTATTGATGCGGTTGGCCGAGGGGAGCAGTCTGCCTGCTGCCACAACCATGACTGAGACCTGGGAAACCATGTCGGACAGCTGTGTCTGCCCGCCGAGGATCTCCGCAATCATATACAGTACCAGCGTGGCGATGCAGACCGTCTCAATCAGAAGCCGCGGCGTCGAATTGAACAGATTATAGCGCTGCACAGCGCTGACGTAGCCCGCGCCGCATTTTGCATATTCATTGATGAAATAACTCTCCTTATTCGCGACCTTGATCTCTTTGATCCCCATAACAGACTGATCGATCCACTTGTACAGGCCGCTGTAATAATCCTGGTTATCCTTGCCCGCCTTCAGCATGACCGGCTTGATCAGATATCGGATCACCAGCAGTGTCACAATCAGCACAGCCGAAATAATCAGCGTCATCTTCGGGTTTATTGCAAGCAGCACCGCCACCAGAAACACAAAAACGATCAGCTCCGAGGTCATCTGCAGCAGTGTCAGAATCAATGCATAGACGTTGTTGATGTCTGACGTGATATTGCGCTGAATGATCGATGTATCCGCGTTCAGATAATACTCATATGGCCGCATCATGAAATTGATCATCATCCGGTTGCTCGTCTCAAACTGATTCGTATAAATAAAATTCAGAAGCAGTTTATTGGAGAGAAACAGAAAGATATCCTTCAGCACAAAAATCACGATAATGGCGCCCATCAGAAACACCACCATCTGTGTGGAGGAGGTCATACGGAACAGACGGTAAATATCTCCCATGTGATACTTGTTCGCCGAAATGGCCTCCGGATCGACCACGGCCTTCATCACCGGCACGATCATCGCGATACCCATCGTCTCCAGAATGGCGCCGATCAGCATGATAAACACCAGTCCAACCATCCTGATCTTCTGCCTCCGGTCAAGGAGCAGATTGATCTTCTTCAGCATCTTCCGCATACAATTCTTCTCCGGCGCGCCTGCTGCGCGCTTCTTTTCTTCGTTTCCACCCACCGCATTTCCCGGGTCCGGTCCCCTCATTATAGCAAACCGGAGGGCATTTGACTTCCTTCGTTCACATTAAGGCGCGGGATGATATGATATATATAATCAAGTAGGGCAAGTGAAATCTGCCCTACCCGATAAGGCGACTCCGCCATGATCTCGTGCTCCGCACTCGATGATGAGCGATCGCCTTCACAAACAGTAACCAGAAGGGGGTCATATCTATGAATTTACAGGAATGGATGAACAGTGAGGAAGGCCGTGAGCTGGCCGCGCAGATCGGTAAGAGTATGCAGGATCGCATGCGCCGGGAGCAGGACATCAAGCGGAAGAACTTTGAAATTCTGAATCAGTATGCCAGAGAGGGCGCCATCGTTTTCACCGGCTCCTCCCTGATGGAGCTGTTCCCGATCGTCGAGATCGCGGCCTCTGCCGGTATTGAGAAGACCATCTACAACCGCGGGATCGGCGGCACCACCACAGACGACTTCCTCGCCGCCATTGACACCGTGACCCTGATCCGGAAGCACCCATCCCGCCTTTTTCTCAACATCGGCACTAACGATATGACAGACCGCGTCTACGGAGACGCCTGGATGGAACATCTGACATCCAACTACGACAAAATCCTCGCTTATCTTCGCAGTCAGTCCCCGGAGACAGAGATCTTTTGCATGGCCTTCTATCCTGCCAATCAGAATCTCCCCGGAGCGCACGATGACCCCGGGCGCTGGGGCATGCTGAAAGACCGCACAGTATCAAATATCCGGGAATGCAGCCGGCGTGTGAAGGTTCTGGCGGAAAAACATGGCTGCCGCTTCATCGACGTAAATGAGGGACTGGCAATGGACAACGGCGAACAGAAGCCGGAGTTTGCCATTGACGGCGTCCACATGTATGCCAGTGCCTATGAAATCATATTTCAGAATCTCCGGCAGTATTTATCATGATCTTCACACAAAGATCTCCGTCTCTCCGCTCTGAAACTGGCGCCGCAGCTCCACCCGCATCGCCTGCGGAACCGCCTCCGCAAAGGAATTCGAGTCGCTCGACCAGATCTGATTCTTTGTCTCCACCGGAAATCCCCGCCGCCTCTCTGTATGCTCACCATCGCAGCTTCTCTGCGCGTACGGACCGTCTCCGGCCGCACTTTCTTTACGCCGTCCTGACCGAGTCCTTCTCCTCCCCGGCCTCCAGAATCTGATCCAGCCTGTCCTCCTTCATGATCTTCCAGTCGAGCGCAATCTCCCGCACCGACCTGCCGGTCCGAAGCGCCGCCTTCGCAATCTCCGCAGATTTTGCATAGCCGATGTACGGGCAGAGCGCTGTCGCGATGCCAACGCTGTTTTGTTCGAGATCAAGGCAGTGCCTGCTGTTTGCGGTGATGCCTGTAATACAGTTCCTCACCAGTGTGCGGACCGCGCCGGTCAGCGCGGTCAGACTCTCAAACAGGGTGTAGAAGCAGACCGGCTCGAATGCGTTCAGTTCCATCTGTCCCGCCTCGGCAGCCGCCGTGATCGTCGCGTCATGGCCGATTACGAGGAAAGCCGCCTGTGTCACCACTTCCGGGATGACAGGATTTACTTTCCCGGGCATGATGGATGAACCATTCTGCATCGCCGGCAGATTGATCTCGTGGAGTCCGCACCTGGGGCCGGACGAGAGCAGCCGGAGATCATTGCACATCTTGGACAGGCTGACAGCAAGCGCTTTGAGTGCACCGGAGACCGCCACAAATCCATCCAGGTTCTCCGTCGCGTCATAAAGATCAGGCGCCTGCTCCAGGAATTTTCCATACAGACCGGACAGCGTCGGCGCGATGTGCGCCTCATAGTATGCAGAGGCATTGATGCCGGAGCCGATGGCCGTTCCGCCGAGATTGATCTGATGCATCTCAAGGCAGGTCTTGTCGAGACGTTCACGGCAGCGGCCGACCATCGACGCATAACCTCCAAAGGTATCGCCGAGCGTCATCGGCACCGCATCCTGCAGCTGCGTGCGGCCCATTTTGCGGACTTTCATGAATTCCAGCGCTTTCTGATAGAGTGCAGATTCCAGCTCCCGGAGCGCGCTGCCAAGTTCCTCCTCCAGGTCAATCACTGTCATCTTTCCCGCTGTCGGAATCACATCATTCGTGGACTGGCACATATTGACATGATCATTCGGATGCACTGCCGTGTAGCTTCCGAGTCTGGCGCCGAGGAGCTCCCCCGCGCGGTTTGCGATCACCTCGTTCATATTCATGTTGGCTGACGTGCCGGCACCGCCCTGTACCGGGTCCACCAGAAAGCTGTCCTCAAACCGCCCGGTCATTACCTCGTCCGCAGCCTGTACAATCGCATCCTTCTGCGCCGCAGATAGTGCGCCAGCGCCGCAGTTCACGATGGCCGCCGCCTTCTTGATCAGAGCGAGATTCTTCAGAAATGTCAGGTTCATCCGACGGCCTGTGACGGCAAAATTTCTCGCGGCCCGGAGACTCTGAACGCCGTAATACGCATCCGCCGGCACTGCCATCGTGCCGATGGAGTCCTTCTCCATCCGCTCGGCCTTCCCTGTTCCCGTCTTCTGCCTTTCCCTGGCGATGCCGCACCCGGCTGCTTTTTTCTCCACTGTCCTCTCCTGGACTGCCGGATGCTTCCATGCCGCTGTCACCGATGCTCTCTCCGTATCCGCTTCCCGTGCCGCCTGCTCAGCCATTCTGCCTGCCTCCATCTGCTGTCTTTGCTGATTTCCCGGACCTGGTTTTCCAGATCTCTCTCCGGGTAATCTTTTCTGAAGCACTCTGGATTTATCCTTTTCTGAAACAGCCGTTATCGTAGACCCGCTGCGGCATGAAGTAAATATATTGAAGCCACAATGCTATAATTTATTAAATTTTGGTGTATGCACTTTACTAATTAAAGTTTTCGCGGTATTTTTCTGAATCAGGCAGGACAGACCATACCGCCCTGCCCGATACGGCGGCTCCGCCGTCATCTCGTGCTCCGCACCAGGTGATGAGCAGTCGCTTTCCCATATAAAAACACCTCCCATATGAGGGAGGCGCAGGTTTGGACGCAGCACTGGATATCAGGAAGGAGTATTCCTACATGCATGCAGATCAGCTCGATGAAATTGATCAGAAAATCATTCACCTCCTCGCAGAAAACGCCAGAATGAGTGACAAGGAGATCGCGGCGCAGGTCTTTCTTTCCTCCCCCGCCGTCGCCAATCGCATCCGCCGCCTGGAGGAGGCCGGCATCCTGCTCGGCTACCACGCGGAAATCAACCCGACCAGATTCGGGTATACCATCAAGGCCTTCATCAATCTCGAGGTGGACCCCCGGGACAAAAAGGATTTCTACCCCTTCATCCAGAAATGTCCGGGCGTAGTGGAATGCAGCTGCGTGACCGGCGACTACTCCATGCTGATTGAGTGTATGTTTCACTACACCGAGGAGCTCGATCATCTCGTCAATGAACTCCAGCGCTTCGGCCGGACCAAAACTCTCATCACCTTTTCCACCGCTGTCCGCCATCAGCCGCTCCCGCGGTCATAGGGATATTGCCTCACCGCTGCCGGCTCCTGGTTGACTGCCGAAGCTGAATGTTATACGGAACCTGTACTTTCTTCTCTTTCTGTGCACCCTGCAGGATATTGATCATGGTCTCGCCCGCGACGATACCCTCCGCGTGCGCGTCGATGTCAATCGCCGTGACCGGCGGCGTATGATTGTCGAGGTACACATTGTTGTAGCACGACGCCACCGCCAGCTCATCCGGAATGGATATTCCCTTCATTGTCAGCACATCCAGCGCCCAGTGACACTGCACATCGTCCCCGCAGACGACTGCGTCCACGCCGCGCAGCAGAATGCTCTCCAGTGCCTGACGGCAGGTCTCCGGACTGATCACATTTCCATAGAACAGGGACTGGTCGAACGATCCCTGATACGAGACCACCGCCTCCTCAAATCCAACGAACCGCTGCCGGTTCACCTCAAAGCTCTCCCTTCCCCCGATGAACGCCAGTTTCCGGTATCCCGAAATCAAAATATGGGACGTGAGTTCCCGCACTGCCATTCTGGTATTGACATCCACCTGATACGCGTCATTTCCGCTGCTGCCGATCTCCACGAACGGAACGCCACGGCGCTGCAGCATAGTTACATTCTTGTCGTTCTGCACGACGCGCATCAGAATCACGCCGTCCGCCTTTCCCTCCTCCAGAATCTTCTGCAGGCGATCCACGCCGTACAGCGTTGTTACGGCTGTGATCACGTCAAAATCCGCGCGGGAGACCGACTCCGCGATACCCAGGAGACACTGGGAAAAATAGGCGGATTCCTGCAGCATATCATCCGGCACGATCACCGCGATATTCCGGCTGAGCTGCCCGCCAGCAGTCTCCATGCTATTCTTCCTTGCCTTCGGACTCTGATACCCGTTTTCCTCTGCATACCGGCAAATCTCGTCGGTCGTTTTCTCAGAGATCCGTCCCTTCCCGGATAGCGCCCGGGATACTGTTGCCTTGGAAAGACCGAAATGCTCCGCGATATCCTCAATGGTCAGTCTTCCTCTCGCTCCCACGCTCCATGCCTCCCTGTGCAGCAGTTCCTGTTCTGCCGTCAATCAATACCGCTCTGTATCGGAACCTTCTTCTGTATTTTAAAAAGCACAAATACAAATTGCTCCGACAGCCTTGTCATCCAGATTGCTGAAAATGGCAGCAATCCTCTTTTACTCTGTTTTCTCCCTCTCCCGATAATCATGATATGCCGAGAGTGCCCTGGTGTACTGCAGGGTGTGATCCTCCACCAGCTCCGACGCGCCCAGAGGATACCGATCAGGCAGGACCTCCATCGCAGCCTCCGGTTCCCAATAAAACACGCCTAAACCCTTGTTTTCCGGAACCTGATGTACCGCGTCCAGCGTCTCCATCAGGAGTTCGTAGGTTCCTTCCGGATCTTTCTGCTCCCCTCCTACTTCAACGATCATGACCGGCTTTCCAAACCGATCCTGATACCGTTCAAGATAATAGACAAGCGGCTTCTCATAGTTCCTTTTCCCATACCAGTAGGGGTAATGGGAAAGTCCGATGATATCCGTCTTTCCCCCTTTTCCGAAAAAGGTATCCAGGAAGCCTTCGCACAATTCAATGTTGTTGAGCATTGCCAGATGCGTGATCACCTTGCAGGCTGGAAATACTTCCCTGACTGCGTCATACCCGCGATTCAGAAACCGTACCAGGTTATCCGGCGCCTCTTTCATACTGCCCATTGGCAGCAGGATTCCCGGATTGATCTCATTTCCAACCTGAATCCATTCCGGCTCCAGCCCGTTTTGCTTAAATTGTTCCAGTGTATCTCTGGTATAGAAGAAAACGCTGTCCGCCATCTGATCAGCATTCTCCTCTTTCCATCCGTCAGGAATGTCCTGATACTGCGGATCTGCGAAGTGATCACTGTAGTGAAAATCCAGCATCAGCCGCATACCGTTTTCTGACACACGCCTGGAAAGTGCAATTACGCTATCCGTGTCACAGTACCCAAGCATGCAGGTCTCACCCATCTTTTTCTCCCAATAGGATACTTTGGGAGGATTCACAAATAACCGGAGGCGCACCGAATCTGCGCCTGATTTCCTGGCTTCTGCAATCGGATCAGTCTTGTTTTTGCTCCTGTCCACCCAGTGATAGCCCTCTTTTTCCAATTGAGAGACCCATCCCAGGTCCACTCCATATGCAAAACCGCCTGATGTCATTGATGTCCTCCCCTTCCCTTTTGGGTATGCTTCTGATAGGACTGTATTCTCCGTTCTGAAAAGCAATGACACCATGTCACGAAAAAGAATACCCTCCTGCTTCATTCCCCCTCTGCCGATTCATCCGGACTACGGGCGAATCGCCAGCCGGACCACGGCATCCGCGGCCCTTTCCTCCATATCATGAAACGTCACGACGGCCTCGCCAGGGGCATCGGCCATCACCACCGCCAGAAGCTTTCCGGCCATCATGCTTCGTTCCGGGCTGCCGTATAGCGTGCGATCCAGCAAGTCTCCCGCATCCATCCCGACCAGATGCGCCGGACCGCTCACCGTGCAGCGGATGCGCGGCGATGCGTCCGGCACCTCATTTCCATCCGCATCCACGGCAGAGACTTCAATCTGCGCGATATGCGGCAGGACAGGCAAAGGACATACCGACGAATCCGTCTGCGCTTCTGTCCCAAGTTTCGTCACATCCGCTCTCGCGCGGAGGGCAGCGCAGGGTCCTGTCGTGCGGAGCAC
Source organism: uncultured Lachnospiraceae bacterium (assembly GCA_902781655.1). GTDB lineage: Bacteria > Bacillota > Clostridia > Lachnospirales > Lachnospiraceae > CAG-791. Next base: position 26,954 of record CACZJZ010000008.1, read on the forward strand.
CTCCACCGCGACGCGCTCCTCCCCGATGTAGCCCTCCGCCCTGAGCTCTCCCGGCTCATACGGAACATCCCAGGCGAGATGCAGATCATTCGTCGTCGGAGCGTAGAGCGGCCTGTCATTCCAGGCCCTGGACGCGCCGAATCTGGGACAGCGCGCCGCGCGCGTTCCCACATATCGGCCATTCAGATACAGCTTCACCGCGTCGCAGTTGGTGTAACAGATCACCTCGCAAAATTCTCCCTCGTGTCCCTGTCTGTTCCAATGCGGCAGAAGATGCAGCGTCACCGCCTTCTCATTCCAGATCGAACGGAAGAAGTAATAGGTATCCTTTTCGAATCCCGCTGTGTCGAGCGGACCTGTCGCTGCCCCCCTGTGCGGCCACTCAGCCTCGCCCAGATAGTCAATCCCGGTCCACAGATAATCTCCGGCGACAAAATCATGCGTCTTTTCATACCGCCATAATGCCTCGTAGTGCATGGTCGCCGTGCGGTAATCGAAGAACTCTCCCTCTTTGCCTCCGTATTCTCCGCGCCGTCCTCCGGCGGACGGATTTTCCGTCCCGAGGAAGCACCGGTCAGGAAAGAGACTGCGGTCCTCCTCATAAAAGTTCTCCGCCCGCAGGCCCCAGCGGCCGACATAATTATACCCGGTCACATCGAGCGCGTTCTCAAAGGCGCGGTGCGTCCGGATCGGCGCCGGCGCGCTGATATTATCGCAGGCCGAGGTCACCATGCGGGTCGTGTCCTCCCTGTGGCATATATCCTGAAGCCACTTAAGAAGCTTCACTCCGTCAGCGGCCGACTGCTCCGGGATCTCATTGCCGATGCTCCAGACGATGACACTGGGATGATTGTAATCCCTTCGGAGCATGGAGATCAGATCCTCCTCCGCGTGCTGATCAAAGAACAGGCTGGAACCATAGGCGGCGCGCTGCGAATAATAATTGCTGATTTTATTTTTTGTGAGCTTCCATTCGTCGAAGATCTCATCCATGACGAGGAATCCCATCTCATCGCAGAGATCGAGCAGCACCGGTTCCGGCGGGTTATGTGCGCATCGTATGCCGTTGCATCCCATCTCCCTGAGCTTCTCCAGCCTGCGCTTCCAACTTTCGCGAAAGCCCACTGCTCCGGTGAGCCCGCAGTCATGATGCACACACATCCCTTTGATTTTGACGGGTGTTCCATTCAGCAGGAAGCCGCGGTCCCTGTCAAACACAGCCGTCCGGATTCCGACGCGGCTGGTCAGCTGATCCACCACTTTTCCCTCCACCGTCACCGTGCTCTCGAGGGTATAAAGATATGGATCATCCACAGTCCATAAATGGGGATGCTGCACGGCGGGCCGCACGAGAGCATCGCTGCATGAGTCTGCTGCAAGGAACAGGCTGGTTCCCGCGCTCATCGCCTCATTGCCGTCACTGTCCAGCAGCCGGTAGTGTATTCCGACATGCTCTGCTCTGTCAGAATCATTCCGGACGCGTGCCTGAATCTGCAGATCCGCCGCATCCTCTTCCGTATAAATACCGTTTGCCGCGCAGCGCACGCCGAAGAGATCGATCGCCACATTTTCCGTCCGGATGAGCCAGACAGTGCGGAAGATCCCCGATCCGCTGTACCACCGCGAATTGGGCATGTGACTGTTGTCGACCCGGACGGCCAGCACGTTCCTGCCAGGCCTCCACGCGTCCCCGCAGTCCAGGCGGAAGCTGGTATACCCATACCCGTGCCATCCGATCTTCACCCCGTTGAGCCAGAATGTGGCGTCCATATAGACGCCTTCAAAATACAAATAATGCTGCGTCAGAGAGGCTTCTTCCTGCATGGCAAAGGAGAGCCGGTACCATCCGATTCCTCCCGCCGCGTAGCCTCCGCCGGAACCGGACGCGGCATCCTCCCGCAGCGGCATTTCGACATCCCAGTCGTGCGGCACCCGGACTTCCTGCCAGCTGCTGTCATCAAAATCCGTCTTCTCAAACTCTCTGCCATCTCCGGGATGAAAGCGCCATCCCCGGTCAAGCTGCTCTGTCGTTCTCACCGTTCTGTCCTCTGTGTCTGTCAATGGTCTGCTTTAGATTCCTGTAAGAGCGCGCCCCATGGCGCGAAAATCAAGAAAGGGCAGCCGAAGCTGCCCTCCACACTGCCCCGTTCTCACTTTCTGGTCTCAAGCCATGCGCTGTACTGCTTCTTCACTTCGTCTGTGATGGTGTTGAGTCCGGCGTCCTCGCACTTCTGCTGCAGCTCGTCGATCGAGGCGTCCACATCGTCCACCAGGCCCAGCTCCAGGCTCGGATAATAATCCTTCACGATGGAATCCACCGCATCCATGTAGGAACGGACCGTGGAATCGTCGAAGACAAATGCGACACAGGGATTAGCCACAACACGTTCCTTCTCATAATCAATCATGGCCGTCTTTCTCGGATCAGCGCCAGCCTCGGTCAGGTTGCCGTTCTTGATGGCCCATGAGGCAGAGATCGAAAACGCCGCGTAATTGGAGGCGTCATCCAGCTCCGTATAATTGCCCTGATCATCGATGCTGTAGTGCTTACCCTCCTCGCCGAGGAGCAGCAGCCGGTTGAGATACGTGTCATTCTTGATCAGATCGAGGAACATCGCTGTGCGCTGCGGATTTGCAGAAGCGGCTGTCACCGCCATATCGTTGTTCGAATACGCCTCGCCGGGCACCGCCTCGCCGGGTGTGATGTAATATGCGGCGCATTTCACGCCCTCCGTCTGTTCCGCCTGCTTCATGTAAGTAAAGACCGAGGTGTTCCACGCGATGGACGCGCCCTGCAGATTGCCGAAGGCATCGTCGTCCGTGACGGTCTCGTTCAAAGCGCTGCGGCTCCACGCACCCGCATCCGCCAGCTTCTTCATGTCCTTTGCAAAGGCGCGGAAGGTATCGCTCGTCCACTGGAACGTCAGGTCGTCCGGCTGCGGAAGGCCCTTGGATACATCAAAGTTATAAACGATATTTCCATTGCTCAGCGCGTCATACAGATTGAACTGCTGCCGGTAGACATTCCAGAGCTCTGCATTGTCCGCAGAAGCCGCTTCCGCATAGATACCGCTGGACGGCGTCTCCTTCTCCGCGATTGTCTGGGCAAAATTCATATAGTCGTCCCAGCTCTTCAGTTCTCCGATTCCATACTTATCCGCCAGATCCTGCCGGATGGCGACGAGCTTTCCATTGGACTCGGAGACATTGGACGGCACCGCGACAATTTTGCCGCCGATCGTCACCTCATCCCAGCTCTCCGGCGCCTGATACTTCTCGGTGAGCGGCATATTGGTGTGAATAAAGTCCTGATCGAGTGTGTAAAAGGACCCCTTGGCTGCCTCGGTATACATATAGCACCAGGGTGCCGTAAAGATCAGGTCGACATCGGATCCGCCCGCCAGCGTGAGAGAATACATCGTCTGATAGTCTGACCAGCTCATGAAGGTCGTCTCGACAGAGGTATTGAACGGCTTGAGATAGTCATTTGCCTTTGCCTGCACCTCATCCCAGTCGTTCGGCGTATCGCCGATGAGATACATCTTCACGGTATAAGGATCGCTCATATCGACGCCGGGATACATCTCCGGCGTCGCCTTTACAGTCCCGTCCATCTGTGTGGCCGGAAGCGCATCCAGAGACGCCGTGGCGGTCTCCGCGGTCGAAGCAGTCTCCGCTGCGGATACCTGTGTGTCGGACGCCTGCGACGCTGCTGTGGATGTGGCGGCGGTTCCCGTGGAATTCCCGCATCCGGCGAGCAGCGTTCCCGCCGCTGCCGCTGCCATGACGACTGATACTATCTGTTTCTTCATAACTTTCCCTCCTGCCGCTTTTTCATCGGCTTTCTATGGTTTCGATGACGCCGGCTGACCTTCCGGTGCCGCCGCATCTTTTTCACAGGCGTTTCCGCCCGGAGTACGCTTTTCTCCTCATCCCTTGACCGCGCCGATCGTCAGACCCTTGACGAAATAGCGCTGCACGAAGGGATACAGCAGGACAATCGGCCCTGTCGCAATCACCGTCATGGCCATCTTCATGCCCTCGATCGGAATGGACGGAATCGCGATGCCCGACTTCTCGGCGACGATTCTCATCGCCTCCGCGGAACCCAGGATCCGCTGCAGATAATATTGAAGCGTAAACATCTTGTCATTGGTGATGTAGAGCATGCAGTTGTACCAGTCGTTCCAGTAAGCCAGCGCCGAAAACAGCGAGAGCGTGGCGACCAGAGGCTTGGAAAGCGGCATGATCAGGCGAAGGAAAATGGTGAAATCATTCGCGCCGTCGAGCTTCGCCGATTCCGTGATTTCTGCCGGAAGGCCGATCATGAAGGATTTCGCGATGATCATGTTCCAGACCGAGAACATCAGCGGAAACAGAAGTCCCGCAAAGCTGTTCTTAAAATTCAGATAACGGACGCAGAGCAGATACCACGGAACAAGGCCGCCATTGAACAGCGTTGTGAAAAAGTAGAAGAATGCGAACTTGTTCCTCCATGGGAAGTCTCTGCGGCTGAGCACATAGCCTGTCATGCAGGCCATCATGACAGCACAGAACGTTCCCGTCACCGTCACAAAAATCGTGATGCCGTAAGACTGGAGAATCGCGACCGGATTTTTCAGGCACAGCTGATAGGACTGCAGACTCAGTGCGTTTGCTGTGAGTGTCAGCGGATACCCGTTCTGGATGATCGACTGGTTGCTGGTGAACGACGCAATGATGATAAGATAAAACGGCACCACGCAGAGGAAGGCGAAAATTCCGATGAGAATACACCCCACAATGTTCACCGCGATCATATCCTTTCCCAGGGGGCGTTTCCGATTCGTCTTCGCTGTCTGCGCCGTGTTCATACTTTTTGCTTGTTCTTCCATAATGATTTACCCCTGTGCCGTGTCCTCTGCGGCACCCGCGGAGGAAATGTCTGACGGACACTTCCTCCGGATCGGCTATCGGTGTAAGCGGCACCGATGCCTGCTTGAATGGAACGGTTCAACACCGGCCAGCCGTCAGTAAAGTGCGTAATCCGGATTGGCCTTCTTCACCAGATGATTGCAGATCATGATGGTGATAAAGCACAGCACCGACTGATACAGACCCGATGCCGAGGAGACGCCGACATTTCCGCTGTTGATGAGAAGACGGAAGATGTAGGTATCGATGACATCGGTATACGGCTGGAGCACCGCGCTGCTCTTGACGGTCTGATAAAACATGCCGAAGTCTCCGCGGAAGATATTGCCGATTGCCAGCAGCACCAGCGTGATCATAGTCGGCTTGAGGCACGGGATCGTCAGATAGCGGATTTTCTGCCATTCACTCGCGCCGTCAATGGACGCGGCCTCAAACATTTCCTGATCCAGCCCGGTGATGGCGGCGAGATAAACCACGGAGCCGTACCCTGTCTGTTTCCAGAGCCGCAGGAATATCAGGACAAACGGCCATGCCTTCGGCGAGTTGTACAGGTCCACCGGCGTGCTGCCGAGCATGATCAGGACATGATTGAAAACACCCTTCTCATAGTTGAAGATGTTGTACATGATGGCCGAGACCACAACCCAGGAGATGAAGTACGGCAGGAACATCAGAGACTGTGAAATCTTCCTGAAATGCTTGCTCAGAATTTCATTCAGCAGGATGGCGCTGCCCATTTCAAAAACAACGCCCAGAAAGATGAAGGCCAGATTATAGAGAAATGTGTTTCTCGTGACCATGCCGATCTTGCCGTCGATCATCATCGCCTTGAAGTTGGCAAGCCCGCACCAGGGCGACCCATAGATGCCGCCGGCCTGATTGTATCGTTTGAACGCCAGCACCAGCCCCGTCATCGGGATGTAGCTGAACACGATGACATACAGCAGGCTTGGCGCCAGCATGAGCAACAGCATCCAGTGTTTGCGCAGCGTGTGAAGAAAACTATTTTGTTTTTTCCCCGTGCTGCCCGGGACAACTTCCGCCCCCGCGGGTTCAATCCGCCTGACCTTCATGCTTTTCCCTCCCAACTTTTTAGGCGCTATGACTCATAATCAGCCATCACTTTATATTTTCCCGTCATACTGCCTCTGTAACACCAATTATTTTAGGAGATATGGCAAATGCTGACCATGTCCATCGTTTCTGAAATTTGCATAAGAAAAACGGCAAACTCACAAAGAATTTGCCGTAAATCGTTATTTGTTGCTCTATTGTTGCTCTAATGTTGCAAGATTGTTAAGCTTTACGTCTTTCCGCCTGTCTCACCACTTCATTCTGCCGGTGGATCTCCGGCGCCTCGTAGCGGTCCATGAAATCATCCCCGAGATAGATCTTTTCCCGCACACAGTGCAGCGAATCCGGCACGGTGTATACCGTGACCACGCGGTCAAACATCAGCCCGTCGATAAAATTCAGCACCTCCATCGGGAAAAACGGGTCGAGGATGATGTACTCCGGGAACTCCCTCCGGTAGTCCAGCCGGTCCCGCGGATGCGGTTTGATGACGATGGTGCCCTGCCGCCCATCCACCGTGCCATTCTCCCGGATGAGATCCCGGAAAAGCCGCTTCCGGTCCTGAAGGTCTGGCAGCAGCGGCTCTGACAGGACAAGAATGGTCGGCTTTCCGGTATTCGCCGCCTCCCGAAGTTTCCTGGTAAGCTCGTCCAGATTGGCGATAAACAGGCGCGTGAGAATCTGTCTGCCTTCCTTTGTGAGTCCCTGGCATAATTTTTCGCGCGGAACCTCCACATATTTTCCCTTCGGCCCGGGGAACTGCAGCCTGCCGATGCTGTTTACCTCCATATCGAGGCAGTAGCGGCTGTAGCCGTTCTGCATGAACAGGAAGCCGTGCCGCGCAAGCCACGCCTTGAGGCGGAAATTGCCCCGGTTGTCATACCTTGCCGCGTCATAGTATACGAGACAGTCAAGCCCGTCCTCCAGCGCATGATACCGGATTTTGTTTCCGGCGAGATAATACCCGATCGGATCTGAGTCGCAGAACACATAGATGTCGCGGTACTGCCGGAAATCAACGGGAACGTAAGGCGCCTCCAGGGCGGCGAGCCTCCGGTCAAACCGGCGCCGCTGCCATAAATTTCGCACCGGATTCCCGCGGTCCTTCTTGAGTTCTGAAAGCTCCGGAAAGTCCGAGGCCGGCTTCTCCGCAAACGTCCACACTGCCGCAAACAATCCGGAGGCCTCCGCCCGCTGCCCGAGATCCCGGAAATCGTTGGACAGAGATGACAGCATCAGCTCCGCGCCGCCCCGTTTCTCTGCCGGAAGATTCAGTTCCTTCAGACAGGCGATATAGACATGATAGTACGTGTGACAGACATAAATGCGATCATGCATACTGTATTCTGATCCGGCATGGCTGCAATTCGTCCTCCGCCCTGCAGCCCGCGGATCACTCCTCAGTGTCAAAATTCTCGATCCCCTTCCGCATCTCCGGTTTCACATCGCCGTGCTTCACCTGCGTCATGGTCAGAAACGCGATGCAGGAGAAGACGACGGCGTAGGGAAACAGAGTGCGGTAGGACACGTGCTCCAGCAGAAAGCCGGAGAAAATCGGTGTGAAGATCTGCGCCGCCATGGAAAAGGTGTAATATGTCCCGGTGAACTTGCCTATATCAGAGCCGCGGCTCATCTCCACAACCATCGGATAGGAATTGACATTGATGGAGGCCCAGCCGATTCCGATGATGGCAAACATGACGTTGAGCCAGAACGCGAAGCCGGTCACAAAAGACGCCACCGCATAGCAGAAAATCAACAGCGCGATTCCGAAAAAGATTACCTTTTTCCGGCCAAGCCTTGAGGAAAGATGCCCGATCGGGACATAGGCCGCGACAGCCGCGAGTGTCGCCACCAGCAGGCAGGAGGCATATCCCCCGTTCTGCATGTTCCAGACCTTCACGGCATAGCGGGAGAAGGCCGTGGTCACCGCATTGTAAGCCGTGAACCAGAAGAAAATGGAAAGCAGGAGGAATGTCATGCTCCGCTTTACCTCAGGCGCCATGGGCTTCCTCTCGCTGTCAGCCGCCTCGCCCGGCGCGTCCAAAGGCTGCACCGCATCCGCATCCGGTGCCCCCGATGCCTTGTACGCCGCGATCTCCCGGTTTACCTGCGCGCTCACCTTTTTCTCATGAATGGTGAGTGCCAGCACTGCCACCGCCGCAGCCATCAGAACCGCGACACTGCCAAACAGCGGAAAATAATCCGTCCTGCCGGTCGCCGCATCTGTCCTGCCGGAAAGAAGCCGGATCATCACCAGCGCATATACGGCACCGACCGTCCCCATCAGATTGATGATGGCATTTGCCCGTGAGCGGTAGATATTCGGCGTGAGATCCGGCATCAGTGCCACCGCCGGCGAGCGGTAGAGCCCCATAGAGATCAGTGCGCCGAACAGCGCGATGAGAAACAGCGCCAGGCTTCCCTTCCTGTCCGCCGCCGCAATCAGCAGATAGAATGCCACGGCGCAGGCTGTGCCGACCGCGATAAACGGCATCCGTCTCCCGAACCGTGTGTTCGTCCGATCGGAAAGCGCACCGAAGAACGGCAACAGAAAGACCGCGAGCACGTTGTCCATTGCCATCAGCACCCCGGTGACCGTTTCCCTCATGCCGAACGTATTTTGCAGCATCAGCGGAATGATATTGTCATACGTCTGCCAGAACGCACAGATCGAAAGAAACGCAAGCCCGATCAGCATCGTCCGCTTTGTATTCAGTTTCATAAAGCCCCCCTTCTCCGGCTCCCCCCACGTGCGCCGCCGGGCGCACCAAAAACCCGTCGGAAAACAATTCCGGCGGGCAAAACAACCTTCTATGCCAGCATCCCACGCATCAGCTCATAGATGAGTTCGGGCACATTGATCAGGATAGCATAAATCAGATGCATCAGAATGGTGGTGTAAACATCCCCTGTCCAGCAATAGACAATCACCAGCGGCAGCGCGCTGATCACCGTCTCCAGGATGCCGATCGGGCCAAAATACGATGTCATGGCAGCCAGAAGCATCCCGATCGCCGCGGTCAAAATCATTTTCCGCCGGTCGTCAAACACAATCATGCCCCTGCGGAAAAACAGCTCGATGGCGACCGGCTCCAGCACGATGCGGAGCACATACAGCAGTGTGGTTTCCAGACCTCCCTTATACCAGACCTGAATCATGCCGGCATCAATACCCGAAAACACGCTGCTTGTCAGTACGTCCCGGATCAGATAACAGACGAGCATTCCACCGAGTCCTGCAGTAAACGGGACCCAGAAATCCCGCCCGTACCGATAGCTGACAAACAGTTCATGCAAAGAGAAATCTCTCCGGAACCAGATGATCAGCACCACACAGAACGCAATTTTTGTATACAGCGCCTGCCTTGGGATCAGAATGGTGCTCAGCAGGAACAAGGCAAGCACGATCAGCGGTACAGAGAGCTTTTTCCAATAGTTTACAGTCATATCATCGTTCTGCATTTCGGCTGCAGCGGGCCCTGATTCCTCCCGTCATCCTCTCAGGCATCTTTGTTCTATTCAGTGAGCAGGCCGTCTGATGTCACTCTTGCGGCAGGTGCGGAAGCGAAGCTGTGAAACATGCAGGTCAGTTCATTCTCAGGCCTGTGTCTTCATGAGCTGGTCAAAATTCCTGTCGATGTTGGCATTGGTCTGCAGGAAATCACCGACATGCTGCATCCGCATCACTTCCTTGATAATGTTACTGGTCCCGAGCCGGCTCGCGCCAAGATCGAGGAATTTTTCTGCATCTTCCAGGGTATGAATGCCGCCGGCCGCCTTGACCCGCACAGTCGGCCCCACATTTGCCCGGAGCAGCTTCACATCGGCGAACGTGGCGCCGTGTGTGGAGAACCCGGTGCTCGTCTTAATGAAATCACACCCGGTGTCTGTCACGATTTTGCACAGACGGATTTTCTCTTCGTCCGTCAGAAGACAGCACTCAATGATCACTTTGAGAATATGTCCCCCGGTGGCCTCTCGGACCGCCGCGATGTCTTTCTCGACGTCATCCCACAGACCGCTCTTCACGTATCCCACGTTGATGACCATATCGATCTCAGACGCGCCCTCTCCGATCGCATTCTCCGCCTCAAAGACCTTGGCTGCCGTCGTCATGTACCCGTTCGGAAATCCGATGACATTTGTGATCGGCATCCGCCCATGCAGATACTCTGCCGCCATTCTCGTATATGCCGGCGGAATACAGATGCTGGCTGCATGATACTGAATTGCCTCATCCGCCAGCTCGCGGATCTGATCGAAGGTGCAGTCCACCTTCAGTAATGTATGGTCGCATGCTGCACAGATTCTCGCAATATCCATGGTCACCTCCCGTGCCGTCTCTGGCACATCCTTTCCCCAGAATACCTGCCGCGGCATGGAAAACGCCGCGGCTCCTCCTGACCATCATAGCACATTGCTCACATATTGCGCTCCGCCGCCTTGATCATCAGCGCACATTCGATCCGCTTGCGGAACACCTCACAGCCATCCCTGTAGACGCCGTGAATGTCGCCCGCGGCGTGATATGCGTTCGCCGCACAGCCGCCCGAGCAATAGAGTTTTGCCCAGCAGTCCCTGCAGTCCGGACGGGCATATACGTTGCACAGCTTAAACTCATCCCGCAGAGCAGTATTGGTGACGCCGTGCCAGATATCGCCCAGCCTGTAGCTCTCATCGCCCACGAACTGATGGCAGGGATAGAGATCTCCCCAGGGCGTGACCGCCATGTACTCCGTGCCGGACCCGCAGCCGGAGATGCGCTTGTATACACAGGGTCCGCCGGTCAGATCAATCATATAATGATAGAAGGTGATGGGATGCCCCTCCTTCTCGCGGCGGATCATATCCTTTGCAAGGATCTCATACTGCTGAAAGACGACCTCCAGATCCTCCTTTGTCAGCGCGGCCGGGTCGCCCGGTTTTGCGACGACCGGCTCCATCGAAAGCTGCGTGAAGCCGAGATCGTCCGCCATATGAAAGAGATCCTTCGTAAAATCAGGATTATAGTGCGTGAAGGTGCCGCGCATGTAATAGTTCTTCCCGCCGCGCGCCTTCACAAGCTTCTGGAATTTTGGCACGATGGTGTCATAGCTCCCTTTCCCGTTGATATCCTTGCGGAAACGGTCGTTGACCTCCTTACGTCCGTCCAGCGACAGCACCACGTTATAGCACTCGCGGTTCGCCCACTCAATGACCTCGTCGGTGATACCGATCCCGTTCGTCGTCAGCGTGAAGCGGAAATGCTTGTCGTGCTCCTTCTCGATGGAACGGGCATACGCCACGAGCTGTTTGCACACGTCAAAATTCATCAGCGGCTCGCCGCCGAAGAAGTCCACCTCCAGGTTGTGACGCGTCCCGGAATTCTCGACAAGGAAGTCCAGCGCCCGCTTCCCTGTCTCAAAGCTCATCAGTCCCGCCTTGCCATGGAATTTTCCCTGGGCGGCAAAGCAGTACGAGCAGTTCAGGTTGCAGGTATGGGCGACATGCAGGCACAGCGCCTTCACGACCGTGCTCCGCTTCTTGAAGTCAAACGCTTTCGGCTCGTAGATATCCTTCGAGAACAGCTTCCCGGCCTTCGTCAGTTCTTCAATCTCCCGGAGAATCTGCTCCGGATCCCCCTCGGTATAACGCTCCTCCCCGGCAGGAATCAATGAATTATACCGGTCGATATTGGCCGAAAGAGTTCGTCTGACCTCTTCCCGCGGCTTGCCCGCGTCAAGAAGAGCAATCGCGTCATAACTCATGTCGTCCACGACATGGACGCTGCCGGAAAACGTGTCAAGAACGATATTGTAGCCATTCAGGCGGTACTGATGTATCATCCGGAAAACCTCTCAAAAAAAATCGTGCGCGATAATTTTCGATAGTGCGCCCGCTGTTCGATGTCGCGTTGCCCATCGAGTGCCCGCCCACGCCCTCGTGCAAGCATGGGCGCGGCCGGGCGTTCGATTGGGTTTATCGCGCACAGTAAAGCCGGGGCGCTTTCAGGGCGTCCCGGCCGCCAGTCCGCATCACTGCATTCAGAAAACTGGTTTAGTCTCTCCCGGCCTTCTCGCACTGCTGATTTGCAATGCCGCAGCTCGTCTTGCAGGCACTCTGGCAGGAGGTCTGGCACTCGCCGCATCCGCCGTTCTCAAGAGACTCAACCATATCGCGTGTATTCAGAGTATCAATGTGCTTCATATCTTTATCCTCACTTTATAAAATAAATGATGGTAACTGTTCAGAACCCCTTATCTCGCGAAGCGCCTCTTCGCTCGATGCGGACCGTTCCGCAAAATCCTGTTTCAGTTTACACTTGCGCTTTTACGTTTGTCAATGGTGCCCGGTCTGTCCGTCCGCTCCAGCTTCCGGGCCGCGCGATCTGCGAGCCGGTCTGTCAGCCCCGCCCGGTCAATCGCGAAGATCTCGAGAATCAGGATGAGATGCGCGATCCAGAGACTCACAACCACACCGTTCGATTTCAGCAGATATCCGCTTCCGAATCCGAACCATGCCAGCAGGGCGGTGGAGAGCAGTACCAGCGCCAGGATCGGCAGCACCGCGCCCAACTGCCTCATTGCCTTCCGAAAGTCCGCAAGCGAGGCGTCAAAATACACAAAGCGTCCGATGATCATCGTCAGGAAATACAGGATGATGGTGTCGTAATTGTTGTCTTCGTAGATAAACTTGATATAGGCAAAGACAACCATCATATACAGCATCCCGGCCATTCGCAGCGACGCCCGTGTATCATCTCCCAGCCTGCGAAGCGGCACAAACAGACGGTCCAGTACGTTATTGAACAGCATGCTCACAATCAGGAAGCCGAGGAGCAGAAAATCATTGTATCTCTTCCAGAACGCAACCCCTGCGCTGCTCAGGTGGAAGTAGTTCCAGTCAATCAGAAAATACAGTCCTGTGAAAAAGAGCACTGACGCGGCCGAAAAAACGAGTTCATCGTATTCCTCCGCGAGACGCCGGGCATGGAGCCTGAGCGCCGCCGCCTGATCCTCCTCCACATATTCCCCCGCGACAGATTTTGCGCGGAGCAGCAGAACGACATGGATCAGCAGAACCACGCCAAAGGAAACCGCCAGAAAGAAGACAAAATCCATCCCGGTGACATAATGTCTCACATATTCCGCAAACGTCAGCGTCTGCCCCATTTCCAGTCTCCTATGCGGCCGCCTCTCCCGCTTTGGCCAGTCAGTGATCCGATCTGGAATAGCTGTTCTTCATCCCGTTGGAGGTTTCGAACAGAACCTGATCCAGCGTGTGATCCGCTGCCCTTTTCAGTATTTCCGCCATCTCCTCATTTCCCTTTGCGCAGAGCGCCCGGAGCGCAGGCTCATCCGCCCCGTCCGCTGCCGCCCGCTGCAGAGCACGGTCATATTTTGCAATCGTCTCGTGGCCCTTCGCCAGAACCGTCATCTCATAATGCTCGATGTGATTGAGGCTCTTTCCGTAGGAGGCGTCCGTCAGCGCAGCAATCAGGCGGCTCGCCCAATAGAAGCTGTCCGTGGAGACACGGAGCGTGGTGTCCTTCATATACGAGGGCGTATCCTCCACGTTCGTATAGAACGGTGCGAGGGCGTTGAACGCATTCGAAGCAAACGCAATCCACTCCACCGAACGGAACCGCGCGTCCACATCCGGGCGGATCTGCAGCAGCGCAAGGAAATCATTGCGGTTGATGCCGATGGAACGGTAAGCGCCGCGCATCGAAGCATCGCCGTAGGATCCATACGGATCATAGGGTGTTCCCTGATAATGAGACGAGAGGACATATTTCACGTCCTCCACCGTCACCTTTCTCTCCGGAATCATGCACCACGGAAGGTCGTCTGACTGCGGTGTATACTCCGCGTTCGGCCCGTCCCAGACCGCTGTGCCCGGATTGAGCGTTCTCAGCATGAACCAGGCGCGCGGCGTGTTGTAGACATGATCTGCGTCATCATGGCTGCCGAAGGCATCGCGCGGGTTGAACACGCCCTCCGGCTCCTCCCCGCTCCGGTCCGCGTCGCTTGTCACCCGGGCATTCCCGCCGCGCAGCGTGAGATCAAGATGATTTTCCTTCATCCATGCCGCAAGGTCCGGACTGCACATGAAGTCCTTCTGCTCTCCGCATGCGTCCCGCAGATCAAAATAATCGATGCCCAGCTGATTAGGCATGACTACATAGGCCTCGTCCGGAACGCGGCGTGCAATCCAGTGATGTCCGCCCACGGACTCAAACCACCAGATCTCATTTCCATCCGCGAAGCCGACGCCGTTTGTCTCGTACGTTCCATACTGTTCATGCAGCGCGCCAAGACGCTGCACACCTTCCCTGGCACTGTGAATATAGGGAAGCGTGAGCACAATAAGATCCTCCTCGCCGATGCCGCCCGCCTTCTCCGGCCTTCCGGATGCCTCGTCGGCTTCCTCCAGCTCCACCAGCGGATCCGCTCCGAGAACGCGCGCATTCGTCGTGATCGTCTCCGTCGCGGTCATCGCCACATTCGAGGCATTGATGCCGCTCGCCGCCCAGATCCCCTTCGATGGGTCAACATTTGGACATGCAGTATAACGCTGCGGATGATCCGGGAGATCCATCTCCACGTGTGAAATGACAGACCGGTAATGGCGCGGCTGCTCCTCCGGCTTCACGACGACGAAACGTTTCGCTGTAAAATGTCCCGAGCCGGAATCATCGTTCCTGGCGATCATGGTCGAACCGTCAAAGGACGCCTTCTTTCCGACCAGAATTGTTGTGCACGGCATACTCTTTCCTCCTCCTGATACAGAGTTTTCGATCATACAAATCGTCTTGTTTTCTGTCTCTGTTCTGCTGTCAGCATCATAGTACTTCTGTCAGAACGGTTCAAGGTATGGTAAAATCAGAAATCTGCAGGAACACTTACAGACAGATACTTGTTCCGCAAAATATGCGGTATCAATGTCCCGATCCAGAGAAAGTTCATTCGGGCATTTTTTCCGCGGATGCCGCGCAGAACGCGGCACGGAGGTATGTTATGGAATTACAGGAACGAAACCAGATGGATCCGCAGTATCAGTGGGATCTCTCTTCTCTTTACGAAAATGATGCCGCGTGGGAAACAGATTTTGCCTCGGTCCCCACGCTCATGGAAAAGGCCGCTGCCTTTCAGGGAAAACTGACCGACGCGGCACAGATCCGCGCCTGCCTTGACGCGTCAACCGAACTGACCCGCCGCCTCGACAATCTTCTGACCTACGCGCAGCTTCGCCAGTCGGAAGATACCCGCAGCACGAAGGCACAGGAACTCTGGGCGCGCGGCATGGCGCTCGCAGTCCAGGCCGAAAGCCGCACCTCTTTTGTGAACCCGGAGATTTTGTCTCTGCCGGAGAAAACCCTCCGGGAAATTGCAGCATCGCAGGAATGCGCTCCGTACCGTTTCCTTCTGCAGCAGCTCCTCGACGAGAAGCCGCACGTCCTGTCCGCCGAAAGCGAGCAGCTCATAGCCGGCTTCGGCGAGGTACTGAATGCACCGAAGGAGATTGCAAATGCGCTGCAGGACGCAGACCTCACTTTCGCGCCCGCAGAGGACAGCGATGGAACAGAACACGAGGTCACACAGGCAAACTACATTCTCCTTCAGCAGTCGTCTGACCGCGCCCTCCGAAAGAATGCCTTCCACAGCTTCTATCAGGGATTCTCCGCGCATAACAACACCTTTGCCCAGACCTACTCCGGCATCGTAAAAAGCTGGACGGCGCAGGCTGCTGCGCGTCACTACGACTCCTCCCGGTCCATGAGTCTTGCGGAGGAGCACATCCCGGCATCCGTCTACGACGGCCTCGTCGCTTCTGTCCGGAGACATCTTCCCGACATGTACCGCTATCTCGCCCTGCGCAAGACGATTCTCGGTCTCGATGAGCTGCACTATTACGATGTATATGTCCCGCTCACCGGCGGCGACAGCCATGTCTATTCCTATGATAAGGCGAAGGAGATGGTCCTCCGCGCCGTGGCGCCGCTTGGAGAGACCTATCAGAACACGGTGCGGGATGCGTTTCAGAGCCGCTGGATCGATGTCTATCCGAACAAAGGGAAGCGCGGCGGCGCCTTCTCCTCCGGCACCTACGACTCCATTCCTTACATTCTCATGAGCTACACCGGTGACTACGAGAGCGTCTCCACCGTCGCCCACGAAATGGGGCATTCCATGCATACCTGGTTCACAAAGCACCACCAGCCGGTTCAGTATGGAAACTACACTCTCTTCGTCGCCGAGGTCGCCTCGACCGTCAATGAAAATCTCCTGATCGACAGCCTGTTGCAGCAAACCGACGATCCATCGGAACGCCTCTTCCTTCTCAATCAATACCTCGAGGGCTTCAAGGGCACCGTGTTCCGCCAGACTATGTTCGCTGAATTTGAGCGGGACGCCCACGCCATGGCCGGGCAGGGACAGGCTCTCACCCCGCAGGCGCTGAACGATCTGTACCGCAGACTCATCGTGGACTACTTCGGTCCGGAGCTTGTGGTGGATGACGAGGTCCAGTATGAGTGGTCCCGCATTCCTCATTTCTACCGCCCGTTCTATGTCTACAAATACGCGACAAGCTACTCAGCCGCGGTTGCTCTCTCCGGCCAGATTCTCCGCGAGGGCGAACCGGCTGTGAAGAAGTATCTTGAATTTCTCTCCATGGGCAGCAGCGCCTACCCGCTCGACGAACTCGCCCACGCCGGCGTCGACATGACCACCGGGGCGCCGATCGACGCCGCGCTCGACAAATTCAGCCAGATACTGGACGAAGCAGAGCAATGTGTAAGACAGCTGAACCGGTGATGCACGAAGGAGGAGGAACGCACGCATGGCAGATTTTGCAAAAAGAACGGATTATCCCGGCAGCCCGGACCGCGGCGGCGGAGAGGAAATGCTCCTGCGCATGAACGCAGGTCATGCCTACCTCCGCAACTGGGCATACCCTCTCCTCGACTGGAAACCAGGAATGCGCATCCTCGATGTCGGCTGCGGCGGCGGTGCGGCCATCATGCAGATGCTCTCCCTCTCCGAGGGATCCCATATCGACGGCGTCGACTATGCGCAGACCAGTGTCCGCACCGCCTCCGAAACCTGTGCCAGGGAACTTGGCCACCGCGTCACCATTCGTCCCGGCAGCGTCTCCGCCCTGCCTTTCGGGGACGATACCTACGACCTCGTCACTGCCATCGAAACCACTTACTTCTGGCCGAACATGAAAAAGGCCCTCTCGGAACTCTATCGCGTACTCAAAAAGGGCGGCACCGCCGCCCTCATCAACGAAGGCTCTGATCCCGCCCTTCATACCGACTGGCCCAACCCCGACGGCACATTGACCATCTACCGGCCGGAAGAACTGACCGGCTTCCTCAGAGACGCCGGCTTCCGCGATATCACAGTCCACCACGGCAGTGCCGACATCATCCTCGTCACCGCCCGGAAATAATTGTCCCGCCCGCTGCTCAGACATCTACCTTCAGCACGTCATTCACATAGTTGTTCGCGACCATCATGGCACCCATGGCAGTGAGCACCACCATGATCTCCTCGGCCTTTTCCTCGTCGACAGGTTCTCCGTCACGCCCGCCGTGCTGAAGGAATTCCTGCTTCAGTTCCTCGAATTCCTCATCCGTGATCTCCTTCGGCGTGTGCCCGACCTTTTTGCCAAAATTCATCAGCAATTCCTGTCTGTGCGTCAGCACAAAGTGATTCGGGTCGAGGTGATGCTCCTCGCGAAGCAATTTGCTGAAATAGGTGGTGCACACCAGGCAGTCGTTCGATACCGACACCGCATACTCAAAGAGATCCCCATCCAACTTGCCGATCAGACGCTGCAGGTCATCATCCAGTGCGTAGGAAGCCTCCTCCACCGCCCGGAACGCGTGTATATTATGAAGAAGCGTTCGCTTTTCATTGGTGATCTTGTGGCCCTCGGCTGTATGCCGCGCAATCTCCGCCTTCACCTCCGGCGAAGCGGTCTCCGGATCAATCATCGAAATTCTTCCCATTTTCTTACCTCTTTCGTGCTGTGTCTTCCGTTCATTCCGTCCTGTGAAAGCATGGCGTGGAGAGATATTTCATGCCGTTATCCGGCATGATGACCACGACATTCTGATCATCGAATCCGCCGCGCTCACAGACGCGCCTTGCGGCGAGCAGCGCCGCTGCCGACGACGTGCCGATCAGCAGTCCCTCTGTTCCTGCCAGCTCTCTCGCGGTGGCAAACGCCTCCGCCGCACTGATGTCCACTGCCTCATCATAGTGGCTGTCCCGGACAAAATCCGCTATGTCGCCATCCGGCACCCCCTCCACCGGCAGCACACCGTCAATAATCTGACAGTGCGGATTCTCTGCGCTCAGCCTCGACTCCTCCGCCGGCTGCGCCACAATTACCCGGAGAGCAGGATTTTTCTTCCGCAGGTACATCGACAGCCCCAGTACCGTACCGCCCGTGCCCGCCATACACACCAGCGCGTCCACTTTTCCGCCGGTCTGCTCCCACAGTTCCGGCCCCGTCGTCAAACTATGTGCTCTCGGGTTGTCGCGGTTCTCCGCCTGATTCAGAAAGAAATGCGGTTTTTTCTGTCGCCTGCAGTAAGCCTCGATTTCGGCAAGCGTCGCCTCCCGCTCAGGCTCCTGCCAGCCGGATTCCCGCTCAGCATCCGTCCGGATGCCCAGCGCGTCCCGATATGTCAGAAGTCTCACGCCGAAGGCCTCCAGCATCTCCCGTCGTTCGAGCGATGCCCCCCGTTCGAGGAAAATCTCCACCTGATAACCCATCGGTATGGCAAGCGCCGCGATCGCGATCCCGGTGTTCCCGCTCGTCTGCTCCACAATCGTATCTCCGGGCAGGATGTCTCCCCGCCTCTCGGCCTCCCGGATCATCTGCAGCGCGGCGCGGTCCTTGATACTCCCGCTCGGATTATAACTCTCCAGCTTTGCCAGCAGATGTGCCGTGATGCCATGGACCGCTTCATAGTTGACCAGTTCCATCAACGGCGTGTGGCCGACAAGCTGCGCGGTAGAATACACAATCTCACTCATACGCCAACCCTTTTCTACATTTCTGATGCGGAACGAATCATCGCCTTCTCCTCGTTAGTCCGGCTTATATCATAGTATTTATATATGATTTATAATGAATGACTATACGTCCGTCTTCCCTGTCTGTCAAGCCAGAAAAAATTCCGGCAGGCGTGCTGAGCATCACGTCCTGCCGGTTAAAAAGAAGGAGAAATATTGGTTTGCGTTAGAGCAATATTTGATTAGTTATCTCTAACTGTTGATAGGGTACCATACCTTGCAGAGAAATTCAACGCCAAAGTTAGATTATTTTAACTCTGCTTTTCATTCAGATGCACTCCGAAGTGCTGTTCCTTCAGCGATGCCCCGCGCCGCTTCCGCGCTCGAACAACGTCTCCCGGGCAGAACAGATTTTATCCGCCAGAGTCACCAGCCACGCTTCCCGCGAGGTCGGCACATGAAAGAGAGTCAGCGGCCACATATGGGACCGAATGATTTTCTGAGTCCGCGCACTGACCCGGAAGTCCCGTCCCGCGTTCTCCGCCGCAATGCGGGGATGATGATACCCATGCAGACGATCCCCGTGTGTGTGCCAGTCATAGAGAAAATAGTCATGCAGGAACGCAGCGGTGATCAGCCGCCTCTCATCGGCACCCGCATGCCATTCCCGGTTCAGGCGGAACGCCTCCCGCGCCACATTCATGCTGTGCTCATACGTGGTGATCCGACCATGCTGAATAAAACGCTTCATGCGCTGGCAGCGCGGATCCGCGGCCAGCGGCCGGATCTCCCTGTCAAAATCCCGTTCCTCATCCTTCGATAATGATATCGTCATGCACAAACGCCTCTTCAGAACCAGAATTGCACCGTTGCCATGCGGCCGGCCTGTCTCTATCCTTTTCTCTCCACATGCCGGTCCTCCGGCGTGGATGCCCATTTCTGCAGTGCGGCAAAGAGACGTCCGGAGCGCTCTGATGCCGCCTTTGTCATGGGATGACCCGGCCGGTAGCCGCGGATATTCCGCAGATGGTAGCGTTCCCGGTCCGACAGGCCGTCCATGACAGATTTTGCGGCCTCCTGAATACTCTGACCCGCCTGAGATGCCTTCTCCTTAGCGGCATCCCCCGCCAGCATAGCGGCAATTGCGGCGCTCTCCCCAGCGCTCTGCGCCGCTCTGCCGGCCGCGTCGAGCGCTGCCGCCGGCCCCTGCTGCAGCACGCGATACCCGCTCTCTACCCGCGCGTTGAACTGCTGCTCCGCGGCGTCCATTCTCTCCACAATTCTGGTCAGACTGGCCACTGTGAGCGCCAGATCCACACCGAGTCCGAACGCAAGCAGCAGGCTCACCGCCTCTGTGGCGAGCGGATTGCGCGGCGAGGCCGCCTCAAGCATCTCCATCCAGGGGAACACCCAGCCGACGATCACCACCCCGGCTGCACCGAATCCCAGCGATGCCGGCAGACAGATCCGCCCCTGAATATTGAACGGGATATTGCTGTAATCCCACCACACGGCATGAAAGCATTTTTCGAGAATCACCGATGTTACAAATTCCAGCACCGCGCTTCCCGCCATACTGATCAGAAACACCTGCCACAGCGGGAAACGAACGTCTCCCGTCGCCGCCGGAACCAGCTGAAACAAAATCAGTGCACCCACCACAGCGATTCCGTAAATCGGGCAGATCGGACCGAATAAAAATCCCCGGTTCTGCCACCGCTTCTCCCGAACCGTGCAGTAGGTGCACTCATAGATCCAGCCGATAAAGCTGAACACAATAAACAGATTAAAATAATGGGAAACAATCATCGCCTGCTCCGTCCTCATCCATGCCGCAGAGGCAAAACCGCACTCACGAATTTTGCCTCTGCGGAGTTTCAGAACCGGAATTATCATACCACATCAGACAGGCGGCCCGCCTTACTCATTTCACCTCCGCGTTCCCATACGGATATCCCTCGTTGAAATTGCGCGCGTTTTCCATCGTGACCGCAGCGATGGCCTGCAGCGCCTCTCTGGTGAAGAAAGCCTGATGAGAGGTCAGAATCAGCTGTGGGAAGCTGAGCAGTCTCGCCGTGATGTCATTGGTCAGCGGCTCATCAGAGCGATCCGTATAGACATTATCATCCTCTCCCTCGTAGACATCGAGCGCCACCGCATGGAACTTGCCCTGCTTCATGGCCGCGATCAGCGCCTCCGTGTCGATAAGGCCGCCGCGCGAGGTGTTCACCAGCATGCACGAATCCTTCATCAGAGAGATCGCCTTCCCGTCGATCAGGTGGTAGGTTCCGTTCTCTCCCATGATAAGCGGCGCATGCAGCGAGATCAGATCCGCCTTCCGGAGCAGTTCCTCCTTTGAGACATATGTCAGCAGTCCTTCCTCCTCCAGCGCCTTGTTCGGATAGGCGTCCCAGCCGAGCACGGTCATGCCATACCCCTTGCAGATGCGCGCCATGCACTGCCCGATCCGGCCCGTCCCGACGATACCGGCGACCTTGTTGTGCAGGTCCAGCCCCAGCAGCCCGCTGAGGGCAAAATTATTGTCCTTGACCTTGAAATATGCCTTGTGAATCCGGCGGTTCGCCGCCTGAAGGATCGTCATCGCGTGTTCCGCCACCGCATACGGAGAATAAGCCGGTACGCGCAGCACAGTGATGCCATATTCCTCCGCCGCCTTCAGATCCACATTGTTAAAGCCCGCGCAGCGCAGCAAAATCAGTTTCACGCCGCCGTTGTGCAGTGTCTCAATGACTTCCCGCGGCGCCTCGTCGTTCACAAAGATACATACCGCGTCGAATCCGTTTGCGAGATGCGCCGTCTCGGGCGTCAGCCGGCTCGTAAAATACCGGATATCTGTATTGTAGGTACCCTCTCCCTTGTCCTTGGACAGCTCGCTGAAGAACAGTCTGTCGTAATCCTTCGTGCCGAAGAACGCCACCTTCAGAACGGACACCTTCCGATCCTTCGGCGCGATCTCCTTCAGGACCTCCTGCAGCTTTGCCGCCGCAGTTTCCTCGTCCGGACCCTCCACGGTAAACTTCAGAAGGGTGCCCTTCACAGCCTGAAGCTTCAGAATCTGCAGAACATTGCTTCCGCCTGCCGTCTCTCCATTCGCCTCCAGCGTCACGGCACTTTTGAATTCCGTGCATGCCTGCGCAATCAGCGCAGCCGGGCGTGCATGAATGCCGAGTGCATTCTTGACATGATATTCAAAGGTTTTCATGATAAAGCTCCTCCTCTCCTTCTGCGGTTTAACACCATCAATCTTCGAAGCTCTGCGGCGCGGTTTTTGCAAAATGCTCCTTCGCCGCGTCCATATTCTGGACGTACTCCATCGAACCGACGAAAGCGCCCTGTTTGTCCCGAACCGCCATGTAGCGGACAAGATAAGTATGCCCGTTTTTCTCAGTCCAGACGTCCACGCTGTCCCGTTTCCCTTCCTTGAACGAGGTAAGGATCATCCGGACCATCTCCTCCACCTTGGGCGGATGGCAATAGTATACCTCACGGTCGAGCGCCTGCAGCGGGCGTTTGAACGCCTTTGGCCCCTCCCCGCGGTTGAAATAACGGTTGATATCGTCCGCGTCGATGAACGAAATCTCGCCTGGAATCGTATCAAGCATCGCCGTCAGCTGCGATTTTGTCAGATGTCCGGACGGAAATACCACCTCATCGTCCCCCGCTGCGCCGCCGTCCGCCTGTGTCTGCGCCCCCGGCTTCCGCTCCTTCCGCGGCGCGGCGGCCTGTCCGGGCTGCTCCATGTCCCGGTCAGTCTGACCAGACTGCGTTCCCTTCCATTCCGGCGAATCCTTCCAGACCGGCGCATTCTCCGCAAGCTTCCACAGGGGCTGTCT
The DNA here is from genome assembly GCA_902781655.1 of uncultured Lachnospiraceae bacterium. Taxonomy (GTDB): domain Bacteria; phylum Bacillota; class Clostridia; order Lachnospirales; family Lachnospiraceae; genus CAG-791. The sequence goes on from CACZJZ010000008.1 coordinate 49,815, forward strand.
CCCGATCAGGCACGGCTCATAATCCTGCAGGTCCATCGCCATCTGCACCCACTCCGCACGAGTCAGATTCTGAATGCAGATCGGATACAGGATGTTTCTCTCCTTGTAGATCATCTCCTGAACCCGGGTGATCAGCTTCAGCGCCCGGTCCTTCCACTGCTCATCTGTCAGGACAGTTCCTGTACCGCCGCTGAGATTGCGGATTTCCGCCCGGATCTCGTCATCGACGCCCCACATCACATCCGACGGACCGGATACATCATGCTTCGATTTGAGAAGCGGATAGATCAGATCTCCCTTTGCGGCATAGTGGAGACTGACCGCACGCAGGACACGGAACTCCTTTTTGGCCGCATCCATCGAAGCCTCCCCCGGCACCGCGTTCTCCAGCAGTTCCTTTACTCTGCCTGCCTCCTCCTCAATGGCGTCGTCCTCCTTCATGAAGACACTGAGCGGATGCCCCGGGATCGCAGCCAGCTTCTGCAGCTGGCTTTTCGCCAGCTCACGCATATTTCTTCCCATCCCCGGCGCCTGCCGCTCCGCAGCTGTGGATACCGCGATCTTCTCCTCGTTCGTCGCTCCATGGAAGAGAGCCGAGTGCACATCGCACAGCTTCTGCACCTTCTGATAGGACACTCCGGCCTGCATCAGCGCCTGCTCCGCTTTCATGATCTCCGATGCATCCACATCCTTGAAATGTGCGACAAAATCCTTCCTGACCTGCTCCAGGTCCTCTCCTGCCGACAGCCGCTCCACATAACTTCTGAGCAGCTCCTGCCTCTCCTCATCTCTGTTCTGAATCATGGGACTTTCCTCCTGTGGACTCCTGCGCCAACCCGCGTCATTGTGTTAATTACAGCCAATCTCTTCTTTTCTTCCTTACGCTCATGATGATATCAGTCTGCCCGGAGAAAATGTGTTGCATTTGCAACGTATCTTGCTTCTATGCAGCGCCCGCACCGTTTTTCTCTCCTCGCCCTGAATCTGCCTTGATTCCAGAATTTTCCGGATTGCCCTGGCATAAGTATCATCATCCAACCGGCTGTGCGCCAGATATTCCTTCATTTGCCGCGGATGTCTGACATACAGCTTCGATACCGCCCAGGCCACCGCCATGCTGGCGTAATACGGCTGATCAGACAGCTGATCCAGTTCCATCAGATCTCGTTCGAGATCATCTGTCTCCGTGTAATAATTCAGCAGCATCACGCAGGCAAAACGCACCGCATACTCTTCCCCGGAGTGAAAATACGTTTGAAGGAAGTGCCAGACACGTTCTTTATTCTGCGAGTTTTCCGCCGTGAACCGCAGCCCCGCGCAGAAGCTGTCGCAGACCGACCAGTTATGGATCAGCGGTATAAAATCGCGGATATAGGAGAACCTATCCCCGAGACCACACCGAAGATATCCGATCACCATACCGTGCAGCATGACCTCTTCAAAATACGGCTCCTCGCGTTCAGAGAAGATATCTTGCCAGTCTTTATCCGCCGCAAGGCTCCTTGCAATCTTCCGGAGAACCGGCAGCCGCACGCCGAGCACATGCTCGTCCGGAGGAAGAAGATGCGCTGAAAACTTCTGATAATCCGGTTCCGCCAGTTTTACCAGTTCCGCTCTCAGACTGCGCTGCGTCCAGCGGACGTTCTCCCTTTCATCACCGTTCCTGTCCATCCTGATCCCTCTGCTTCGTTCTCCGCACTACCCGCGGGAGTATCACCCGGACCTCAGCACCCGGCTCGCTCATAACCTCCGGCAGCTCCCGTACAACGCCTGCCCGAGGGCGATCCCTCCGTCATTTGGCGGCACAAGATGATGACGGAGCACGTTATATCCCGCCTTCTCCAGTTTCTCCGTCATGAGCTCCGTGAGCAGCGTGTTTTGAAAACATCCTCCGGAAAGCGCCACTGTTCCAGGCAGCGACGGATCCTCCGCTGCGCACAGGCGAATCAGCCTGACCGCCGATTCCGCCAGTGCTTCATGAAAATAAAGTGCCAGCCTTCCAGAATCCTCCCCGGCCAATCTGCGGAGAAGAATATCACGGACCAGCCGATCGGTCCGGAGGATATGCCGCGCACGGTCTCCTGCCTTTCCTCTTTCCTCTCCCAGGCTGCGATCCTTATATTCTCCCGCTTCCCACAGGCCGCGCTCCCCACCATTCCGCTTTTCCCGCAGACTGCAGCCCTCGCCATTCCAGAGCACTTCCTGTACCGGAATACCGCTCTGCCCGCATCGCCGATGGTACTCCATTGCCCGGAACATCAGGGCTGTGGAGGCCTCCCCTTCAAAGGTTGAGACGCGCCGCACTCCGAGAATCGCGCTGACCGCATCGAAGATTCGCCCGCAGCTGGTCGATTTGACCGCATAGATCCCGGCATCGTGCATACGGTGCAGCACATGTGCCTCCTGCGCGCCGCACAGCCCGAGCGCCGTCATCATGCGCTCGCAGGCCGGTGCCCCCTCATTCTGCTCCTGCGCGTAGAAATCGCAGAGCATGGAGGCGGCGATCCGCCAGCCCTCCCTCGCAGCCGCATCTCCGCCTACCTGCAGGAACGGCGCCACACTCCCCAGCCGTCGGAATCCCTGCGTATCCGCGAGCAGAATTTCGCCGCCCCAGACCGTGCCGTCTTCCCCATATCCGGTCCCGTCAAAGGAAAGCCCGATCACCGGTTCCATCCGGTCATTTTCCGCCATACAGGACAAAATATGGGCATAGTGATGCTGCACAGGTACCACCGGAACGCCCGCCCTCGCCGCCAGCGCATGGGCAATCGCCGTGGAACGGTACCGCGGATGCAGATCGCAGACCACAAGTTCCGGCCTTGCCTCGAGCAGTGTCTCAAACCGGCGGATCGTCTCCTCCAGTGCCGCGCCGCTCCGCGCGTCCCCGAGATCTCCGATGTATGAGGACGGATAGAACAAATTCCCTCTGCCGATACAGAACGTATTCTTGAGTTCTCCGCCCACGGCAAGTACCGTGCGTCCCTCCGGGATTCTCCGCTCCGGATCAGACAGCAGATATGGAAGCGGCGCATATCCCCTCGACCGGCGGATCATGTACGGCTCCCCCTGACAGAAATCCATCACAGAATCGTCGCAGCGGGTCAGAATCTGCCGGTTGTTTGACAGGAAAATATCAGCCAGTCCGCTGAGTTCCGCCTGTGCCTCCCCGTCGTCCCGGCAGATCGGTGCGCCGCTCACGTTGCCGCTCGTCATAATCAGCATCGGCGGCACCGTTACCTCATCGTCATATTGAAACAGCAGCACCTGCACGGGCGCATACGGCAGCATCACGCCGATCTTCGGATTGTCCGGCGCGGCGGCAGGCGATACTCTCCCGCCCGCCCGCCGTTCTAGCAGCAGGATGGGCTTCTGGTGCCCGGTCAGAATTTTGCGCTGCGCCTCCGTCAGAATACATTCTTCCCGCACTGTCTGTTCATCCCGCATCATGACCGCAAACGGCTTGGCAGGCCGATGTTTTCTCTCCCGCAGCCGATTGACCGTCCCCGTGTCATCCGCCCGGCAGCACAGATGGAATCCGCCGATGCCCTTGACCGCCGCGATTCCACCCTCCGCGAGGACGCGCCTCACCGCCCGGATCGCATCCCGCCCGTGCTCGGCTCTCCCGATGAGATAAACCTCCGGACCGCATGCGTTGCAGCACACCGGCTGCGCATCATAGCGCCGCGAGGACGGCGTCACATATTCCTCATGGCAGGCATGGCACATCGGAAACATCTTCATCGAAGTTCGCACCCGGTCGTAGGGGAGACCTTCGAGGATCGTCAGCCGCGGACCGCAAGATGTACAGTTGATGAACGGATGCAGATAGCGGCGGTTATCCGGATCAAGCAGCTCCCGCCGGCAGTCGTCGCAGAGCGCGATATCCGGCGGAATGAAAATTTCTCCCTCCTCCCGCGAACTCTCCACGATCGAGAATCCCGTGCAGACAGGAGCGCCAGATATCTCCTTACTATCCATTTTCAGAATCACGGCGCGCGCCGGCGGCTCCTCCTCAAGAAGACGCAGAAAAGCCGCAATCTGCCTCTCCTCTCCCTGCGCCGTCACCTCGACAAACGAGCCCTTATTACATACCGTGCCTGCGATTCCAGACCGTTCCGCCAGCCTCACCGCCGTCGGACGAAACCCGACTCCCTGCACAATTCCGTAAATCCGAATCCTCTTTGTGATCAAAGCTCCTCCAGCCCGTTCTCATGCCTGCGTGCGCTATTTCGAGGCTGCGCTGCGCGCACCTCCCGTCACTGCCCGGTAAGCCAGCGCCGCTGCAAAATACGCGCTCACTCCTGCCAGAATCTCCAGCGGATACAGCACCAGCGCCTGCTCCGGCGCAAGATACGCCAGCAGCATCGCCGCTCCGGCCGGCGGAAGAAACAGCCGCATCCGGAATAAAATAAAGAGAAATAGTAGTCCGGACATGGCCACACTCAGAGGGAGCAGCGAAAGCGCGATCCGAACCGCCACGATTTCGCGGACCCATGCGCCTGCTGCCGCGCTGAGAGACATCAGCAGAATGGCCTTCCCGGGATGCGCCAGCGCTCTGCTGCCGGGCGATGTCAATTCTGTGAAAAGGACCAGAATCGGAGGTGCAGCCATAAAGGTCCATCCCGTTGACAGTGCCGTCGCGATCATGATAGATGCAAACACCGCCCGGAAGATGGTGAGCGCCGGCGAAGCAGTCTCCGAAGATGCCGCCGGATGGAACGGCTCGCGCTGCAGCAGGCCGGCGTGCTCCAGCATTTTCCGCAGGCCGATGAGCAGCGCCGTGAATGTCACCAGAGAAATCAGATACCACACGGATTTTGTCTGGAGCAGAATCGGAAGCACCAGGGCCGAAACCATCGGTGCAAACGTCGTACCTGATAACATCAGAATCAAGAGAGCGAGAAGATAGCCGAGGCTCATCTGCACCGCGACGTCTCCCGGCACAAACCGCACGATTCCCATGCCTAGCACACCACAGAGCAGGAGCAGCAAAAAAATGCGTCTGCAGTTCACCCGCCAGGACAGCCGCGGCGCGAGAAACAGTCCTGTGGCAATCGCCCCGATCTCCGGGAAAATGATCTCCTGTTCCCCTATCGCGGCCGCCGCGCCGACCATCAGGATGACAGGGACAAGAAACGTCACTGATTTCAGAATGATCTCCGATCGCTTTTCCATAAACCTCATCTCAGGCATCTACTTTTCATACGAACCCGCTATCCACCCTCAGATTCGCCGCAAACGTTTACAGACCGTTCACATTTCCGTCAAGCATCGTTCAAGTTTGATTTTTATGATAAGAAACATCAGAGACAGCGAAGCAACTGCTGCCAGAGTTCTCGCGCCGAACCCATTCGGAAACGTCTTTGATAAACTTTTTCATAACGTTTCCCTGACCGGTATGGCCGGGAAACACCTCCCTTTAGAAGAAAGTCTCCGGTCCGCGGAGGCTTTTTCTATTTCTCCCCATTTCATTGATCATTCATACCATCTCTCTGGTCAGATTTTTCACCCATTTGTATTTCCGGAACCGGATCATCACCCACGGAATTTTGCCGACCTCGTCGAGACAGGTGCATGCATAAACCGCAAGCGGAGACCAGTGCCACAAAAACGCGCCGCAGAGAGCAAGCGGGATTGCGATACACCACATGCACACGATGAGACTGTACATATCAAAAATCGTATCTCCGCCGCCGTCCAGCACACCGTTGATCGTGACCGTATTGACGCAGCGGCCGATCATGTAGACCGCCATAATGATCATCATCCCTGTGAGGTAGCCTCGTGCTCTGTCGGTCAGAATCACGAAGCGGACGACGCCCGGAGTCAGCGCCAGAACCACGCCTGTGGAGAAAAATCCGATCACAAAGGAGAGATTCCGGAGCTTCCTTCCGATTGCCCTGCCCCGCTCCAGGCGGCCCGCTCCAAGCTCGTTGCCGATCATGATGGCTGCCGCGCTGCCAATACCATTGCAGACGCAGCAGATCAGGTCACGGACCACCGCGGCGACGGAGCTCGCTGCCGCCGCGTCCGTACCCATGTGTCCCATGATCGCAGTGTAGGAGGTGAATCCAATCCCCCAGCACAGCGATCCGCCGAGCAGCGGAAGACACTGCCGCATGAAATCCTTCACCAGAAGCCCAGGCGTCTTCAGAAACCGCCGGAACGCAGGGCGCACATAGGCTGCCCCCGCCGAAATCGAAATGCAGAGAATAAATTCTATGACACGCGAAATCGTGGTGGCGAGTGCAGCGCCGCGCACCTCCATGCGTGGCGCACCGAGCAGCCCGTAAATAAAGACCGCGTTGAATCCGATATTCATGAGAACGGCGCCGGAACTGATCAAGGCACATGGCTTCACATGATCCGTCACTTTCATGATTGTCTCATAGCACTGGGACAGTCCGGTGATCAGATACGACCACCCCGCGATGCGCAGATACGATACGCCGATGGCAATGATATCCGCGTCAGAGCTGAAAATGTGCATGAGCGGTCCCGGAATCAGTTCGCAGGCGAGAAAGAATACAATGGAGATGAGCCCGCAGTACCGCAGGATCAGATTGAAAATATCCTCCATGGTATGCCTGTCCCCCTTGCCCCAGTACTGTGCGCCGAGAATAGACCCCGCTCCGGTCGCCGCCGCCAGAAACATATTCTCGACAAACTGAATCTGCGTGGCCAGCGACACCGCCGTCATCTGATCCTGCGCGACCCGGCCCAGCATCAGCGCATCCGCGGCCGCCACTGACGCCAGCATCAGACTCTGCAGTGCGATCGGCCCCGCCAGACGAAGCAGAGACCTGTAAAACTCCTTCTTGTCCATTTCCTGTGTCGACATACTGACTCCCCTGCACTCCAATGATTACTTCTTCCCCCGGCTCACTTCACTGCCTCTTTTCTCCGTCATCTTCCCCGTCACGACCCGTGCCGGGCCGGACATTTCCGTCCGCAGCCCCGGATTTTGCATGGCGCCTCTGCAGCCTCGTCAGAATATAATCATGATAAATAAAGTCAAGGATGGCGGCGAGCGGGATCGACAGCAGAATGCCTGCGACGCCCCACATCCGGCCGAACACGATGATACAGATCAGAATCCACAGACCCGGCACTCCCAGCGTGCCGCCGAACAGCTTCGGCTTGAGAATATAGCCATCGACGGTCTGCAGACAAATCGTGAAGATCAGGAACGCCAGGGCATACCAGGGATTGACCAGCAGCAGAATGAAGGCTCCGATCACCGCGCCCACCAGCGGTCCGAAGGTCGGCGCGAGATTCGTCACACCTACCACCACGGAAATCAATGCATTGTACGGCATCCCGGCAATCATCATGAAGACGCAGTTTGCGAGACCGATGATCAGACCGTCGATGATATCGAACCCGATGAAACGCGTGCAGATATCATTGCAGCGGCTCCAGAACACAAAGCCCTCGTTAAAATGCTTCTCTGACATAATCAGACGGTTAAATCGGCCCGCGCCCTTCATCAGCCGCTCCTTGTCCAGCAGAAAATAAATCGACAGAATGAAGCCGATGACGCCGTTCATGACGCCGCTGCCTACGACCTGGACCGTGCCGAGAACACCTCCGGAGTTCTTCGTCAGATACGTCGAAATTGTGTCAAGAATCTTCTGCCCGAAGGAAGTGATGCCAGACACGTCGATGTTGTGCTGCGACGCTGAGTGCGTCAGATTGTTCAGAAGACCGTCGAGCTGTTCGACATATAGTCCAATATTGCCCATGAACTCCCCGATGCTCTTGATCACCTGCGGAATCAGTGCCACCAGCAGCAGAACCAGCAGAACAATGACCAGGATGATGGTCACCGCCACAGAGGCGCCCCACGCCGCCTTCGGCCGTTTCATCCCGCGCAGGAGCGATTTTCTGATCAGCCTGACCAGCGGATTCAGAATATAGGCGATCACCAGACCGATAAAAACCGGATAAGTCACCTTCCAGATCTGTCCGATTGCAATGAACAGCAGATTGATATGAGAAAGGCAGACATAAAACAAAACCGCTGCACATAGTGAAAGAGTGATCCTGACCCACTGACGGTCAAACAGCTCTTTGTGAATCTTCATATAATTACCATGCTCCTCCTGCTTTTTCCTATCGAAGGACCTGATACCCCTTTGCCTCGAGGCACTCCTCCACAATATCCTGCTCCGCGGTCTTCATGACCGCGATCGGAGCCGCGCTGCTCCGGTCAAAGGAGATGTAAAGATACTCTATATTGATATTGCTCTGGTCAAGCGCCCCGAGAATATCATTCAGACAACCCGGCCTGTCCACCATATAGACCGCGATCACCTGCTCCTTGCGGCACATGTATCCGGCACGGTGAAATTCCTCCGCCGCCTTGTCCGGATCGTCCACGATCATGCGGATCGTGCCGAACTCCGGACTGTCATTCGACAGCATGGATACAATATTCAGCTGATTGTCTGCCAGAATTCCCGTCAGCGCCCGCATCGCGCCCTTTTTATTTTCCGTAAAAATCGAAACCTGTGTGATCATCTCTGCATCCCTTCTTTCCCTCATCGGGTCTCCCGGGCTTCTTTCCCTCGCACTGGCCCGTATCCCGTATCGCGCGCCCGCCGTCTGCTGCAGACCTTCCGCCAGGCGCCACTCCTCCATAATAACAGAAGTCCCCGGTCCGCTTCACAATAATCTGTATACCGGTTCTTCCTGAACGTATATTTGTAGCAAATTTCTCACCAACTTCCGGTTGACACCCCGGCCAGTCTTTGCTATTATACTACTTGCGCACGGGGCAGCACACAGAGACAAATCTGATGCAGAACATGAAAGTGCGTACTATATGAGAATGCGATAGTAGCTTAGCTGGTAAAGCGCCACCTTGCCAAGGTGGAGACCACGGGTTCGAATCCCGCCTGTCGCTCTGGACAGTCAGATGATTTCATCTGACTGTTTTTTTGTGCCTGATAAGTTAGCCAGTGCGGGACAAAAATTGTCCCGCACTGGCTAAACATGTTTTAACGATGCATGGCGGTCCGTCTCCCGTTGACCTCAGCAAACTGCTCCGGCGGCAGCTTGAATCTGCGGTCGCCGGTCATGATTCCATTCACCTCCTGCTGTACATCCGACACCTGTGTATAACAATAGCCGACAATATAGGGGACGTCCTGGATTGCCTCCGTGATCTTCCGGAATCGCGCCAGATACTCCGCCTGATCCTTCACGCTGCCTCCGTATCCCCACTGTCCTTCCTGTTTCTGTGAAAATGCGATGCCACCATACTCGCTGATGATCACAGGCTGTCCGTGGTACGCGAATCCGTCCGCGAACGCCGGCCGGTCGAGACACGGGAAGACATCCCCGGACACAATCTGTGCCAGGTCGGCATACCGTTCCGCAAAGTGTTCTCCGAATTCCTCATAATCGTGCAGCGTCAGAATATCCGACACCGTGTGCTCCCATCCGTCATTGCAGATCACCGGGCGCATCGGATCCACTGCCTTTGTCAGATGATAGATTGCCTCCGTGAACGCCTGCTGCTCTCTGGAGGTCCGGATCTCCGGAACACCCCAGGATTCATTGAACGGCGTCCAGGTGACGATGCAGGGATGGCTGTAGTTTTGCTTTACCACCTGCATCCACTCCTCCGTGAACTGACGCACCGCGCTGTCCGTGAACTCATACGCCGCCGCCATCTCGCTCCAGACAAGCATTCCCTTCCTGTCGCACCAGTACAGAAACCGCTCGTCCTCCACCTTCATGTGCTTGCGCAGTCCGTTGAAGCCGGCGGCATGAATTTTGTCGATGTCCTCTACAAGAGCATCCGCCGACGGCGGTGTCAGACCGGACTGCGGCCAATATCCCTGGTCCAGAATCAGCTTCTGATAAATCGGTCTCCCGTTCAGCAGAACTTTTCCATTCCGGATGCCAATCTCCCGCATGCCAAAATACGACTGCACTTCATCGATCGCCGCAGCATTCTGACCGTCTTTTTTCACCAGTACCAGCCGCAGGTCATACAGCGCCGGATTCTCCGGGCTCCAGCAGATCGGCCCGAATGCAAACCGCACGTCTCCTTCCCGCACCGTTCCGGCCTCGAGTACCGCCCTGCCGCCGCGCACCGACCCTTCAGCAGTGCTCACGCAGGTGCCGTCATAGCTCACCTCCGCCTGCAGCATCCACTCCGTCAGCTCTTCAGAAGGAATCGTGAGGTCAGCTTCGATCCGGATCACGCCGTGTCCCAGATCCGGCGTCAGCTTCAGCCCGTCAATATAGCCCTCAGGAACCGTCTCCATCCAGACTGTTTTCCATATTCCGGTCGTCTGGACATACCAGCATGCAAAATTTTCCGGCACCCAGCGCTGCTTCCCGCGCGGCTGGCTTAGACTATTCGAGTCAATCACGCGGACTGCGACCTGGTTTTCCCCTTCCCTGGCCGCGTCCGTGATGTCGAATGTAAACCGCTCATACGCGCCCTTGTGACTTCCAACAAAACAGCCGTTTACCCAGACCTCCGTCTCAAAATCGCTCCCCTCGAAATGGAGCAGGAGATGCCCCGCAAGGTCAGATTTTGACAGTTCCACCTGACGGCTGTATACGACACACGGATGAAATGCTTCCTCATGGATGCCGCTCATCTCCGTCTCATATGTGAACGGCACCTCAATCACGCGGTTCATCCTGCTTTCCTCCGGGCACCCCGCTTTGGCGCCGTTCCATGCGTCGTCAAAGGCGAACTTCCATTTTCCGTCCAGATTCTTCCACGTTTTCCGGACCATCTGCGGTCTTGGATACGCTTTCTCAACCGTGCTGTACATTGCCCCCATTGCCTTTTCCTCCTTCTCTTGCCGCCATAAACAGATACTGCTGCATCAGTCCGGCGCACGGACTGTATCTCTTTGGATCAAATCCCTCCGGATAGTGCTCCGCCAGGGTTCGCTGCATCCAGACATCGATCGGGAACGCATCCATGCGATGATACCCGAACAGCATTGTGCAGGAGGCGACCTTGATTCCCACTCCCCGAATCCGGCGCAGCTCCTCCTGCAGCGCCTCATCGGACAGGGAAGCTTCGAACGCGCCGCCGTCCCTTCCAAGCAGCTCCGGATGGTTCAGCGCCCACTGCGCCGCCGCGTAGAGATATGGCAGCCGATATCCAAGACTGCAGGTATCCATCCCCCGGAGATGATAGGCGCAGTCCGGCGAATCGCCCGGATCCATCTCCGTACAGCCAATCTGCATCACCTGCTCCGGAGAGGGAAAGGCATAAAATTCTGTCCCATCCTCTTCGGATATTTTGTTTCCCACCGCCGCGCAGAGCTTTTCCACGCACTGCCGGATCGCTGGAATATTCTTTCGCTGCGACAAAATAAACGTAGCCAGCGTCTCCCATGGATCCTGACGCAAAATCCGTACGCCCGCCTCTGTCTCTGCTGCCCGCCGGAGATACCTGTCCCCCGCCGGAATGCCGGCCCGAAGCTGACGATAATCTTCATCCAGATCAAAATAAGAATGCCAAAACTCGTGGAATTCCTTCTCCGTGCAGGACAGCCCGAATACACCTCCGTGCGTTCCGCTGGATCCCGTCCGCCTGGAACTATCCCCTTCCTTCCGGATGTGCAGAATTCTCCCTGAAGCGATGATCCGATAGCCGCCGTCCGCCTCCTTCTTCCAGCGGAAGCACTGACCGCTGCCGGCTATTTTGTCGAGGTCGAAATCATCCTCCGTCTCGAAGCGCATTCCTCCAAATCTCCCGTCCGCACGGTCAATGCAGGGCTGTGCCATCAGCAAAGATCTCCCATCGCCGCCTCATCTCCCACGACGTATACACAGGGATGGAGCTGCAGTGCAGAGGCCGGCACCTGCGGTGTAATCGGACCGTGGAACGCCTTTGTGATGATCTCACGCTTGTCCGCCCCACACGCCATGATAAGAATTCTCCGTGCGCTCATCACGGTTGCGATGCCCATCGTGACAGCCTGCTTCGGAACCTTACTCTCATCGCCGTCCCAGAACCTGGAGTTGGCACGGATTGTTGACTCCTGCAGGTCTGCCAGATGCGTGCCCCTGTCAAAGCTGTCCCCTGGTTCATTGAACCCGATGTGGCCGTCATGTCCGATTCCGAGAAGCTGCAGGTCCGCACCCCCGACCGATGCCACAATCTCATCATATTCCCTGCACGCCGCCTGGATGTCATCCGCAAGCCCGTTCGGCACATGTGTCCTTGTCTTATCAATATTGACATGATCAAACAATTGATGATTCATGAAATAGCGATAGCTCTGCTCATCATTGCCGCCAAGGCCGACATACTCGTCCAGATTGCAGGTTGAGACCTCCGAGAAATCGATCAGTCCAGCCTGATTCATCCGGATCAGCTCCTGATATGCGCCGATCGGAGTAGACCCTGTCGCCAGTCCCAGTACACAATCCGGCTTCAGAATCATCTGCGCCGCAATGATGTCTGCCGCGATCTTGCTCGCGCTGTCATAGTTTTTCCCTTTGTAAAAACGAATCACTGCAAACCTCCTCTTATTTCCCCTCTTATTGCTTCCATACTACCATGGAAACGACCCGCGAAATAGACGTTTTCTACTCTCTTCCTTCGCAAAAAAAGCACCCGCAGTCCCTTGCAAGACTGCAGATGCTCCCTCTGCTGCGTTTTTCGTTATTAATACCCTGCAGGTTTCGCACCGCGAAACTTGCGTTTTTCGGCGGCCCCGCCGCCGAAAAACCATTACTGGGCTCCGTCGTACGGAACAACTGCTCCGTCATACGTGTCATTGATGTACTTCACAATCGTATCGCTGTGCAGCGCATCGGTCAGAGCCTTGATCTTCGGAAGATCTTCATTTCCCTCCTTGACGGCAATGATATTGACATACTGCTGAATCGCGTCGCCATCAGCAGCCTCTGTCACAAGGGCATCATCCTTGACGCTCAGGCCGTTCTCCAGCGCATAGTTGCCATTGATCACGCCGAACGCAACGGACGGAAGCTGCTTCGGAACCTGCGCAGCCTCAACCTCAACCAGCTTCAGATTGTGCGGATTGTCCTTGACATCATTCACGGTTGCCGTGACGCCCACGCCGTCGTTCAGCGTGATCAAACCAGCCTGCTGAAGCAGAAGCAGCGCTCTTGCCTCGTTGGTAGTGTCATTCGGAATTGCGATCGCGTCGCCGTCAGCGATTTCGTCGAGGCTCTTCTTCGTGCCGCCGTAGATGCCAAACGGCTCGTAATGGATTTTGCCGTTGGTGGCAACGACAAGATGCGTGCCGTTCTCTTCATTGAAGGAATTGAGATAGTTGACATGCTGGAAATAGTTCGCGTCAAAATCTCCGGACTCGACGACGTTGTTCGGCTGGACATAATCCTCGAACACCGTGTACTCAAGATCGTAGCCCTGTGCCTCCAGAACCGCCTTTGCCTGCTCCAGGATCTCGGAGTGCGGGGTCTGCGAGCAAGCGACCGTGATCTTGTTGTCGCCATCTGCCGGCGCTGCTGCAGATGCCTGTGTATCTGCTGCGGTGGAAGCTGCGGCTGCCGTCTGCGTGGATGCATCCTGCGCCGCCTCTGTCTGGGCAGAAGCTGCTGCGCTCGTCCCGGCCGTGCTGGCGGTACTGCTGCCGCATCCTGCGAGGACACCCGCCGCAAGTACTGCTGCCGATGCTGCTGCTACAAACTGTTTTTTCATAATAATGCTCCTCTCTTGCTGCGCTGACCGCGCTCCTTGGAAAGTTACCCTGACTGGTCCGCGGCGCATGCTGCGAAGGTGGAATCAGGGTCTCTTTCACAACTTCGGGGAAGTTCCCCATCTTTTTATTTACAACAGCGGCTCTGCCGCTGATTGTAACAACTGCCGCCCGCCTGTCGTCCTGTCCCGGACCGCCGGGTCATTACATCAGGCCGATTTCCTGCCGATTTCCGGAAAAACACCCGGAATATCAGTTGTGCCGCTTATCCATCTTCACAGAAATCATGGTGCCGATGAACTGGAAGAGCTGGACCAGAAGAACCAGCAGAATGACGGTCGTCCAGAGAATGTTCGCCTGGTAACGGTAGTATCCATATCGGATGGCAATGTCGCCCAGTCCGCCTCCGCCGATCGTGCCGGCCATTGCGGAATAACCCAGAATCGTCCCCACCGTGATCGTCGCTCCGGAAATCAGAGAAACCCTGGCCTCACCCAGCAGCACACGAAAAATGATCTGCAGGTTGCTCGCTCCGGCTGACTGAGCCGCCTCAATGACGCCGTGATCCACTTCATTGAGAGAGGATTCCACCATGCGGGCGATCAGCGGAGCCGCGGAAATCACGAGCGGGACAATCGTCGCGGTCGAGCCGTAGGTTTTGCCAACCAGAAGCATGGTCAGCGGCATCACCAGAATCAGCATAATCAGGAACGGAACCGACCGCATGATATTGGCAAACACATCCAGCACGCGGTATACGCCCCGGTTCGGATGAAGCCCCTCCTGGCCGGTGACCGTGAGGGCGATTCCCCACGGAAGCCCGATCAGATAGCCGATCAGCGTGGAAACAAGCGTCATATACACGGTCTGCCAGACACCTGCGATAATCATATTGATTTCATTTGATGTCATCTCAGTTCACCCCCGCTTCCGCCGCAATGTCCGTGATGTCCTCGACTGCCAGTCCACGCTCCTCCAGATACGCAATCTGCCGGTCGGAAATTCCCTTGTCCGTGGACAGCCCGAGAATCATCTCTCCTCTGGCGACGCCGCCCACATCCTTGGTATCGGCCTTCAGAATATTGACTGGTTCCTGGAACGTCAGAATCATGTTGGCGATCACCGGCTCATAGGATGAATTCTTTGTAAATACGATGCGAATCCGCCGATGCTCATGCAACTCCGGAACCGTGCTCCCATGCGCAGCGGTCTTTTCCTGTTCCTTCTCCCACTGATCCGGATCTTTCCCCTCGATGATCAGACGTCTCGCTGCTCTGGATTTCGGATGCGTGAAAATTTCCTCGACCAGTCCCTGCTCTACGATCTCCCCGTTCTCCACAATCGCCACATTGTGGCAAATCTCCCGGACGACATTCATGGAATGCGTGATAATGACAATCGTAATGCCGGTTTCCCGGTTGATCTTCCGCAGAAGCTCCAGTATCTGCTGCGTTGTCTGCGGATCGAGAGCGCTCGTCGCCTCATCGCACAGCAAAATCCGCGGGTCGCACGCGAGTGCTCTGGCAATTGCTACCCTCTGCCGCTGCCCGCCGGAGAGCTGCGCCGGATATGCCTTCGCCTTGCTGGACAGGCCGACCGTCTCAAGCAGCTTCTCCGCCCTTTTCCGTGCCTCTGCCTTCGGTGTGCCGTGGATCAGCAGCGGAAAGCAGATATTGTCTATCACGGTGCTCTGCATCAGCAGATTGAAATTTTGAAAGATCATCCCGATCTTGCTGCGCAGCTCCCGGAGCTCGGACGACGTCAGCGCCGCGAGGTCCTTCCCGCCGATCAGCACCGTTCCCTTCGTAGGGACCTCCAGATAATTCAGACATCGCACCAGCGTGCTCTTTCCCGCGCCGGACATGCCAATAATGCCGAACACATCTCCCTCCTCTATTTGAAGGGATATATCCTTCAGCGCCTCGACCGTGGCGTCCTTTGTCTGGAAGGTTTTGTACAAATCCTTCACTTCAATAATGGCTGCCATGAAATTTCTCCCTCTCCTTACATATAAAAAAGCAGCTGCACATCTCTGTATGCAGCTGCTCCCACTTCCTCAGGTACTGATCCCCGGGCCCGTTGCCATTGCCCTGCCGCCCAGCGGCCAAAAAAACATGAAGCGGAACGATTGCACACAGCTTATTCTGTGAGATACCGATACATCATACAGCACATTGGGGAACACATCATCTTCATAGTATTTTAGTCAATTCCTACTTGTTTGCTATGTTATTGCGTTGTTGCTACGTACTTTACTCTAACAGTCCCGGAATGTCAAACATTTTATGCGCCAAATATCAAAAACCGACATATATTTCTATGAGCAAGATTCCCGGGTGCCGGCGGCGCAGTGATAGACACTCACTGTCTCAGCGCTCACATTTCCAGAAATAAGCACTGTATGCCGGCAGGTCGGAGCCTCCGCCGAAATCGTGCTTCTCCCCGCTGATCAAATCAACCGCCTGCCCGCACTCCGCATTAAAATCCGCATGGTACGGAGCTGCATCCGCATTGACCGCCACCAGCACGCGTTCATGCTCACTCTTCCGTTCAAAAATGCACTGCCGGTTTGTAAGCAGAACGCTCCGGAATCCGCCCTCCGTCAGCGCCTCGGAATGCTTCTTTGCCGCGGCGAGCCTTGCAATCCAGTCCGTGAGCGCATTCCACTCCGGTTTCTCCACCGCTGGCCGCAGCGCATGATCGCCGTCCCTCTTGTCTCCCGGGATACCCCACTCACTGCCATAATAAATGCAGGGAATGCCCGGCATCCCGAACGCCAGCGCATAGATCAGCGGCAGATGCTTCGGATTTTGCAGAATGCTCGCCACCCTCGTGACATCGTGGTTGTCGACAAAGGTCAGCAGATGATATCCGCGATACAGACACCAGGGATCCGACCCGAACTGGCGCATCAGCGAGTGATTGATTTCGAACAGATTCATCGAATTGAAGCTGGAATACAGCCCCTTGTAGCATTCGTAATTGGTTGCGGAATCGAACAATCCGTCTCCGCAGACCGTTTTATAATCGCCCCCGAGGATTTCGCCCACCGTCCAGAAATCCGGCTTCAGCTCTTTTCCAAACGATTCCAGCCTCCGGATGAAATTCCGGTCGAGACAGTACGCCACATCAAGCCGCAGTCCGTCGATCCCGAACTCATCCACCCACCACTTCACGGTGTCCAGCAGATAGCGGACCACATCCTCATTCTGCAGATTCAGCTTCACCAGTTCATAGTGGCCTTCCCAGCCCTCATACCAGAAGCCGTCATTCCAGGCGTCATTCCCGTCAAAATTAATGTGAAACCAGTCCCGGTACGCAGAAGCCTGACGCTTCTCCTGGACATCGCGGAAACCGAAGAATCCACGCCCGACATGATTGAACACACCGTCGAAAATTACCCGCATGCCAGCCTCGTGCAGAGCGCCGCATACCCTTCTCAGATCCTCTGCCGTCCCAAGCCGCACGTCTACCATTCGATAATCTTCCGTGTCATAGCCGTGCGCATCCGACTGAAAAAGAGGTCCGAAGTAGACTGCATTCACGCCCAGCTTCTGCAGATGTGGAATCCAGTCCAGCACCCTCAGAATCCTGTGCTCCAGCCTGCCGTCATTCTCCCATGGCGCGCCGCACATGCCGAGCGGATAGATTTGATAAAACACGCTTTGATCAGCCCACATTGCCTCGTCCTCCTTTCAAACTCCGGCCTATTGTAGCACACGCCCCCGCGCCCTGCCACCGCGCCGGTCAGTCTGCAGCCGACGACGCATACGGCACAAGTGATATTTCCTGCTCCCTCCATGGTAGGTGTATGTGCCGGGTGTTGGGAGGACGTACTGCGTGCTTTTAATATTGACTCTACGAGTCATAAATGGTATTTCGTTCCTGTTTTTCTGCGTTCCTTCCGGTCAATATCCCCGCTTTCCACCATTCGCACCGGTCAATAATTCGCGGAAATCCCCAAAATCCACAGAGTTATCCACATTTTTTGTGATTTTGGCCGCGTTTTTTCTTTAAGTTTTCTGAATACAGAACGTATTTTCATTATGAATAGTTCAATTCACTTTCCGTACAGCCATCCACTCCAGAACAAATCCGCCTGCTTCCCGAGCTCCGAACTCGGTACAGCCTTCCAGTCCGCCCACTCCCGCGGGAACAGACGTATATATTGATCAGACAGAAACCGTTCATCCAACAGAACCACCAGCCCCAGGTCCTTCTTCGTACGAATGACACGCCCCGCCGCCTGCAGCACCTTATTCATTCCAGGAAACCGGTAGGCATAGTCATATCCATTCATCCCGCGTTCCTCAAAATACTGCCTGAGAAGCTCTCTCTCTGTGCCCACCTGCGGAATTCCCGTCCCGACAATCATGGCTCCGATGAGACTGTCCTGCCGCAGATCAATTCCCTCGGAAAAGATACCGCCCAGAACACAGAAGCCGACCAGACTGTGCTCCTCCGAGTTCTGGGCAAAGTTTGCCAGAAATGCGGCACGGTCAGCCTCCTCCATCCCCGGTTCCTGCCGGATGACCGTGACGCGCGCCGGATCGCAGAAGTCCTGCCCGAAAATATCCGCCACCGCTTTGAGAAAGGAATAGGATGGGAAGAACACCAGATAGTTTCCGTGCCTGCCGGAAATCGCCCCCTGAATCGCTGCCGCAATCCGCCGGTATTCTGTTTCCCCCCGGCGGGTATAGCGGCTGGTCACATCATTGGCGATCAACAGCGCACGCCGTGCCGGATCAAAGACAGAGTGGGCATAGACCTCATAATCCTCCGGCCGGCCTCCAAGCAGCTGCTTGTAGTACTGAATCGGCAGAAGCGTCGCAGAAAACAGAATGGAGGAAACCGCCCGGTCCATGCACAGTCCGAGATTCCTGCCCGGATCCATGCAGAACAGCCGGATCCGAAGATCCTGCCCTGCAGTTTCCGAATAAATCCGGTAGTGCTCGTCCATGCTCTCCTGAATCATGACAAAATCCGACACAGCAAAATAGAATTGCAGTATTTTATCCTGCAGTGCACGGGTACTGGCAGAAGCTCTGCGCTTTCTCCTGCGGTCACGCCGTCTCTCCCGGTCCAGCAGTGAACCGAGATACTGATACAAAGCGGAAACCGTGTCGCAGAAAGCGGAGAATTGCCGCTCCTCCGGCTGCCATACGCGCACAGCAGACCGGCCAGAGGACCCCTGTTCTTTCGTATCCAGCGCCTGCAGTGCCCGGGCGCAGCGCTCAATTTCCTCCGCGAGCTGCGGACGTCTCTTTCCCACACTGGCAGCAGTCTGCCGCAGCGTCTCCATCGTAAGCTCCGCGCTGTACATCGCACGGCCGCGATCAACCAGATTGTGCGCCTCATCAATCAGAAACAGATATTTGTTACCCGCCGCACCTTCCCCGAAAAAGCGGCGCAGATAGGCGTGCGGATCGAAGACATAATTGTAATCGCCGATGATCACATCGGCGAACAGAGACAGATCCAGAGACAGCTCGAACGGGCAGACCGCATACTGCTCCGCTGCGCGCAGAATTGCCTCCCGGTTCAGATTGTCTATATGAGTCAAAGTCTCATACAGGGCCCGGTTTATCCGGTCATAATGCCCCGCCGCGCGGGGACAGGCCTCCGGATTGCACTCCGGTTTTTCCAATATGCATACCTTTTCGCGCGCCGTCAGGACAACACTGCGAATCCGCAGGCCGCGGAGGCGCATCAGGTCCAGCGTATCCTCTGCCACCGACGAGGCGGCCGTCTTCGCCGTGAGATAGAAGATCCTGTCCGCCTTCCCCTCCCCCATCGCCTTGACGGCAGGAAACAGCGTCGCGATCGTCTTTCCTGTCCCGGTTGGCGCCTCCAGAAACAGACGGCGGCCGTGCACAATCGTCCGGTAAACATCCGCTGCCAGCTCCTTCTGACCTTCCCGGTAGGGGTATGGAAAAACAAGGGCACGAATGGCATCCGTGCGCGTGATATTCCACTGCACAGCAAATTCGGCCCATTTGCGGTATTCCCGCATCAGTGCCGTGAACCAGTTCCAGAGCGCAGTGCGCTCCATCTTTTCATAGAAATAGTGAATATCCTCAGAATCGAGGTTGACGTATGTCAGGCGGATGTAGGCAAACGGCTGCGCATGCTGCTCGCAGTACATGACCGCATAGCATCTGGCCTGCGCCAGATGCACCGGATCCGGCGCATCCATCCGCGACAGATTGCGATAGGTCGTCTTGATCTCATCGATAACCGGGCCGCGCGGGCTTTTCGGGTCGTCCGGCAGATTTCCATGGAAAATACCGTCTGCCCGCCCCTCGACGACCACAGAGAAGCCTGCACCGCCTGCCGTAAGCCCGTCAAAATGATACCGGATCTGCAGAGGGACCTCCGCCTGGTAATCCTCCCCCTGTGCCTGCTGCAGGCGCCGGTGCATGCGCGAGCCTTCCAGCATGGCGCTTTCCGGCGCAGGCACCGCCCGATTGTCCAGGTCGCCGCTGCGGAGCAGAAACTCCACAAGCTGGCGGACCGAAATGTGCATCTCTACCGCCATATCAGAATACAAAGAACAGAATCTGTTTCAGCGCATCAGAGCAGATGAATGCCATTTTTCTCGCACGTCTCAGCCACATCGTCCGGCCACAGCGAGCACTGCACCTCTCCGATGTGTGCCTTCCGCAGGAAGAACATACAGATACGCGACTGACCGATTCCACCGCCGATGCTGCAGGGCAGTTCATTGTTGAGAATTGCTTTTTGAAACGGAAGCTCTGCCCGCTCTTCACAACCAGCTTTTTTGAGCTGCTCCCGGAGAGAAGCCGCATCCACACGGATTCCCATGCTCGACAATTCCAGTGCAATATCAAGCACCGGGTAATAGACGAGAATATCCGCATTCAGCTTCCAGTCGTCATAGTCCGGCGCGCGTCCGTCGTGCGGCTTGCCGTCCAGAAGCTCGTCCCCGATCTGCTCGATGCAGACAGCGCCCTTCGCCTTGGCAATAAAATATTCCCGCTCCTTCGGCGTGTTGTCCGGAAACATTTCCTCCAGCTCTGAGGTTGTCACAAAGAAAATATCCTTCGGCAGGATCTCCTCGATATAGTCATAGCAGATCGTCATGTACTTCTCGGTCTTGCGAAGCACACGATAGACATCCCGGACGACATCCTCCAGGGTCTCCATATTCCGCTCATCCGGATCGATGACCTTTTCCCAGTCCCACTGATCGACATAGATCGAGTGTATGTTATCCGTGATCTCATCACGGCGGATGGCGCTCATATCCGTGTATAGTCCCTCCCCGTGGTGGAAACCATACTTCTTCAGAGCATAACGTTTCCATTTGGCAAGAGACTGCACCACCTCCGCGGTGCGGCCAGGCTGATCGGCGATATCAAAGCGGACCGGTCTCTCCACGCCGTTGAGGTTATCATTCAGCCCGGATTCCGGCGTCACAAAAAGCGGCGCTGAAACACGCAGCAGATTGAGGCGTTCTGCCAGAAGATCCTGAAAACAATCCTTGACTGTCTTGATTGCGATCTGCGTCTCATGAAGACTCAGCGCTGATTCATAATGCTTCGGTATTTTAAGTTCAGACATACAAAATCACCCACCTGAGGCCGCCGGCGCGGCTGTAATGACTGCTTGGCAACATGCCTATTTTGTGCCTTTTGCCCCGTTAATGCAAGGACGAAGTTTGCGCCGGATAGTCCGGTATCCTGTCTCATCGGAATATTATCCCTGTATGATCGGGCGATAATTGTTTCAATTCCTGTTTCAATATCAAAAGTGCAGATTTCCAGTGGAACTCACTGTAGTTTTATCATTTTCAGAATAATAGACACGGATCTTGGCAGAATTATGCCTTCTGTCACACAAGGATGCGCTTGAAAACAAATATTCGTTCTTTACTTTCACGGAAAATCGGATATAATACAATGGAAACCGGGAGAAAACGATTTCCGTAATCCCTGACACGTGGATATTCGCACCCCGGATATTTGATCCATTGATATGCGAATGCGATTCGCGGAAAGTGAGGCACGATATGACAGTACATAAGCTGGTCAGACTGACCAGGGAGAGTGCCGCGGATTTTGTACGCGTCGCTTCCCACTGCGATTTTGACATTGATATTGCTAATGCAGACGTTACCAGCTACACAGTGGACGCCAAATCCATGCTCGGTGTGATGGGACTCAACTTCAGAAGGCCGATGATGGTTTCTTACAGCGGCTATAACAGAGATTTGGAAGAGTTCCTCTCCGACAACGCGGCGGTCGCATAAGCATTTGTGCCGCGTCCATGATACAGCCTGAACCGCGGATCCCCCCGCGTTTCAGAATATACCCTCCCCCTTGAGATGGCTCCGAAAGTTCATGAGAACTTCCGGAGCCGCTTTTTTTGCTCTCGCAGCAGCTTTGAACCAGCACGAAAAAGGACTCCGGCCGGATTCCCGGCCGAAGCCCTTTTTCGTGCTTCATCTGAAACATATCCTGATCGGGATATCCGAAAGAAATCTCACTGCGTCTCCGGACCATCTCATCTTATTTGAGGCCATCTCTTATCAGACGATACCCTGTGCCTTCATCGCCTCGGCGACCTTCAGGAAGCCTGCGATATTGGCGCCTGCCGCATAGTTACCCGGCATGTCATACTTCTTTGCCGCGGCGTCAACCTGATGGAAAATATTCACCATGATGCGCTGCAGCCTGCTGTCGACTTCCTCGAAGGTCCAGCTCAGCCGCTCGGAATTCTGGCTCATTTCCAGTGCCGATGTCGCGACGCCGCCAGCATTGGATGCCTTGCCCGGCGTGAAGAGCATGCCATTGTCCAGAATATATTTTGTCGCCTCCAGCGTGGTCGGCATATTGGCGCCCTCGCAGACTGCGATGCAGCCATTCTGCTTCAGCAGCTTCGCATCTTCAAGGCCCAGCTCGTTCTGCGTCGCACACGGCATGGCAATGTCGCACTTCGTGCTCCACACGCCCTTGCCCTCGTGATACACCGCGTTCGGCTTCTCCGCCTTATATTCAGTCAGACGGGCGCGGCGCACCTCCTTGACTTCCTTCAGAAGTGCCACATCAATGCCGTCCGGATCATAAATCCATCCCGTGGAATCCGTGCAGGTCACGACATGCGCGCCCAGCTGCTCCGCCTTCTGAATCGCGTACGTCGCCACGTTTCCGGCTCCGGAGATAGCGATCGTCTTCCCCTTGATATCCAGTCCGTTCGCCTTCAGCATCTCCTCGGCAAAATACACGAGTCCATAGCCGGTGGCTTCGGTCCTTGCAAGAGAACCGCCGTAGGTCAGTCCCTTCCCGGTCAGCACACCCTCGTAGAGTCCCGTCAGCTTCTTGTACTCGCCGTACATAAATCCGATTTCACGCCCGCCGACACCGATATCGCCAGCCGGAACGTCCACATTGGCGCCGATGTGACGGTACAGCTCCTGCATGAAGGCCTGGCAGAACGCCATCACCTCGCGGTCGCTCTTTCCCTTCGGGTCAAAATCCGCGCCTCCCTTGCCGCCGCCGATCGGCAGGCCGGTCAGGCTGTTCTTGAAAATCTGCTCGAATCCCAGGAACTTGATGATGGAAAGATTGACAGAAGGATGAAAACGGAGTCCTCCCTTGTACGGTCCGATCGCACTGTTGAACTGCACGCGATACCCGTTGTTCACCTGCACCTGTCCCTTGTCATCGACCCACGGAACGCGGAACAGAATCTGCCGCTCCGGCGTCGTCAGACGCTCCAGCAGCGCCTCCCTCCGGTACTCCTCCTCGTTCTCCTCAATGACAGGGCGGACAGTAGCCAGGAATTCTCTCACGGCCTGATGAAACTCAGGCTGCGCCGGATTTTGCGAAATGACCCGATCCAGGACTTGATCTACATAAGACATGCTCTATTTCCTCCTTTGGAAATGTTTAGCGCGACACTTCGCTAAAAATCATAGCACCTTAAAAACCTGCACACAAGAAAAAATGCTCCGCTGCAGTCGGGCAAATGTACAGCACAGATGCACAGCCGGCAGCGGAGCTTTTACCTGACATCTCCGATGTCCTCAGTTTTTCTCTGCGACGATGTGATGCTTTCGCACGAAATACTCATAGTAAGCCACGAAGGCCGCCGAGGAGATCACCCACGAAATCGGGTAGCTCATCATGACCGTGCGCATGGTGCGGAATCTTGGCAGCACGGTGTAAAGCCAGACAACACGTATCCCGCATACTCCCAGGACCGTTATGACCGTGGGCATCAGCGCGTCCCCGCAGCCACGCAGGGAATCCGCCATGACCTCAATCGCGATATACGTGATATAAATAGGTGCCATGAATTCAAGCATGCCGATTGCGTTCCGGATGACCGCCGGATCATTCGTGAACACATGGCAGAACGGATACCGCAGCAGAAGCAGCAGACCTGCGATGACAACGCAGAATCCGCACAGAATCGCCATCGCCTGCCGGACGGCACTCCTCACGCGGCGATACCGCCCTGCGCCAAAATTCTGCCCGACGACGGTGGTGGTAGCAAGGCCGAAAGAGTTCACCACCATCCAGTAGACCAGATCCATCTTGCTGTACACCGTCCAGCCCGCCACAGTATCCGTGCCGAATCCATCGATCGCAGTCTGGATGAGCACATTGGAGAACGAATACATGAGAGACTGCACTGCCGCCGGAACACCGATCCGCAGTATGCGGAACAGAAATTCCGGATCGACCCGATGTGGCTTCCTGTCGAGACGAATTGCGCCGTCCTCCCGCAGCAGACAGACAAGCACGCAGGCCGCGCTCACATACTGAGACACAATGGTGGCGATGGCGACGCCGGCCACGCCCCAGTGCAGTACGACGACCATCAGCAGATCCAGAACCACATTGGTCATCGTGCCCGCAGCCAGATACAGGAAGGGCCGCCTCGAATCCCCCGCGCCGCGCAGTATGGAGGCGCCCATGTTGTATATCATATTGCCGGTCATCCCGAGCGCATAAATACGCAGATAGGTAATCGAAAGCTCCAGCGTGTCCGCAGGCGTATCCATTGCCTCGAGCATCGGCCGCGCCGCGCCGCCGACTGCCGCAGTCAGAAGAAGCCCTCCCGCGACCGCCAGCACGATTCCGGTATAAACGGCTTCCTTCACCTCCCGGAACTTCCTGGCGCCATAAAACTGCGAGATCACAACCGTCTCTCCGGACGTGATCCCGACAAACAGCCCCACGAATACATTGATCAGCGTCGCCGCCGGCCCGCCGACTGCGGACAGCGCCTCCTTGCCGACAAAACGACCGACCACAATCGTATCCACTGTGTTGTACAGCAGCTGAAAAAATGTCCCGCCCAGCAGCGGCAGAAAAAACAGCAGAAGCTGCTGCCAGATCACACCGGTCAGAATTTCATTATTCGCGCCATTTTTCTCCCGATTCATACCGGCCATTCCTCTGCGCCTCCGCGCGCACATTTCTCCCCCGGAGAAACTGCCCTTCAGCCCACAACCTTCCAATGCTTGTCCATGTGATTCAGCACCTCACAGCCGTCCTCCGTCACCAGTACCAGATCCTCAACACGCACGCCGAATCTTCCCGTCAGATAGACGCCCGGCTCGATGGAGAAAATCATCCCCGGCTTTGCCACTGCCGTGTTCGTCCGGCTCACGTCTCCCTGCTCATGGTCCGTCTGCCCGATAAAATGTCCGAGGCGATGATTAAACTGCGGTCCGTAGCCCGCCGCCCCGATCAGATCCCGCGCTGCCGCGTCAATATCGCACAGCCGCACGCCAGGTTTAATCATGCTCTCCGCCTTCTCATTGGCGCTCCGGACGAGGTCATGCACCTTTGCAAAATCCGGATCGGCCTCCCCAAGTCCTCCGCACACGAAGGTTCTTGTCATATCCGAGCAGTACCGGTCCCTGATGCACCCCATATCGAAGAGCACGCAGTCTCCCTGTTTCAGAACTGTGTCGTCCGGCTCATGATGCGGATCCGCCGCGTTGGCGCCGAAGGATACGATAGTCTGGAAGGATGGTCCCTGTGCCCCCTCCTCCAGATAACACCGCTCGATATAGGCGGCCACCTCCTTCTCCGTCATGCCCGCGCGGACATAGGCTGACGCCTTCTCGCACACCACGTCATTGATCCGGGACGCCTCCCGCATCAGCATCTGCTCCGCCGCATCCTTCACAGCGCGGCAGTCATCCACACAGTCAGAGGCAAGCACCGGCTGGATATCCTTCCTGCGCTCCAGCAGAGGAAGAAGAAACCGGGCAGGCCAGACCTTGTCAATACCCAATTCACCCGCATCCACATGCGCCGCGATCATGCCAATCGAATCGTCTGTGTCTGAGAACCAGACCTCCTCATACTGCTGCTGACTGACCGAAAAGAGCCGGTTGAGAAACAGGACATGATGTCCGTCCGCGCGCAGCAGAAGCGCAAACAGCCGCTCATACGGATCCACATCGACTCCTGTCAGATACCAGATACTCTTCGGATCCGCCACAATCAGCTGACTAAGCTGCCGTTCCTTCATTTTATCAAGTACCCTGCTCACACGGTTCTGAAACATCTCCTGATTCATCTCTCCGCACTCCTTTCTGCACAGAAAAACCCCAAACCTGCGGAATCACGCAGATCTGGGGTAGCAGAGGAAGAGGGATTCGAACCCCCATTGGCGGTTTTGGAGACCGCAGTCTTAGCCATTGGACGATTCCTCTATTCGGCACTTCACTTCGCGTCAACGTTCGTAGCCGCTTCGCGTCAACGAAAAGGATTATACCATAGGCCAAAACTCGATTCAAGCAGATTTATCATCCCATCGCAGCGTCGATGGCTTCCCCCAGTCCCGCCACGCCGATGATTTCGACGCCCTCCGGCCGGTGCATTCCGCGCAGATTGGCGCGCGGCATAATCACCGTTGTGAAGCCGAGTTTTGCGGCCTCCTGGACGCGGTGCTCCGCCTGGCTCACCGCGCGAATCTCCCCGGAAAGGCCTATCTCGCCGAACGCCATCAGTTTGTCGTCGATCGGCCTGTTCCGGTAGCTCGAGACCACCGCGAGCGCAATACCGAGGTCGAGTGCCGGCTCCGATTGCCGGATGCCGCCGGCCAGATTCACATAGGCGTCCTGCTGCCCGAGCGGAAGCCCGAGCCGCTTCTCCATCACCGCCATCAGGAGACTCACCCGGTTGTAGTCCGTGCCCGTCGCCTGCCGCTTTGGATACCCGAAATTTGTCTCGTTGAGCAGCGCCTGGACCTCGACGAGAAGCGGCCTCGTCCCCTCCATGGAGCAGGTCACCACCGAACCTGACGCGCCGAGTGGCCGCCCGGCCAGCATATATTCCGACGGATTCTCCACCTGCAGCAGTCCTTCCTGCCGCATTTCAAACAGCCCGATCTCATTCGTCGAGCCGAACCGGTTCTTCGTTCCGCGGAGCACCCGGTACGACGCGTACCGGTCCCCTTCAAAATACAGTACGGTATCCACCATGTGTTCGAGGACCCTCGGTCCTGCCACCGTCCCTTCCTTCGTGACATGGCCGACGATAAAAATGGTGATGCCCTGCTCCTTTGCGAGCCGCAGCAGCACACCGGTCGCCTCTCTCACCTGGGATACGCTGCCCGGCGCCGCCGCCACGGCAGGGTTGAACATCGTCTGGATCGAGTCGATCACGCAGACCTCCGGCTTCTCCGCGAGCGCCGCATCCGTGATGACATCAAGATCCGTCTCGCAGAAAAATTTCAGATTCTCCCCGGCGCCGCCGATGCGTCTTGCCCGAAGGCCGATCTGGCGGAGCGACTCCTCCCCGGACACATAGAGGACCCGGTGTCCGCCCTGCGAGAGATTTCTGGTGACCTGAAGAAGCAGCGTCGACTTGCCGATGCCCGGATCTCCTCCCACCAGAAGGAGCGACCCCTTTACAATACCGCCGCCGAGCACCCGGTCGAGCTCCGAATACCCGGTGGAGATTCTGGGTTCCTCCGAGAGATCCGCATCGCTCAGCGTCACCGGCCGGTGCGCGGTACTGCCTGTGCCGGCCAGGCTGCCGCCCGACAGTCCTCCGCCGCTCCGTCCGGGCGAGACAATCCGCACCGGCTCCTCCACCATCGTGTTCCAGGCGTGACAGGAGGGGCACTGGCCCATCCATTTGGCCGACTCATACCCGCACTCCTGGCAGAAAAATGCTGTCTTTTTCTTTGCTCCAGCCGCCAATGAAATTCCTCCTGTATTGCACAATGTGACGTTATCCCTCCGTGAACGTCACCTTTCCGTGGCTCACGCCGACCGTCACCGAGCCGCCCTCCCGGACCTCTCCGGACAGAATTTTATCCGACAGCGGGTCCTCGATTACCGTCTGCACAGCACGCTTGAGCGGGCGCGCGCCCATCTTGGGATCCGCGTATTTGTCCACGAGATACTTCTTCATATTCGGCGTCACCTTCACGGTGATATTCTTCAGCTGCTTCGACCGCTTTGCGAGATCGTCGCAGATCAGGCCCGCGATCTGCACCAGCTCCTCGTGCGTCAGCGGATGGAACACGAGCATCTCGTCGATGCGGTTGATGAATTCCGGTTTGAAAATCTTCTTCACCTCATCCATGACGCCGCTCTTCATCCGCTCATAGGATTGCTGCGCCGTCGGCTTCGCGCCGAATCCGAGAATTTTGGGATCGACGATTTTCAGGGCGCCGACGTTCGAGGTCATGATGATGATCGTATTCTTGAAGTTCACCGTGTGCCCCTGGGAATCCGTGATGCGGCCGTCGTCCAGAATCTGCAGCAGCACGTTGAACACATCCGGGTGCGCCTTCTCGATCTCGTCGAACAGCACGACGGAATACGGGTGCCGCCGCACCTGCTCCGAGAGCTGACCGCCCTCCTCGTATCCCACATATCCGGGCGCGGAACCGATCATCTTCGAGACCGCATACTGCTCCATGTACTCGGACATATCCACACGGATCATGTCGCGGTCAGATCCGAACAGCGCCTCTGCAAGCGCCTTGGAGAGCTCCGTCTTGCCGACGCCGGTAGGGCCAAGGAACAGGAATGACCCGATCGGCCGGTTCGGATCCTGCAGTCCGACTCTGCCCCTCCGGATCGCCCGCGCCACCGCGCGCACCGCGTCCTCCTGTCCGATGACCCGCCTGTGCAGCGTATCCTCGAGCCGCAGCAGTCTGTCGCTCTCCTTCTCCGTGAGCTGCGTCACCGGCACCTTCGCCCAGGTGGAAATCACCTGCGCGACATCCTTCTCCGTTACAACAGGCCTTTCCGTCTCCGCGCGCTTTGCGGCGGCCTCCCGGTGCCGTTTCAGTTTGCGCAGCAGCTTATCCTGCTCAAACCGTGCCTTCTTTGCCGATTCCAGGTCCCCGTTTTTCACATGCTCCGCCATCGCGCGGTCGAGATCGCGGATCTGCCCCTCCAGCTTCTGCACCGTGTCATCCGCCTTCGATCCCGCGAGCCGCACCGCCGCGCAGGCCTCATCGATGACATCGATGGCCTTGTCCGGAAGGTTCCGCTCATTGATATACCGCGTGCTGAGGCGCACCGCCGCATCGATGGCCTCGTCTGAGATGGTGACGCCGTGATGCTCCTCATATTTTCCGGCGATGCCGTGAAGTATCTTCACGGTCTCCTCCCCTGTCGGCTCCTCGACCGTCACCGGCTGGAACCGCCGCTCCAGCGCCGCATCGCGCTCCACATACTTGTGATATTCGTTGATCGTCGTCGCGCCGATGAGCTGAATCTCCCCTCTCGCAAGGGACGGCTTCAAAATATTCGATGCATCGATGGCGCCCTCCGCGCCTCCCGCGCCGATGATGGTGTGCATCTCATCGAGAAACAGGATCACATCCCCCGCCGCGGTCACCTCGCTGATGAGCTTTTTCATACGCTCCTCAAATTCGCCACGGTATTTCGAGCCGGCAATCATGCCCGGCAGATCCATCGTGAACAGACGCTTTCCCTGCACGGTCTCCGGCACGCTGCCCTCCACGATACGCTGCGCGAGTCCCTCCACGATCGCGGTCTTGCCGACGCCGGGTTCTCCGATGAGACACGGATTGTTCTTGGTCCTCCTCGACAAAATCTGTACCATTCGGCTGATTTCTTTTTCTCTGCCGATCACCGGATCCAGGCGGCCCTCCTCCGCGAGCGCGGTGAGATCCCGTCCGTATTGAACCAGCATGCTTTCGCTGCCGTTTCCTCTTCCGCCGGCGTGGGCGAGATCATAGCGATGCTCCGCCGGATTCACGCCGATCGCCGCCAGCACCTCAAAGTATACCTGGGCCGGATTGACGCCCACGGATTCCAGAATTTTGATCGCGACGTTTTCCCCCTCCAGGATGAGAGCGAGCAGGATGTGCTCCGTTCCCACGCTCTTCTGACGATACCGCGCGGCCTGCTCCGCGGCGATGTCGAGCACCCGGCGACACCGCGGCGAGTACCCGTCCCTGTCCATCAGAGCGACCGGACCGCTCTCCACATTCAGCTGACTGATCAAATCTGTCACCCGTTCGTCGGTCAGTCCGTGCGCCTGCAGCATTTTTGCCGCGACGCCGGTGTTCTCCCGGATCAGCCCAAGCAGCAGATGCTCCGTTCCGATATAATTCTGTTTTTGTTGCTTCGAGATGCGTGCGGCGAGTTTCAGAGCTGCCGCTGCACTCGGTGTGTAATTCGTCATGATACCTGCTCCTGTCGGTCTTTCGTTCTTATTGCTGCGGCAGACCGTCCCCGCTCTCCCGCGGATCGAAGGCCCGAGCCTCCTGATTACTGCGCTGTTTACCGCCAATGGATGGGCCGTTTTCCTCCGGATTACCTCCATCCGGTTTCTCCGGTTCGTCCACGGCACCGTATTCTGCGTAAATGCGATCGATCATGTCATGCACATCAGACCTTGGCACCCCGCGGCAGATTGCTTCCGCGAGAATTACGCGGAGATCCTGCTCACAGTCCGCTTTGGCCCGGAGTTCATCCGCATCCACGGCCACCACACAACCTCTTCTGCGATCCACCTTGATGAATCCCTCCTGCTTCAGAAGCGTGTACGTTTTGTTGACTGTGTGCATATTGATGCCAATATCGTCCGCCAATTGCCGCACCGACGGCAGAACCTGCCCCTCCGTCAGCGTCGAGGTCGCAATCCCGAGAATAATCTGATCGCGCAGCTGCTGATAAATCGCCTCATCGCTATTAAAATCTATTTCAACATACATCACAACCTCCATGCAGCTGACCCGGATTCCGATCTTCCCATTGACAGACAATGCAGATGAAGACACGGGCGGCGGCCCTGCCGTTCCCCTCGTGCTGCCTGTAGACGAGTCCGCGGGAAAGCTGCTGTCAGCAGGCAGGTCTGCCATCCCGCACGGCTCTGTCATTGCGGCCTTGTGCAGGCGCAGAAACGCCACCTGTTATACGTATAGTATAACAGGTGGCGTTGAATGTCAATTGCGCTGCCTTCCGCGAATATCGGCTGCATACGCAGCTCTGATTTCTGCTTCCGCACAGTCGCGTCGCGATGCCGGCTCAGTTGTCCATATTCAGAAACTGCAGATCGTCGTCATCGTCCACATCGGCAAAATTCTGCGCGCTCGCATCTGCCTGCGCTCTTTCACGCGCCGGCGCACTCTCCTGCGCCGGTCTGCGGCGGCTGTCGCCTCTCATCGAGCGGCCGGCCTCTCCCGCCCTGCGGACATCCGCGTCCACATCAGCGGCGTCCCGCTCCGGAACAGCCGGTCGGCGCGGCTGGCGCATGTCCTGTCCGCCGCGGGCTCTCTGTTCCTCGTCAAGCCTTCTTCTTGTCGGATACGGCTGCTCTCCTGCCGCGCCTCTGCCTGCAGCAGGACGGGCGGCTCTTGCGTCTCTGCCGGCTGCCGGACGGGTGCGATCCGGTGACTGTCCTTCTCCCTCTCTCGCCGCGAGCCGGCGTTCCTCCAAGCGTCTCGCCGGGCGCGGCATTTCCTCTGGAGCAGCGTGCGCTCCCTCCCTGCGGGTTCTCTCCTGGCGCTGACGGCTCTTCATCAGATCAATCTCACCGCTCTCCGCATCCGCGCGCCGCAGATTCAAAACAAGCGCGACAATCGCAGCCAGACATGCGAGCAGCAGCACACCGAGCGCAAGAATGAGCAGCTTCATCTTGTGAAGGCTTGCCTTGGCTTCCGTCACAACCTGATTGGACTCCGTGATGGCATCCTCCATCTTGGAGATTTCCTTGCGGGTTCCGGTCTTGTAATTATACAGATACCAGACCTTTGTCCCGCTGCCGGTGCCGTCGTCGGCGTAGACAGCCTCATACTCCTTGTCTCCGGACGAGGTGTCCTCGGAGGCATCCGCATCCGAATTTTCCGTGGAGGTATCCGCCGGTGCCGCAGTTTGAACCGGGTCGCCCAGCGTCACATAATCATATCTGGCAAAGCCGATCATCTGCTGATCAGTTCCTGTCGTATAGAACTGATACCAGATGTCGCCGGCGTCATCCTTTGCCTGTCCGATGACAACCAGGTTGGTTCCGGCAGTCAGTGATCCGATCTTGGTGTAACTGGTCCCGGCGCCGCTGCGGATATTGACATCGGAGGAAATCGTCGCATTTGTGGGCGTCATGGACGCCGCATAGCCTTCCGCCTGAGCAGTCGGCACATCGGCGCTTGTATCTGCCGTAGAAGCCCCCTCTGCGGAGGAATCTCCTGCTGCCGCAGAATCGCCTGTGGCTGCGCTGTCGCCTGTGGCTGCGCTGTCGCCTGTGGCTGCGCTGTCGCCTGCCGCCGCGCTGTCTCCGGTCGATGCCGCGGCGCCGTCTCCCGCGGCGGCGTTATCCGTCTGCCCGCCGTCCGTGATATTCAGCAGATTCGACTTGATATATCCCTGCGTCCCGTCCGACAGCGTCACCGGATACCAGGTCTCCCCCGCGTCATTCGTCACCGCATCTCCGATCGTCACCGTCGCGCCGGCCGCCGCGGAACCCACTGCATTCGAAGTGGAACTCGCCTCGCTGCGGACATTGCTCGCATCGATCACCGTTGCGGACGCCGCCTGCAGGCTCATCGGTGCAACTCCGGTCAGAACCAGCGCCGTCCCGAAGGCTGCCGCCAGCATTCTCAAACTCTTTCTTTTCATTCCTGTCTGCTCCTTGCGTATATGAAACCGTCAGATGTCATCAATTGCCCTTCCGATATCGGATCTCATATACTTATTTTCAAAATTCACCCAGCCGGTCGCCTCGTAGGCGTTCGCCCGGGCTTCCTTCAGCGTCCTGCCCTTGGCAGTGACGCCCAGAACACGGCCTCCGTTCGTGATCACATGGCCGTTCCCGTCAAGTTTTGTTCCCGCGTGGAAACAGTAATATCCGTCCTTTTCCCTGCCGCGGAACTTTTCGAGTCCGGTGATGATCTTTCCCTTCTCGTACTTCACCGGATATCCCCGGGATGCGAGGACGACGCAGACCGCCGCGTTGTCCTCGAATTCGAGATGGATCCGGTCCAGCGTCCCATCGATGACCGCTTCGAACACGTCAAGAATGTCCGTCTTCATGCGGGGCAGAATGACCTGGGTCTCCGGATCTCCGAATCTGGTATTGTATTCTACCACTTTTGGCCCATCCTGTGTCATCATGAGGCCAAAATAGAGCACACCCTTGAAGGGTCTCCCCTCCGCGTTCATCGCGTCGACCGTCTTCTGATAGATCCGTTCCCTTGCCTGCCGGTCGATCTCCGCCGTGTAGAAGGGACTTGGCGAGAAGGTACCCATGCCGCCGGTATTGAGCCCCGTGTCGCCATCGCCCGCCCGTTTGTGGTCCTGCGCAGATGTCATCAGCTGGATATGTTTCCCGTCCACAAAGGCAAGCACCGATACCTCGCGGCCCGTCATGAATTCCTCGATGATCATCTCGTTGCCCGCCGCGCCGAACTTGTGATCCTCCATGATCGTGCGCACACCGGCCTCGGCCTCCTCAAGGTTCTGGC
The DNA here is from genome assembly GCA_902781655.1 of uncultured Lachnospiraceae bacterium. Taxonomy (GTDB): domain Bacteria; phylum Bacillota; class Clostridia; order Lachnospirales; family Lachnospiraceae; genus CAG-791. Next base: position 83,432 of record CACZJZ010000008.1, read on the forward strand.
AGATGAGGACGCCCTTTCCAAGGGCAAGTCCGTCTGCCTTCAGGACAGTCGGGAATTTTGCCTTCGTCCGGAGGTACGAGATCGCTGCCGCCGGATCCGTAAATGTCTCATAGGCAGCGGTCGGAATGCCGTACTTCTTCATCAGATTCTTGGAAAACGCCTTGCTTCCTTCGATAATCGCGGCGTTTTTCCGGGTGCCGAAGACGCGCAGTCCCGCGGCCTCCAACGTGTCAACCAGCCCGGCGCACAGCGGATCGTCCTGGCTGCACACCACCAGATCAATGCCGTGCTCCTTCGCAAATGCGGCCTGCCGGTCGAATTCCATCACACCGATCGGTACACACTCCGCGATCTGCGCGATACCGGCATTGCCCGGCGCACAGTACAGCTTCTCACACCGCGGACTTCTCACAATTGCCTCTGCAATGGCGTGCTCCCGGCCGCCTCCGCCGATCAGAAGAACCTTCATGCTTCCTCCTTTTGATATGTCTCACTGCGGCGCGCCTCTTACGGCGCCTGCGTCATGTCCGGATCATGCCATGCCTTGCGTGCCGTCCGGCAGAATATGTGTCACATTTCCTTCCACGCGCACCCGGCCGGCCGCGATCAGTCTGATCGCCTCCGGCAGGATTTTCCACTCCGCCTGCTCCATCACCCGCCTCTGCAGAACCTCAGGTGTATCTCCCTCCTGAATTTCCACTGCCTTCTGCAAAATAATCGGTCCGGAGTCCATTCCCTCGTCCACGAAATGCACGGTCGCGCCTGTGACCTTCACGCCCCGCCCGAGAACCCGCTCATGGACATGAATACCGTAATATCCCTTGCCGCAGAAGCTCGGTATGAGAGAAGGATGAATATTGATGATCCGGTTTGGAAATGCCCTGATCATCTCCGGCGGAATTGCCACCAGAAACCCGGCGAGCACCACCAGATCCGGCGCCGCCTCCTTCACGCAGTCCACCAGAGCCATGTAAAAAGCGTCCCTTGTCTCAAACTCCCTCGGGGATACGCAGGCAGCCTCAATCCCGGCTTTCTTCGCACGCTCCAGTGCGAAGGCTCCCGGATTGTTGGAAATCACGCGCGAGATGGACACACCAGCAAGCGTACCGTCCGCAATGCGGTCGATGATATGCTGCAGATTCGTTCCACCGCCGGAGACACAGACAACCAGATGAAACATAACAGCCTCCTTCTAGTGCAGTGTGACCGTCTTGTCCCCCGCCGTCACGCTGCCGATGACATAGCCGGCATCGCCCGTGCTCCGGATCGCGGCGAGCGTCCGCTCCACGTCCTCCGGTGCCACAGCAAGGCACATGCCGATGCCCATGTTGAACGTATTGTACATGACATGCTCATCGACCTGCCCCGTCTTTGCCATGAGCGGGAAGATGGGAGGGATCGGATAGCTGTCCTTCCGGATCTCCACCGCCGTTCCGTCCGGCAGCATTCTCGGGATATTCTCATAGAACCCGCCGCCCGTGATGTGAGAGCAGCCCTTCACCGTGACGCCGGCGTCCCGGACCGCCTTCATCATTCTGACATAGATGCGCGTGGGCGTGAGCAGACACTCGCCGAGCGTCATGCCGAGTTCCGGATAGAACCGCTTCAGATTCTCCTCATTGATGTCAAATATTTTGCGGACCAGGGAAAAGCCGTTTGAATGCACGCCGGTCGAAGCCACGCCGATCAGCGCATCGCCGGGGCGGATGGTCTCGCCCGTGATCATCTTCTTCCTCTCCACAACGCCCACGGCAAAGCCCGCGACGTCGTATTCGTCCTCCGGCATCAGGCCGGGATGCTCCGCCGTCTCCCCGCCGATCAGCGCGGCGCCGGACTGACGGCAGCCCTCGGCGACGCCCTTCACGATCGCTGCGATTTTGTCCGGATAATTCCGGCCGCAGGCAATATAGTCAAGGAAGAACAGCGGTTCGCCGCCGGCGCAGGCCACATCGTTCACACACATCGCGACGGCGTCAATGCCGATCGTATCATGCCGGTTCATCAGAAACGCCAGCTTGATCTTGGTGCCAACGCCGTCCGTGCCGGACAGGAGAACCGGATCCTCCATCTTCTGGATCTCCGAGAGAGAGAACGCGCCGGAGAACCCGCCGATCCCGCCGAGTACCTCCGGGCGCATCGTCCCCTCCACATATTTCTTCATCAGCCGGACCGACTCATATCCGGCCTCGATATCGACTCCTGAGGATTTGTAATCCATACGACTTCCCTTCCCGGCACACTGCCGTGTGCCGCGCCACTCCCTTATTTTGCATAATTCCGGCAGCCAGTTTCCTGCAGCACCGCGTCCTTTGCCTCAACCTCTTCCTTCATCCGCTCCGAGTACGCCTTGAGTTTCTCCAGCAGCGCGGAATCGGATACGGCGAGAATCTTCGCCGCGAGTATGCCGGCGTTCTTGCCTCCGCCGATCGCGACCGTCGCGACCGGAATGCCGCCCGGCATCTGTACAATGGAATAGAGGGAATCACGACCGCCGAGCGCGGTTGTGGGCATCGGCACACCGATGACCGGGAGCGGGAACAGGGCGGCGCACATGCCCGGCAGATGCGCGGCCATGCCTGCCCCGGCGATGATGACCTTCACACCGTTCTTCTCACAGCTCTTCGCCCATTCGAAGAACACGTCTGGCTCGCGATGCGCCGAGATAATGTGACACTCGTAGTCAATGCCGAACTCGTCCAGCACTTCCGCAGCCTTGCTCATAACTGCCATATCGGAGTCCGAGCCCATTACAATACCGACCTTTGCCATGCGATCCTCCTTCGCCGCTCCCGCAGAAAAACAGCCGCGAAGACATGCGGATCCTCCCGGCGGGCCGCGGAACCTATACCTGTTTCATTGACAGGCTAAGTGTACCCGAAACGACCTGGCCATTCAACATAATAATTCCTCACTCCTCCGCGAACGGCTTGTTCAGTGCCTCCGTCCCCGGCAGTACGAACCGCCCGTCCCGGATGATCGGAATCCTGCTTCCGTCCGCGCGCACCGCCGTATACTCCCCGAGTTCATCGTAAGGAATCGTAATATCCGTGTGACAGCCAAAATACGCGCCTTCCGGATCCTCTTTTCTCCGGCAGGAGACAGAATTCTCCTTCGCTACAATCTCCTTTCCGTCCGGATTGAAGGTGCGGTTGTCCTCCTCATTCGAATAGCAGGTGTCCCCGACTGCAAAATGCGGCCCGGTCTTCTCCGCGATCAGAATCGGCAGCTTAGCTTCCATGCCGTATTTCCGCGCCAGCACAAACGCCGTTGTGTTCGTGCCGATTGCGCACTCTCCCATCGGCAGTCCCGTGTGATGGAACAGAATATTCTCCTCAATGTATCTCCGCCCCTGCGCCGGGTCGGTAAAATTCGCGCAGCCGTAATCGGTCACACGCCCGTCCTCGAAACGAAGCCACAGGTCCTCGAACCGCAGACCCTCCAGATACACGCTGCTCACCTGCAGCAGTCCGTGCGTTCCCTCCAGCACCGGTGTGGTAAAAACCTCCCCCACCGGAATATTCACATCCGCAACGCAATTCTCGAAAATGGCCTGATGCTCCGGATCGGTCAGCGGGAACAGCTTCACCACAAGATCCGTCCGGTTTCCGCGGCAGCCCTTCACCTCTACGTGATCCGCTTCATTCAGCGCATCGATGAGCCGCGCCTGCATCTCCTGATACTGATGATAATCCAGCGTGTTGATCCGGATCACCGCGTCAAAAACATCCGCATAGCGCGCCGGTGTGTCCGCGATCGAAGGCAGAGGAAAATCTATGATCGTGAAACTCCGCTCCTCCGCTACCACGGCCTTTGCGTAGAGCATATAGGCCTTCGTATTGAACGACGCAGAAATTCCGGTCTGCGTTTCATCGTATGAAATCCGGCCGGGAACATCAGCCGGCGTGAACGGCGCCCCGCCGAACACCTCCAGCACTGCCGGACCCGCGTAGTATTTTGCATCCGGGAGGTGCTCATATGCCGCGGCGAGCGCCTCAATCCGCCGCCCTGCGAGCGCGCGGTCCAGAACCAGCGCGTCGTCCTCCCGATGATCGAAGCGCAGCTGCGGATTCGCATCCGCCCCCGCCCATCCGACCCGGTCGGAGCGATGACGCCGAAACAACGTCGGCACCTCGAATGGCGTCGCCGTGCGCAGCCCCATCCGGTCAAAATTCTCAAACGCCCGCCGCATCATCCGCTCAAAGCCCAGATGATAATACACACTGCAGAACCGCTTCTTAGACAGATCCTTCCCCGTCACAGCAAAGCCCGTCCGATACCCCTCTGTAAACGTATCGGCGCAGAGCGCAAGCCGCTCCTCCGGCAGATCGCGCAGGAAAGACGCAGCGCCCGTCTCATCCGCAGTGACATACTCCCCGTATGCGTAAAGATAACGCGGATTCGACAGATCCGCCTCCCGCACAATACGGCAGGCAAGCGAATCATCGTCCAGAAGACTCATCCTCTGCTCATATTCACTCTCATACTCCGCGTAATCAGACAGATAATCCCGCAGCCTCCCCCGCAGATCCTTCTCCGCCGGAAGCGCCGGAGCCGCCGCCGTGAACGCCCCGTACATCTCCAGAAACAACTCATACCGGATCAGCGCATGCGCCGCCGCCCCCTGATACAACAGTGAAACCACCGACCGCATCTCATACGCAACCGCGCAGAGCACCGGCCCGTACTCACCGCCAAGCTTCTCCGCCGCATACTCCGGATTCACAAAACTCTCCCCATAATGCTCCGGCAGCACATCCTCGTACAGCGCCCGGTTCCTCGCCGCAAGCTCTCCCTCCTCCGCCGCGTCCTGCCCGCCGCGCGCCAGAAAATCCCGCTCCTCCAGCGCCATAACCAGAAACTGCGCCGTCCTGCGGAAATACTCCGCAAACACCGGCGCAGCCTCCAGCCTCTCCACACACTCCTCAGGAACCTCCCGGATCCTCTCACTGGCGAGCGCGAACCGCTCCGCCTCCACCTCATCCATTCCATCTTCCCTGTAAAACATCCCTGCCTCCTGAATTGTCCCTGACAAGTTTAGCTTGTTTGGTACAAAAATTGTCCCGAACAAGCTAAACTTGTCAGGGACAATTCCCTTTACCGCAGCCCCAGATACATCACTCCCGCGCCAGCCAGCAGCACCGCGCCGTTCAGCGTCATTCCGAGATACGAAAAGAAATAATAAACATCCCGCTCCTTGCGCGACAGAATCGCAATAATCAGCCCCACTAACGCCATGACGATGCACAGGAAAAAGGCCGTCGCATACCGCGGCGTTGCCTGCCCGCCGTTCCGGAACGTGAGATACACCGTCACGCACGTGAACGTCGCTGCAATCGCCCCGAGGCAGTCGCTCATCAGCGCCCGCATCGACATTTTTTTGCTCGTAAAAAGATGCTTCTTCCGCTTGACTGGCTGAACCACGTTCTACACTCCTGTGGGTTTTGTCCCTGACAAGTCCTCACGCCTTCGCGCCGTACTCCCCATAGTAGGCATCCAGCGCCGCATTCATCTTCTCATCGATCAGCAGTTCCCCGTCGACGGGATTCTTCGACAGATATTCCCGCACCTCAGCCATCGTCACGATCGCGTGCGCCGGGAACCCGTACCTGTCCCGGATGTCCTCAAGCGCGCTCTTCTCCGTGTCGATGCCCTTCTCCTGGCGGTCGAGCGAAACCATCAGCCCAAGAATGTCTACATCCGCCTGCGCCCGCAGAATCGGAACAGTTTCCGCCATGGAGGCGCCGGAAGTCGTCACATCCTCGATAATCACGACACGGTCCCCGTCGTGCAGCCTGCTGCCGAGCAAAATCCCCCTGTCGCCGTGATCCTTCACTTCCTTCCGGTTCGCACAATACCGGATGTCAGCGCCGTACAGCGTGCTGAGCGCCATAACCGTCGCCACCGCCAGTGGAATTCCCTTGTAAGCCGGTCCGAACAGCACGTCAAACTCCAGCCCGTATGTGTCGTGAATCGCCCGCGCATAAAATTCCCCGAGCCTCGCGAGCTGGAATCCGCTCTGATACAGCCCCGCATTCATGAAGATCGGCGACTTCCTCCCGCTCTTCAGCGTAAACTCCCCGAACCGTAGGACATCGCTGTCCACCATGAACCTGATGAACTCCTGCTTGTAATTTTCCATCTCTATTCCCCGTGCCGCCCTTCCGGCGTCATCCGTTCCACTCAATTCCCGTCAAAATTTCCGCTTCACCGGATCTCGATGCCAGCGCCGCGCAGCGCTCCCTGAATATCCTCAATCATATCCGCCGCGGCGGCACGCGCGGCCTCCGCAAACCGATCCGGTCCGAATTTGCTGTATGCGTCCTTCTTGTACGCGGCAATGATTCCGCGCGAGGAATTCACAATCGCGCCGAGTCCGTCCTCGCGGAAGAAATGCACCAGGTCAGACCCTTTGCCGCCCTGCGCGCCGTAGCCCGGCACCAGAATATAGGCGTGCGGCATAATTTTGCGGAGCGCCCTGCCCTGTTCCGGATATGTCGCGCCGACAACCGCGCCGACATTGCTGAATTCTCCGTCCATCGACAGGCGGCCCCACTCCTCGACCTTTTCGCCCACGACCTCATACAGCGGGCGGCCATCCTCCATTTTCAGATCCTGGAATTCGCCGCTGCTCGGATTCGAGGTCTTCACCAGCACGAAAATGCCGCGGTCATTCTGATTGCAGACTTCAATGAACGGCTTCACGCCGTCGCTTCCGAGATACGGATTCACAGTGGCAAAATCCTCGTCGAACACGCGGCTGCTGCTCCCCTCGACCTCAATCCGCCCCAGATGCGCGATTGCATAAGACGCCGAAGTCGAGCCGATATCGCCGCGCTTCACGTCGCCGATCACGACCAGCCCCTTCTCGTGCGCATACCGGACCGTGCGCCAAAATGCCTTCAGTCCGGGAATGCCGAACTGCTCGTACATCGCAATCTGCGGCTTCACCGCAGGAACCAGATCCGCCACCGCATCGATGATATCCTTGTTGAAGTGCCAGACCGCCTCCGCTGCGATCTCCAGATCGTCCTCGTACACTGCGTCGCGGTTTCTCACAGCCTGTCCGGCTTCCTCAAGCAGCTCCTGCGGGATAAAACTCAGGTTCGGGTCGAGGCCGACCACCACAGGCGCTCCGGTCCGGCGGATTCCATCAATCAACTTCTGAATCATATTGCCTCCAAAAAAAGATTTTATCAGTTCCAGATGCCCTGTCCATCATGTTCCGGCACCGCGCCGCGTCCGCAGGAAGATTGCCTCCCGCTGCGCCTCCGTATCCTCAGGATACTGCTTCAAATACGACTCGATCAGCGTCGCCGCCTTCTCAAAATCGCCGAGCCTTTCATAGGCGACGATCTCATTGAACCGCAGGCTCTGCATGATCGCGTTTCCGGTGATCTTCTCTCCCGTCTGGAACGCCGTCAGCGCCGCCTTCGGATTGTTCAGCTGAAGCCGGCACAGCCCCAGCTGATTATAAATCTCCGCGTGCGTCTGGTCGCCTGCCAGATACTTCTCGTACGTGTCCGCCGCGTAATCGTGGGACCCCAGCGCCTCGTACGTCTGCCCGAGCAGCAGCGTCGTGCGGTAGCTCCCGTTCTCCGACTTGCCCGCCTTCTCCAGACTCGCCTTGGCACTGTCGTAATCGCCGAGATAATAGTACATACGCCCTTTGTCATAGTCGGACATCGAGGCCGGCTTGTCCAGCGCCTCCTTCAGATACGCCTGCCCCTTCTCCTCCTGTCCGTACGACTTCATCGTCTCGTAGGCCGTGATCATCCCGTCAAAATCCGTGGGCGCGAGTTCAATGGCTTTCCGGAAATCCGCGTCCGCGGCATCCGCATCTCCCTCCGCGAGATCCACCGTCGCCCGGAGCCGGTGTCCCTCCACGCTCTCCGGCCGCATCGCCAGAATCGCGTTGTACACATCCCTCGCGTCCTCATTGCGCCCGAGCTTGAAGTAACACGACGCGAGATAAAAGTTAATGTCAAAATCACAGTCGTCCGGGATCCCGGAGCTCTTTGTGAGCGCCTTCTCCAGATACCCCGCGGCGCTCTCATAATCTCCCATTCCCATCTCGGCGATGCCGAGCGCCCGGAACAGGCTCCGCGAATGCTCACCGTCCTTCTCCGCCGCCTCGAGTGTCTTCACCGCCCCCTCGAAGTCACGGTCCCCAATGGCAAGCATCGCGTTCGACACTGCATCCGACTCCCGCACACCGGCACAGCCCGACAGCAAGACCATCGCCCCGAGCAGCACCGCCGCGGCACACAACCCGCGTCTGCCTCTTCCCGTCATCCGCTCACCTCCCATCACCGTCTCACTGCAATCCCACTCACCGCACCGCCGCGGCTTTCTTCCTTCCGATCGGAATCTGGGCAAAAATCGTCGCAAGAAACATCAGCGCGCAGCCCAGTCCCTCCTGCACCGACAGCGCCTGATGCAGAATCAGCCAGCCCGAAATCACCGAGATCACTGACTCCAGCGACATAATCAGCGATGCCACCGTCGGATCCTGTCCCTTCTGCCCGACAATCTGCAGCGTGTACGCCACACCGCTCGAGAGAATCCCCGCGTAGAAAAGCGGGAACCACCCCTCAAGAATCCCGCCGATCTCAGGCTTCTCAAACACAAAACTCAGAATCACCGAGATCGCTGTCGTCGTGACAAACTGCATCAGCGACAGCTCCACGCCGTCGCAGAACCTGCAGAAATAATCCACGCAAGTAATCTGACAGGCGAAGAAGAACGCGCACAGAATCAAAATCAGATCATACCTTCCGATCTCCACGGTTCCGCCGAAGCAGAGAAAATACAGTCCCAGCGCCGCGATCAGCACGCTGATCCAGATCCGCAGACTCGACTTGCCCGTCAGAAAGAAGGCGAGCACCGGGACAAGCACAATATACAGATCCGTGAGAAATCCGCTCTTTCCGACATCCGTTCCCACAAGACCGATCTGCTGCAGCGTGGATGCTGCCGTCAGAAATGCTCCCGTGCAGAGTCCGCCGAGCAGCAGCTTGCCCCTGCTGTAAACCGGCACATTCCGGTCCCCGTCCGCGCGCCGCCTGTCCCGCGCGCGCTTTCGCACCAGCACCAGCGGCAGAAGAAACAGAACCGCCAGGACACTCCGGGCCGCCTGGAACGTGACCGGACCCATATAATGATTTCCCTCACTCTGTGCCACAAATGCGGTGCCCCAGATCAGTGCTCCCAGACACAGATACAATGCATTCCTCAGCCTCATGCCCTACCGCCTCGGCTCCTCCTCGTCAAACACCGCGGTCACATAATACCCTCGCTCATTCTCACGCACGTCCGTCACCACGCCTTCCCGCGATTTCAATCGCTGGTTCAGCGGAATATTCCCGCTCATCGCGAGCGACGGCGCGATCGTGTAATAATAATTGGACGGAAGCACCCCCTCCGTGATCTGAACCTTCTGTCCCTTATGGAGCAGTCCTTCCCGCTCCATCTTGAATTCAAGCGTTCTCATACTCCGATATACCTGCAAAACAACTTATTTCACCGCGTGCCTGATTCTTCATTGCTTGTCTCATGATACCACAATCCGGCATGTCCGGCCTGCGGCCAGTTCCGCTCCTTCCCGCCAATGCCGGACTCATCATCCCTGTGCCGCACTGACATCTATTGTTCCGCCATCCGCCGCGCCGCCATCTGCCGCTTCAGCCGTAGTCTGGATCCCCCGCGTCAGCAGAAACGCGTGCCACTTCTCATATTCCGATGCGTACAGATGAATGCCGTCCCCGGTCATATCCGCCTGCAGATTGCCATCTGCGTCACACAGAACCGAATTCATATCGATGTAGAAAATATCGTGCCCGTTCGCGAGCGTCGCCACCGCGCCGTTCCGCTGTACCACGATCGTGTTGGAGAACACATTGCTCGTTGAACTCAGCTTCTCAGACACATGCATCATCCCCTCGATGAAAATCAGCGCATCCGGCTGTGCCTTCCTTATTTTTGCCAGAATCTCCCGGTAACTTTCGTAATACTTCTTCGTCGTCCCGATACCGAGCTCATTGATTCCAAGCGAGATGTATATTTTGCCGAATGACCGTCCCGCAAGAACCTCGTCCATGGATTTCTTTGCGGCGTCCTCCCCCGGCTCATAATAATTCACTCCCTTATCCCAGAAATTATAGACCGACAGTCCCTCCTTCGAGGCAAAATACGTGCTCTTCTGCATCGATGTGAATCCGTGCAGTCCCTCCGTTCTCGAGTCGCCGATGATGAGCGCATCCGCCAGATACGAGTCATCCACGTCTGTGAAGAGATAATAATCCCCGTTCTGCGCAAAAATCCCCTCTGTATCTGTGTTGTAGACCGTGTCGTCCGGCGACAGATAATTTTTATCGGCAAGCCCGTAATCCTTCGCCCCCACGACCTTGTCATTCACCTCTGCCGGCATGTGGTCGGCATGAATATAGGTCGGATTGCTCTCCTTCGCCTTCTGCAATGCCGCTGCGGCTGCATCCCCGTCTTCCGCCGTCGCTCCTGTCGCGTCGGCTGCGTCCCCGTCTTCTGTCGCCGCACCTGCCGCTCCGGCTGCGTCCCCATCTTCTGTCGCCGCACCTGCCGCTCCGGCTGCGTCCCCATCTTCCGCCGTCGAAGCCTCCGCTGCGCCAGAGCCTGCTGCGTCCAGCGAGTCTCCCGCTGCGCCGCTTTGCTGCACTGCCGTTTCGCTGCTGCCATCGCTGCCAAAGGCTCCGTTCCGGCCTTCTTCTCCGGCTTCTCCGTTCCCGTCCTGCTCCGTTTCCTTTGCATATGCCTGCCATGGCCAGACACCGTCGTGAATTCGTTCCATCCCGGTGAGCAGCAGCGGCTCCTCCACCGGATTCCAGTCCGAGACATCATAAATTCCGCCGATGCCCGGAATCATCAGCGCCACGAACAGCGCCTCCGAAATCACGAGCAGCAGCACAAGCGGAGTGCGCCGCATCCCGCGGAATAATTTGCGAAAACGATTCTTCATATGCCCTCAATAGCTGAAATACATGAACGCGTTCGACCCGCTGTTCGCGCTGACGTAAACCGACATCCAGAACAGAGCGAGCAGCAGCACAAGCATCGCCGGGTGCTTCCGGTGCTTCCAGAACCACTCCGACACCGCCGGGACGCACAGCACTGCGGAAGCAAGAAAGAGTGGCCATGTCAGCTTCGCGTACTTCACGAAGTCCCCGCTCTCCATGCCCGCCGCCCGGGCATGCACCAGAAACGGAAACAGCCGGCCGAAATAGATCCGCAGCTGCGTCAGATCCGGGATGGCGAAGATCACCCAGGTCAGCGGAATGAACAGAAAGACGTGAAGATGTCCGAGGAACGGAAACCGCCGCAGCAGTCCCCTGACCGCAAACTTTTCCCACACGATCAGCGCGAACAGGACGAGTCCCCAGATCACATAATTCAGCGTGCCGCCGTGCCACAGCCCCGTGACCAGCCACACCAGGAACAGATTGAAGATCGTCCGGCCCGTCCCGCCGCGGCTCCCGCCGAGCGGAATATACAGATAGTCGCGGAACCAGGCGCCGAGCGTCACATGCCAGTCCCGATAGAACGATGTGATATTCGGACTCGCGTACGGGTGGGCAAAATTCCGTACAAACGGAAATCCCAGCATCATGCCGACGCCCGCGGCCATCATCGAATATCCCCAGAAGTCAAAATACAGCCGGAACGTGTAAGCATACGCCCCCATCCACGCGAGCGGCGTCGATATACTCGCATACCCGATCGTCGAAAGTGCGTTCCAGAGGTACTCAATGCGGTCCGCCAGCAGCACCTTCATCGATAGTCCGATGATAAAACAGATCAGCCCGTCCTCAATGCCGTCCGCGTGCACCCGCCGCCCGTGTCCGACAATATCGCTGTGCCCGACGACATCCGCCGGCACCGCATGCCGCGGCCGGTGTGCGTGCGACGCATGCCCCGGTATCAGCTCCCCGCCGACCCGGTCCGTGAACCCGTCGCTGTAGCGCATAATCGGTCCCTCGGTCACCTGCGGAAACATCGTAAAATACGCCGCCGCGTCGATGAACGCCGGAGAACGCGGAATCACGCCGCGGTACAGGTCCGCTTCATACGAAAGCATCTTGAATATGTAGAATGACAGCCCCAGCGGGAGCAGAGACGCGTCCACCGTGAGCGAGGCGATTTTGCAGCCGACCAGGACGCCGCCATTCAGCAGAATGGCGAGAAACAGCCAGACCGCGCCCGCGCGCCCTTTCTTCCCTATCTGCCTCCCGATGAGCCAGTCCGCCACCGTGAAGAAAAGCAGCAGCACAATAAAATGCGGTTCCCCTACGGCATAAAAAACCATGCTGCCGAGAAAGAGAATCGCATTCCGGTACTCTGCCGGAGTGACATAATACAGAACGAGAAAGACCGGGAGAAAACGAAATATAAATTCAAGGCCGGAAAAAACGACCATTCTTCTCGCGTGCTCCTTCCTGTCAGTTGCCGCCCGCACTGGCCGTGCCGCCGGCCGTGCTCCGTCCCGTTCCGGAGGAACCGCCGGACGCGCTGTTGCTGTCTGTCTTCTCCGACTGATTCTTCAGCAGAGAAATTTCCTGAATCCTCGTCTCCGCGTTGGAAGCGTATGACGTCCTTACAAAATCCGTCTGCACCTCGCTGAAGTACTGCTGCGCCTTCGTCAGATTGTCCTCGTACTTGCTCTTGTCCGCCTCGTCCGCGTCGCGATACTGCAGATAATACGAGTCAGCCAGGTAGTAGAGTGACGCCGGATAGCTCTCGTCATTCTCCTTGTCCCCGTACCGGATCGCAAGCGCGAGGTTCGTGATCGCCGTGTCAAAATCCTGCCCTTCGTAGGCCTGATATCCCGTCCGGTAATAATGCTGTACCAGCGACGGCCGGACGATCCCGATCAGCGTCCCGTACAGATTCTTGTACTCCTCGCTGGCCGTCTTCTGCTCCGTGTCATAATCAATATCGGCAAAACACTGCCCGATGGTGTCAAGATCGCTTGCGTTCGTCAGATACGCATTGGCCGCCTTGAAGAGCTCGTCGCTCGCCGTCAGCGAATCCGACGCCTCCTTATAGGTTTTGACCTTGTCCTCCAGAGCCTCGTTCTTGCTCGTGAGATCGTCAATCTGCTGCTTCTGCTCGCTGATCGTCGCCGTCTTGTTGTCAGACTGCTCGGAGACAATCTTGAGCTGTGCCGCCGCATCCCCGCGGACCTTCTGGACCTGCGCCGGCAGCACGAAAAAGCCCACCACTGCGGCGCCGACCAGAAGACCGATGCCGATGTTGAGAAGCGTCATCGGGAGCGACGCGCCCGCCGGCTCCAGCGAAGGGCTGCGCCCGTTCGACGGCTGAATGATCGTCTCGTTTCCGTCGCGGTACATCACCACACCGCTGCCCTGCTCCGGCTCTGGTTTCTTCTGCTCCTGCTCCTCCGGAAGCCTCCGCTCCTGAATCTCCGCCTGATACCGCAGCGTCGTCGGATTGCCCACATCCTGTCTGGCGCAGTAGGCAAGCTCCTTCTCCGCCCTGCCATACTCTCCCGCTTCTATATAAAGGAGCGCAAGCAGCTGCCGGGCGCGCAGATATTTTGCATTGTACTGCAGTACCTTCTTGAGCTGAATCACCGCCAGGTCAAGGCTGCCGTTCTGGCAATATTCCAGCGACTTATTGTACTTGCGGATCGCCGTATCATACGCCTTGAGCCGGTTCTGGTCGCTCTGCACTTCCTTGATATACGAGACCGCGCGGTTCTGCTTGTCCTGCAGATTCGAGCTGATCACCCACTCTGCGAGCGCCTGCGCCACCTCTCCCGTCTCAAAATAAATAAGTCCGAGCAGATTCCGGGCGTCGATATTGTATTTGTTAAATGCAAGACTCTGGCGCAGCACATCCGCCGCACTTCCGAGATTCCGGACCCGCGCAAAATCCACCCCCTCGTTATACAGTCGGTTTGACGCATAAATAATCTTCTTATATTTGCGGACATCCGCACCGCAGTTCGGACATACATCCGCCGATGTAAGCTCGCTGTCGCAGTTATAGCAGAACATCAATCTCTCTCCCTGAATGGATGATATGCTTCTTCCCTCTGAGACGCACCGCCCTGTGCCGTCTCTGCATCTCTCCTTCACGCATGATGTGAGGAAGACGACCTCTTCGCGCTCTTTTTATCATCCTTCATGATCCCGAGCACCACATCCGCCATATCCGTGAAGTCCTGATTATAGATCGCGTCCGCCGACTCACCGATCTCCAGGCTCTTCTTATAGTTCTTGATTTCCTCGTCAAATTTTATCATCGGTACACTCCCACCGCTGTTTTCTAATACACTGACACCAGGTTATTGACTTACCCGCCCGCACAGCTCTTTAATCATTCCGACAAGATACAGCGACCCCGCCGCAAATGCCAGGTCCTCCGGCCGCTTCTCCGCGAGCAGCGCCCGGAATCCGTCCGGCACACTCTCCCGCATCGCCACGCCGCACCCGGCAGAATACCCGTCAGCTGCTCCGCGTTTTGTCGCAGCGCCGTCCGATTCGCCTCCGACCTTCCCAGCGCTGCCGGCGCCCTGCACATTCTGAAGTATCTGCCCGAGCTGCTCCGCGGAAAGCCCTCTCTCATTCTGCATCGGAACCGCCGTGATCTGCGCAAACAGCCCGGAATCCAGAATCTCCTTCGCCATCGCGCCGACCTGCTTGTCGGATACCGCTGAGAACAGCAGCAGTCTCCGGCCACCCGCCGGAAGCGGCACCGCTGCGACGCTCCGCAGAAATGCGCCAATCCCATCCGGATTATGTCCGCCGTCAAGGAAAACGCCCGGAAGAATCTCCTCCATACGCCCTTCCCAGAATGCCTCCGAGACCCCGCGCGCCATCGTCTGCTCCGACAGCGGAGCTCTATTCCCGCCACAGAACGCATCTCGTCCGCCGCGGAACAGCCCGGCCGCCACCAGCGCCAGGGACGCATTCTCGCCCTGATACAGCGCCGGCGTCCTCAGCCTTGCGTCAATCCGAAGCTCCGCCGCGCCTTCCCCGGGAAAGTCTTTACAATCATAGCGATAACGCAGGGAAAAATCAATGCTCCGCCCGTCCGCCGGACAGGCTGAAAAATCCCCCGGCTTCACCACGAAAAGCGGACAAGACAGCGCCCGCGCCCGCGTCTCGAACACCTTCCGCGCCTCCTCCGGCTCCGACAGAACCACCGCCGGCACGCCTGCCCGCAGGATCCCCGCCTTCTCCCCGGCGATCGCCGCCACCGTACTCCCGAGATACTGCATATGATCCAGTCCGATCCGCGTGATCACGCACACATCCTTGTGCCGCACCACATTCGTCGCATCGAGCCGCCCACCGAGCCCCGTCTCCAGAACCACCACATCCGGCCTCTGCTCCGCGAACCACAGCTCCGCGATCAGAAAGAGCGTCTCGAAATATGTCGGACCCGCCTCACCGCTTCCCGCCTTCTCCCGGACCGTCTCCAACAATCGGCAGAACGCCTCCTCCGGTATCTCCTCCCGATCGAACCGAATCCGCTCCCTGGTATCCACCAGATGCGGCGAAGTGAACAACGCCACATGCGCCCCTGCCGCGAGAAACATCTCCGACAGATACTGACACACACTCCCCTTTCCGTTCGTCCCCGCGACATGCGCCACCAGCGTCCCCTGCTCCGCCATCCGCTCATCCGGTGCGCCCAGCCGATCCAGAAACACCCGCGTCTGCTCCAGCCCATGCTTCCTCGTAAACCGCGGAAGCTCCTCCAGATACTTCACTGCCTCAGAATATTTCATCGCGCCAATTGCCCCTGACGAGTTTAGCTTGATTGGGACAAAAATTGTCCCAATCAAGCTAAACTCGTCAGGGACAAACCCCCGGAAGATTGCTCTCCCGGGGGTCTCTCTCCTATCCTCATTTCTAGAATTACTTCTTCAGCGCGGCGAGTCTCTCTTTCACGCCCGCCATCAGCTGCTCGTACTTTGCCTGCTTTTCCTTCTCTTCCTCGATCTTGGCCACCGGTGCCTTCGACAGGAATTTTTCGTTGCTCAGCATGTGTGCGCTGCGCGACAGCTCTCCCTCAAGCCGCTTCTGCTCCTTCTCAAGCCGCTGAATCTCCGCCCCGATGTCGACCAGCTCCGCCAGCGGAATGTATACCGTGGCGCCCGGCACAACCACCGATACCGCATCGTCTCCGATGCCGTTCTTGTCCGCCTGCACATGCACCTCGCTGCCGCCGCCGAGCGTCGCAAAGAACAGCTGATTCTCCGTGAAGATGCGGCGTGTCTCCGCGTCGTCGCTCACCACGTACAGATCGACCCGCTTCGATGGCGCGACATTCATCTCCGTGCGCACATTCCGGATTCCGCGGACCGCCTCGCGGATGATTCCAATCTCCTTCTCTTCCTTCGGGAAGGCAAAATCCTCGCGGTAAACCGGCCAGCTGGAAATCATGATCGACTCTTCCTTCGACTGAATCGACTGGAAGATCTCCTCTGTGATGAACGGCATGTACGGATGCAGCAGCTTGAGCGACCCGATCAGCACCGTCTGCAGCGTCCACAGCGCGGCGTTTCTGCTCGCGGCACCGCTCTCTTCCTTATTGTAGAGCCGCGGCTTCACCATCTCAATATACCAGTCGCAGAACTCGTCCCACAGGAAATCGTGGATCTTTTGCACCGCCACACCGAGTTCGTACTTCTCCATGTTCTCGGTGACATCCCGAATGACGCCATTGTACTCCGACAAAATCCACTTGTCCGCCGGCTCAAGTCCCGCCGGCATCGCCGCCGTGTCCGCCTCCTGCGTCTCATCCATGTTCATCATGATAAAGCGCGAGGCGTTCCAGACCTTGTTCGCAAAATTTCTGGAGTTCTCGACCTTCTGGTCGGAGTAACGCATGTCGTTGCCGGGTGCGTTGCCGGTGATCAGCGTGAGCCGCAGCGCATCGGCGCCGTACTTTCCGATCACCTCGAGCGGATCGATGCCGTTGCCGAGGGACTTGCTCATCTTGCGCCCCTGCTCATCGCGGACAAGGCCGTGGAAAAGCACCGTCTTGAACGGCCTCTCGCCCATCTGCTCATAGCCCGAGAAAATCATACGGATGACCCAGAAGAAGATGATGTCATATCCCGTGACCAGCACATCCGTTGGATAGAAATACTTGAGATCTTCAGTCTGTTCCGGCCATCCCAGCGTCTCAAACGGCCACAGCGCCGAACTGAACCACGTATCCAGCGTATCCGGATCCTGATGCAGATGCGTGCTGCCACACTTCGGACACTTGTCCGGTGCCGTGCGGGCGACAATCGTCTCCCCGCAGTCGTCACAGTACCAGGCCGGGATCCGGTGTCCCCACCACAGCTGACGGGAGATGCACCAGTCCTTGATATTATTCGTCCAGTTGAAATACGTCTTCTTCATGGAGTCCGGGATGAGCTGAATCTCTCCTTCCTCCACGGCACGGATGGCCGGCTTGATGAGCTCGTCCATCTTCACGAACCACTGCTCCTTGACAAGCGGCTCGACCGTCGTCCCGCACCGGTCGTGCGTTCCGACATTGTGCGTCAGATCCTCGATCCCGACGAGCAGCCCCATCTCATCCAGTTCCTTTACAATGGCCTCGCGGGCTGCATAGCGGTCCATCCCCTGATACTTGCCGCCGTTCTCATTGATCGTCGCATCATCGTTCATGATGTTGATCACCGGCAGATTGTGACGCTGTCCCACTTCAAAATCGTTGGGATCGTGCGCAGGCGTAATCTTGACAACACCCGTTCCCTCCGTCGGGTCCGCGTGCTCATCCGCAACAATCGGAATCGGGCGATTCATGATCGGCAGCATCACCTGCCGCCCGATCAGGCTCCTGTACCGCTCATCCTCAGGATTCACCGCGAGCGCCGTATCGCCAAGCATCGTCTCCGGACGCGTCGTCGCAAATTCCAGGAACTGCGTCGTCGACACCGTCCCGTCCTCATTGATCAGCGGATACTTGATGTGCCAAAAATGACTCTTCTGTTCCTGATACACCACTTCCGCATCGGAAATCGAAGTCTGGCACTTCGGGCACCAGTTCACAATCCGGCTTCCCTTGTAAATCCAGCCCTTCTCATGCATTTTGACGAAAACTTCCGTGACCGCCCGATTGCAGCCCTCGTCCATCGTGAACCGTTCCCGGTCCCAGTCGCACGACGCGCCCAGTTTCTTCAGCTGCGACACAATCCGGTGGCCATACACGTCCCGCCACTCCCAGCACTTTTTCAGAAACCCCTCGCGGCCGAGGTCCGCCTTTGTGATCCCCTGCTTCTTCAGCTCATTGATCACCTTCACCTCCGTCGCGATCGAGGCGTGATCCGTGCCCGGCTGCCACAGCGTCTCATACCCCTGCATCCTCCGGAACCGGATAATGATATCCTGCATCGTCTCGTCCAGAGCATGCCCCATGTGCAGCTGCCCCGTGATATTCGGCGGCGGGATCACAATCGTGAACGGCTGCTTGCTGTGATCCACCACAGCGTGAAAATACTTCTTATCCTCCCAGTTCCGATAGATCCGGTCCTCAATCCCGCTCGGATCATACACCTTATCCAGCTCTCTGCGCATATCATCCTTCCCGCCGCGGCCGCCCGCAGCCCACTGCTCTGCCGCGCGCGGAAGACTCCTACTTCGCTCTCTTCGCGGCATCCCAACATAAAACGCCCTCTGCGGAGCATCCACTCCGCAGAGGGCGTCAGACATAACGCGGTACCACCTCTGTTCACACAGATTCCCTGTGCCTCATTCAACCACTGAGCTCAGAAACGACCTTCCCATCCCTCACCCGCGGGGCCTTCCAGCCGACGGACCCCTTCTCTTGCGCGGCGCTCCGAATGCTACTCCTCTTCCTCACAGCTCACAAACTGGCTAACCATTATCATACCATCCCAGGGTCTTCGAATCAATCCGGGAATTGTCCCTGACAAGTTTGGCTTGTCAGGGACAATCGCGATTCTATCCAATTCTCCGGGAAGTCGCCCGAAAAGCCCAGGCAATCAGATGAAATATAGCCGGCATCGTATGGCATCCTGCTACATTTCGCAGTAAGTGCCAGAATCGTTTCACGGCGTTCCATTTGTTCGAAGACAGGGAATGGGGAGGGCGGCGATAGATCGCCAGAACACGGTCCAGGCCATGAGCAACCACTCCTGTCTTCAAAATCGTCCACCACAGCGCCGTGTCCTCCGATGCCATGTCCGGCATCTGGATCTGCGCCTTCGGCACAATCCTCGTGTCGAACATCACCGTTGATGTAAAGATCACCGTCCGGCTCAGCGCGTGACGGAAATCCAGCCGGCTCGGCACATGCACCACCCGGCCAGTCGGCGTCGCCTCTTCATCGCCGAACTCATATGATGTGAACGAAAACCCGATACCCTTCTGCCGCATGAACAGCAGCTGTTCCTCCAGCTTCGTCGGCAGCCATACATCGTCTGCGTCAAGAAACGCGATATACCGTCCCCGCGCCTCCCGCACGCCGTGATTGCGGCTCTCCGCCGCGCCAAGATTCTTCGCATTTTTCACGATCCGAATCTGATCCCGGCAGGAAGACGCCTCCCGCAGCTCCTGCATCAGTTCGAGGCTCCCGTCACCGCCGCAGTCGTCCACCAGAATAAGCTCCCACCCGTGGAACGTCTGCTCCTCCACACAGCGGATCGTCTGCGCAATATATTCCTTTGCATGATAGACAGGGACAATAATCGAAACCAGCGCCTCATCTCCTCCTGCTGCTGTATGACTCTTCCTGTCCTCCGAATTACCCATCTTTACTCCACTCACCACCAATCAACATCTGACAGCCTCAACAGCTCCGCTGGTGGATTTATGTCTGCTTCATTCATGAAATCCGTTTGCACACCTTACCCTGAATTATTCACCGAAATACGGTGATGGCAGCTGAAGGCCGCATAGCTGCTCTGGCGGCAGAAGAGGTAAAAACAAAAGCTATATTGTCTAACTCTTCCAATTTCCCCGAATTTCCCCGAATAATGGTCGATTGAAGGTGTCTTTTCACCCCCTGCGCCGGAACTGGTTGATTCCGGCGTCATACACGAATCCTGCCGCCGTCATCAAGTCCAGGATCTCCTGCTCACCGATGTCAAGATCGTCGCAGAGTTGCTGTAAAGGATTGCCGGATCATTTGGCAGTGTCATGGACTTGTCCTCCCTGATTTTTTTGCTTAAGATTGCCTCTTCGCTTCATTTTACCATGTTCACCAAAGTGTGCTACAATACCACACATTCCGGATGCCTGCCTTGTCAGGGCCATCCGCTGCGATGGTGACTTCAATTTGATTTCAATTGTTTTCAATTAAAGAAGGACTTCTATCATGCACCAGCAAAATTCAATCGTTTCCGGTCGTTATCCGACCTTCGGCGATCACCGCGGCTGGATGCTCCGCGGCTTCCGCGACGGATTCCCGATCGCCATGGGGTATTTTGCCGTATCCTTTGCGCTCGGCATCGCCGCCCGGAATGTCGGCATGAACGCGGTGCAGGGCTTTCTGATGTCTCTCGGCATGGTGGCATCCGCCGGGGAATATGCCGCCATCATGCTGATCGGTGCCGGCGCCGGCGTTCTCGAAATGATCGCGACAACCGTCGTGATCAACCTTCGCTACTTTCTCATGAGCTGCTCCCTCACGCAGAAGCTCGACCCGAAGACGCCGCTCTGGAAGCGGTTTCTCCTTGCCTACTGCGTGACCGATGAACTGTTTGGCATTTCCAGCGCGGTTCCCGGCTATCTGGATGTGGCCTACACCTATGCCGCGACCGCGGTCTCCGTCTCCGGCTGGTGTCTCGGCACTGTGCTCGGCGTCGTTGTCGGCAACATTCTTCCGGCAAGGGCGATGAGTGCGCTCAGCGTCGCCCTGTACGGGATGTTCCTCGCCATCATCATCCCGCCCGCGAAGCACAGCCGCTTCATGGGCTGCCTGGTGGCGCTCTCCATGGCCGCGAGCTGGATTTTCACTGCCGCCCCCGTCCTTCGGACGATCTCCTCCGGCTTCCGGGTCATCCTCCTCACCCTGGCTATCGCCGGTATCGCGGCCCTCGTCCGTCCTGTTGAACCCGACGGCACGCCGGCTAAATCATAGTCCTTCCTGCGCCGTGTTCTCTGCGGCATGGCGCCATATTCCCGGCGTCATTCCCAATTTATCCTGCAATGAAAGGAATCCTACCCATGAGGCCTTCCATCCTTTTGTCACTGTTGATCATGTCCGCAACCGTATATGTAATCCGGGCGCTGCCGTTCGTCCTGCTCCGTCGCAACATCACCAATCCGTTCCTGCGCTCGTTCCTGTACTATGTACCCTACGTCACTCTGGCAGTCATGACCTTCCCGGCCATCATCACCGCCACGGATTCCCCCTGGTCCGGACTTCTTGCGCTGATCGTCGGTGTTGTCGTCTCCCTCGTCCGCGGCGATCTCTTCACCGTCGCCCTCAGCTCCTGTGTGACGGTCTTTCTGAGCGAACTGTTCCTGGTGCACTGACAGACGCTGAGAGCCACTTTTTCTTTCCCTGACGGCATCCCCGGGACGCCGGAATTCCATGCAAAATCTGATTTTCAGTCTGAACGCAACAATGCCCGTATTCCTTATGATGTGCCTCGGCTGGTTCCTGCGCCGCATCGGACTCCTCGACGACGTCTTTGCCTCCCGCATGAACCGGTTCGTCTTCCGCGTGGCGCTTCCGGTTCTCCTCTTCCAGGACCTCGCCACCGAAGACTTCTTCTCTGTCTGGGATCCCGGATACGTCGCGTTCTGCTTCGCCGCCACCCTCCTCTCCATCCTGCTCGTCACGCTCTGTTCGCTGCCGATCCGGGACATCCCGGCGCGCGGCGAATTCATTCAGGCCTCTTACCGCAGCAGCGCCGCGCTTCTCGGCGCCGCCTATATTCAAAATATATACGGCAGCGCAGGCATGACGCCGCTCATGATCATCGGCGCGGTTCCGCTCTATAATATTGCGGCGGTCGTCATCCTGACCCTCACTGCACAGACCGCGCAATCAGAATTCCGGCAGATGTCCTCTGCCCCTGCGCAGCAGTCAATTCCCGCCTCCGGATCGGCTGTTCTGCCCGAAGCGCATCGTTCTTCACTTATTCTCCGCACCGTGCGCTCCATCCTTACAAATCCTATCCTCATCGGCATTGCGGTTGGCCTTTTCTGGTCTCTACTCCGTCTTCCTCTTCCTGCCATCCCCGCGAAGGTTGTCGGATACGTCTCCGCAACCGCCAGCCCGCTCGGCCTGATCGCCATGGGCACCAGCATCGATTTTCACAAAATCGGCGGTCAGATGCGCGCCTCTCTGACCGCGGTCTTCTTCAAGCTGATCGGCCTCGAGGCTCTTTTTCTCCCGCTGGCCATGGCCCTCGGATTCCGCGAGGAAAAGCTGGTCGCCATCCTCGTCATGCTCGGATCCCCGACCACCGTCACGAGCTTTGTCATGGCGAAGGAGATGGGCCACGATGGCGCGCTGTCGTCCGGCGCGGTCATGATCACGACCATCATCTCCGCCTTCACCCTGACCTTCTGGATCTGGCTCGCTCGAAGCCTCGGCATGATCTGATTGCAAAATTTCGAAAATCAATGTGGAATCGCAGAAATAATCAGCCTTTACTTTTTGGGAATGCAAGGGTATGATGGGGGCAATTCAAGAGAAAAACCGTTGATGAGACGAGTAAGTGGATCACGACGCCGCAGAGAGGAATACAGCCGGTGAAAGTATTCTGACAGACGATCCGCCGAAGACCAGCTCGGAGGGGCCCCAATCAGGCACGGCGATTCCGTTATCATCATGAAGAAGAGGACCAGCTGCAAGGGTGCTGCGGTCCCGCGGACCGGTGGTCGGCGGCAGGCAGTGCGACAGCCGCCGGTCAAGCAGGGTGGAACCGCGCAGGAAGAATTCTTACGTCCCTGGTGCTGCTAAGGCAGTACCAGGGCGTTTTTTATTTTGACCGTGCGGAGACAAAATCATCGTTCCGGATTTCCTGCGTTCCGGAACAGCCAATTTAGAGACGCCGCTGGTTGCGGCAGTCTAAAGGAGAACCTCATGGAACAGGAACAGTATTTACAGGTATATCGTCATTCTCTGGCTCATATCCTCGCCAAGGCAGTGCTTGAGCTGTACGGCAGCGATACCCAGTACGCGATCGGGCCGCAGATTGAGGACGGATTCTACTATGATTTTGTCCTTCCCGCGGGGAGGACGATCCAGGAATCCGATTTCAAAACCATTGAAAACAAAATGCGGGAGATTCTGAAGCGTAAGGAGAACTGGACCCGCAGGGAAGTCTCCAGACAGGAGGCGCTGGATATCTTCAAAAATCAGCGGTTCAAGACCGAGCTCATCGAGGAGATGCCGGAGGACGAGACCATCACCGTTTATTACACCGGTGACGACTATGTCGACCTCTGCCGCGGGCCTCACGTTGACAATTCTCAGGAGCTGCTTTCCGCTGCGTTCGAGCTGCGCAGCGTCTCCGGTGCGTACTGGAGAGGCGATGAGCACCGCGACCAGATGACCCGTATCTATGCGTATGCGTTCCCGGACAAGGAACAGCTGAAGGCGCACAAGGACCTCATCCGCGAGGCGAAGGAGCGCGATCACAAGGTCATCGGCAAGCAGCTCGAGCTCTTCTATTTTGATCCCACCGCACCCGGCATGCCGTACTGGATGCCACGTGGATGGAGGCTGTTCAACGCTCTGCTCGCTTACTGGCGCCAGATTCACGACGAGCACGGCTACCAGGAAATCTCCGGCCCGGTCCTGTCCAAGAAGGAACTCTGGGAGACCTCCGGCCACTGGGGCCACTACCGCGACGGCATGTTCATCATTCCCGGACCGGAAGGCATCGATGACCCGGACACCATGGCCTTAAAGCCCATGAACTGCCCGAATGCCATCAAAATCTACCAGACCCAGAATCGTTCCTATAAGGATCTGCCGTTCCGCATCGCGCAGGTCGACGTCATCCACCGCAAGGAGAAGTCTGGTGAGCTGAACGGAATGTTCCGTGTCCAGCAGTTCCGCCAGGACGATGCGCACATCCTCGTCTCCGAGGACCAGATTGCCTCCGAGATCGGCGATATCATGGACATTGCGACTGAGATCTACGGCACCTTCGGCCTGACCTACACCGCAGAACTCTCCACACGCCCGGATGATTACATGGGCGATATCAACGTCTGGAACAAAGCGGAGGCTGACCTGAAACAGATCCTGATCGACAAGTTCGGAGAGGGCGGCTTTGAGATCAATGAAGGCGACGGCGCTTTCTACGGCCCGAAGATCGACCTCAAGATGAAGGATGCGCTCGGCCGCGAATGGCAGATGGGTACCATCCAGCTCGACTTCCAACTGCCGCTGAATTTTGACATGAAGTACACCGCACAGGACGGAACCCAGAAGATGCCCGCAATGATCCACCGCGCGATCTTCGGTTCCATCGAACGTTTCGTCGGCATACTCACTGAGAACTTCAAGGGCAACTTCCCGTTCTGGCTCAGCCCCTACCAGGTCGCGATCGTCCCGATCCGCCCGGAGCACAACGCATATGCGAAGAAGGTTGCCGACCTCTGCCGCAAGAACGGACTTCGCGTCGAGGCGGACTACTCCGACAACAACATGAAAACCAAGATCAAGAGATTTAAACAGTACAAAGACCCCTACATCCTCGTTCTCGGCGACAACGAGGCGGCGCAGAACACCGTCTCCGTCAACATCCGCGGCAACAAGCAGATGAACAACGTCCCGATCGACCGCTTCCTCGACCTCTGCGATCAGATGGTGGAGGAACACAGCCTCGAACTCATCGACAGCGCAGACGAAAACGCCTGACAGCAAATTGTCCCAAACAAGTTTAGCTTGTTTGGGACAATTTCGGGCTTGCAATAATGCTTGCAATAATACTTGCAATAAAGCCTTGCATTAAAGAAAGAGCAGATTTTGTTCAGGACAGCCCTGACAAATCTGCTCTTTCTGCTTTATTCCACAATCGTGCTCAGCAGCTCCTTTGAGATTCCCGAGATCTCAATCGCATCCTGCTGCGACATTCCGCGATTCAGACAATTACGGTACACCATGAGCGTTGTCTTGGCCTGCCCTTCTTCCAGACCTTCTGCTTTTCCCTCCGCTCTTCCTTCCGCTCTTCCCTTGATCTCACCCTCCGCTCTTCCCTTGATCTCACCCTCCGCTCTTCCCTTGATCTCACCTTCCGCTCTGCCCTTGATCTCACCTTCCGCTCTTCCCTGCGTCAGCAGTTCTTCCTTCCATTCCTCTGCAGCCTTGCACATATCCACTGCCTCCTTCCCCGGCGGGATCCTCAGGCTCATCTTTGTCAGCGTCTGTATCGTCACCGCCGCGTCATGATCCACTGACCGGAAGGATGGATCCTCCGTCAAGAGCTTTTGCAGCGCTTCCCGGTCGTTCTCTACCCGCACTGCCCTCAGCACCTGTTTCAGATCCGTCCGAAATACACTCAGGTCTTCCATCTCTCCCGGCGCCAGAATCGTAATCCGATAGTCCGGCACATGCCGCAGAATCTCCTTAGGCACTCCCGGCCCGAACATCTCATGCAGGCTCCGCGGCGCTGTCCACTTCTCCGGCCCCCAGTACACAACAACCGTGACAACCGGCATCAGCCGGTCT
>CACZJZ010000009.1 GCA_902781655.1 uncultured Lachnospiraceae bacterium
CTCTTTGCATTACCTGACACCAAAGCAATATCGCGAGTACTGCCAAAAAATCTAAGTGTTGATTTGCAAAAATGTGTCTACTTTTTGTTGACTAGTGCATATCGCCAAATTTTCAGGAAACGGAAATTTGACAAGATATCCTTATATATTATCCCTCAGGAAGCCGACGGCCGGATCTCGCCCGCCAGCTTGAACCCTTCCTTAGCGGCAAAAACAGCAATGATCTCGTTGATGATGGCCGCCGCCGCAATGGTCCCCTTTACCAGAGCGGCCAAATCCGGCCGGGCATCCGCAAGGGTGCTGCAGATGATACCGGTAAATACAAGGGAAACTCCCGAATGTGGCAGCAATGTCAGGCCCAGATATTTGCGGACCGTCTCCGGCATATGGGTGAGGGTCGCTCCCAGCCGTGCTCCGCTGTATTTCCCGGCCGCCCTGGAAACGATGTAAATGAATGTATAAAGACCGGCGCCGAGGATCAGATGAAAGTCCAAAGGAGCCCCCAGGTCAACGATGGCCGTCAGCAGGCTGACACCCAGTATCGGATGAAACCAACCGATAAGCCTGTCCAGAACAGATTCGCTGACCATGTTGGAAAAAGCAGCGGAGAAAGAGACCCCCATCAGCATATAGTTTAGGGTGATCCCCTTGAAAACATATCGGTTGAGGATGATGCCGACCACCGCCGTAACTGTGATCCCTATGACAAGAGTCGTCAGCGTAAAAGCTTTGCTCTGTTTTCTGCGCAGGATCAAGCCGGCCGGGATCCCCGTTACCAGACCGATCGCAATGGGAAGGACGATCATGACGGGGATCATATAAACAGGAACGGAACCTCCGGATACCTGATGGGCGATAGCAGCATTGACCGTGAAAAAGACAGCAATGCCAACAATATCATCCAGGATCGCCATAGGGAGCAGGGCGTCTGTGACCGGTCCTTTGGTATGGAATTCCTGCACGATAGACAAGGCCGGAGCGGGAGCGGTCGCAAGAGCGATCCCGCCGAAGGCGAAGGCAAGCCAGACCGGAATGCCTTTGAAAGCAAAAAGGATGCCGAATACCAGTGACACAAGAAGAAAAGTCCCCAGCGACTGTGTAAGCGTAGTGATCAGAAGTGCCTTGCCGTAGGCCTTGATCTTCCGGAAAATCAGTTCCGTTCCCAGCATAAGACCGAAAGACACCTGCATCCAAGTGATGATCGTTTTATAGATCAGGGAATCCATCAATTGTTGCGGAAGCAGGCCTAAAGCACTGGGCCCCAGCAGCATGCCTGCAATCAGCCAGCCCAGTATGGACGGCATTTTCAATTTGGAAACAAGTTTGCCCAAAAGAGCGGCAATAATCAGTACTAAGATCCAGCGAAGATAATATAAGAGCATTTTACTTTCCTTCCAAACCTTTCAGCGCCGGATGATCCCATACAGGAAGATCGAAAGCGCCTTCAAGCATTCCTTTTCATGAAGCTGCATGGCTTTTTTTACATCGAAAGTGGATACATCGGTTTCGGATTTGTCCATTTGGATGGTTTGATGATATCTGGCGTTCAGAAAATCCTGCAACTGACGAAAGAGTATAAGGGCATCCTCCTGAGTAAGATCTGCCCGCAGCCTTTGGCCGGACAGGATCTGGCCAAGCACTTCCTCATTAAAAGAATCAAAAGCAGCTCGTTTTTCTTCGATATCGGCAGTAAGTTCCCTGGGTGGATATAGGACCGCCTGGCAGAAAAGCTCGGCTTCATCGGGATTTTCCGAGAAATAGCGGGACCGAACTAAAAAATAATCTTCAGGACTGACGGGGTCCATCCCCTGCAGTCCGTGCTTGAGCCCTATCGTCAGCCGATTGAAGCAATCTTCCAGGCAGGCAAGATAAAGCTCTTTTTTAGAGCCGAAATAATGATAAATGATCCCCTTCGAAATGCCGGCCTTCGAGCAGATCGTATTAAGGGAACCGGCCAGATAGCCTTGGGAAGCAAATTCGGATGCAGAATATCTGAGAATATTCTCTCGCATGTTTTGTGTTTTTAACTGGCGGTTCATATTTGATCCTCCGGAAAATATCTATATAAATCGACCACTTGGTCAATTATATATTTTATCGACCGTGTGGTCAATATATAATCGATAAAAACCTTATTAGTGACCAATCAATCTCCTATCTTCCATTGACAAATGAGACTTAGTCTCTTTTTTAGACCGGCAAAATAATATCGATTACATTTTTTACTGCTTTTATCCTTTGAAACGCACAATTCAGAGCTATACTTTTAGATCATAATGACAGTGGTTTTCGCATTTCGTTATTATGAACAAATCAATTATATATTTATGCCATTATTATCGTCATTTAGTCCAATTTACTTCTGTAATCGTTTACATTATTATGAGGGCGTAAACGAGGTAAGCAAAAGCCCCACACCCACTCTCACAAATCTAATGAAGGAAGGTGTCCCGTATGTTAAACGATAAGTATTTTCATGAAGAATCCTCAAGATCCTTTAACAACCGTGTCGGCAGAAGAACGCCGAAAGCTAAGAAAAGAACTTCCGGCGTAAAAGACGTAAACATGCGTGACCTTCTGCCCGGGTATCGTCCAGATCAAGACAGCGATGAGGTCTTAAGGATCCACGATACTGTCAGCAGTCTGCAGCCTTTCGGTTTCTGAAATGATTGGATGCAGGACTGATCCACTTTGGAAGAAGGACATTCAATAGTTTTCCAGAGCTATCGAGTGTTATTCTTTTCTCTTTTTCACTCCACTTTTCTGTTTGACCGCCGGCAGAGGGATGCTGGCGGTCCCTTTTTGTTTTCACATCATACACGAAATCATTCCTGTCCGATCAATGAAGTCCCCGAGCCGTGATCAGTTCCTGAAATAAGGGTTTCGGTTCCCGGACTGCTTCCTGCTGCAGGTTTTCCAGCAGAACGGCAGGCATCCACCCTTTCACGATTTCCCAATTGTTATCAAAATTTCGGTTGAAAACACTGACATCGATCAACTTTTCATCTGTCTCGCGTTCATCCGTGAAAAGATCCCGCATCCATCGGAGATAGCGCGGACGCTGAGTTTTTCCAGAGGAGTCTGCAGGATCAGATCGTGTATCCTGTCAAGCAGTTCTTCGTTTGTCATGCTGTCCTCCCCGGGTACTCCACACTTTTGGATATTTGTGAATTGTCCGTTCAAATTGTACCAGAAAAATTTCCTTAGCAAGAAAAAAGGGCATAAAAGACATGCCCAACCATAAGATCCTGAAAGGAGAACCACTGAGTACAGCAGGAAAAGTGATCGTCGTTACCGGAGCCAGTTCCGGTATGGGAAAACGTATGGTAAAGGTCCCGGCCCAGGACGGAGCCCAATGTGGTCGCCTTTGCCAGAAGGACAATATCCGCTGTAATGCGGTCGCAGCCGGCGGCTTTGCCCCCGAGATCGCGACGTCCATGGGGCGTCCCGACATGGATGGCTATGCGGCCTGCGGCAAAGTCATAGCCCTTGGAAAAACCGGGGGCCCCGACGACATGGCCCGGGTGATCCGTTTTCCGGCTGACGACGCTTCCTCCTTCATCAACGGCGTCGTCCTTCCCGTAGACGGCGGCTGGACGTCTTTCTGAAATCGGTAAAAAGATACGGATAAAACAGCAGGGCCCGGAACGTATTCTGTTCCGGGCCCTGTTTTATCTATTCGCTCATCCCAAGCAGAGCACGAAAGTCCTCCGGCAAGGGAGCCTTTATTACTAATTTTTCTCCCGTCATAGGCTGCAGCAGGGTCACTTCTTCTGCGTGCAGCATGCAGCGCTGCCCTGTTCGGGCCCGCCCATCCACGCTTACATCCTGAGTAGCTGCATCCTGTGTACTTTCCGGTCCGTACAGGCCATCGAATAAAAGGGGATGTCCGATCGAGGCCATATGGGTACGGATCTGATGCATTCGGCCGGTCCGGATGGATAAGCGGACAAAAGAGGCCGGACTGCCGTCAGGCAGGCTGAAATTTTTCAAGACCTGGTATTCCGTATGAGCCTCCAGCACAGGTGACTCTGCCAGATACCCATCCGCGGCCCCCGCTGTTGACCTTTTGGGGCTGACCACGATTCCTTTTTGCAAGGCCTGCTGCGCCCTTGGATCGGTGACCGGCAGCATCAGGCTCATGGGATGGCCGCTCTTGCCTACAAGGTCCGGGCACTTGACCCTGACCAAAGGGGTATCGATCCGGCTGTCGCCGGACAGGTGTCCGTGCACCAGAGCGACATACTGCTTGCTGTAAGTACCTTTTTTCCGTTCTTTTTCCATCCGGTTCAGGGCTACCGACGACCGGCAGGCTCCGATGACTCCGGACGTTTCCATATCCAGACGCCCGATCAGGCGGACCGGTTCGCGGTACCATGCCGGCCGGTTTATCCAGAAAAACGATATCCCTGTCTTCATATAAGACAGGGATATTCAGTCCGGACCGGTCTTCCCGGACGGTCGCTCCGGTGTCGGGAAAACATATACGGATGACCTGGCCTTCTTTGACTGTCGTACCCGTCGAAGTACGCCCGTCCTCTGCAAATGTCTTTCCGTCAAGGCTGATGCCGCCGGGTGTGAACTTGGCCCGGCTGATCTGACGGGACGATAAGCCCATCTTCTGTTTCAGTACCTGGCCCAGCCTCATACCTTCTTCATTCCGACTGACAAGGTGGGTAAGAATCAATTCCATAGTAGCGCCGCCCGCTGCAAAAAAATATCCGAACGATCATTTACCGCTCTGATGACGTTTAACTTTCAGACGGTTGGCCGTGCGGGCGAACTCCAGCTCGGCCAGATGATATTCCTGGATGCTCTTCTTCTGCAGCATGATCTCCTTGGCCCGCGCCTGCTCGGCTCTTGCCCGGTTGGCATCGATCTCTTCTGGCCGTTCGATGGTCTCGCACAGGATGAGCACTTCCCCGTCCTCGCATTTGACGAAGCCGTGGGAAACCGCCGCGTACTGGTTCTGCCCTCCGGGGACCCTCCAGGTCAGCTGGCCCGGTACGATGGCGCAGATCATGTTACTGTGCCCCGCCTGGATGCCCAGAAAACCGTCACGATAGGGAATGATCAAACTTTCCAAAGGTCCCTGGTAAAAGGGACCTTCTGCTTTTAATATGCGTCCGTTGAAGGCTTTCACCGCAGACCTCCTTTACGATTCTTCAATATTCGTGATTCTTTCCGACTGGCTCGGTCCGGGTCAATTTTTCTTTCCGACTTCATTGATCTGGCTGGACTGGCCGCTCAAAGACAGGGTCTTTTTAGCGACCTCTCCGATGGTAGCGTCTTTTCCGACCCCTTCTTCCAGCATCTGGTCGTGGGAAGCTTCTTTCTGCAGAAGCTCGGCCTTGGCAATGACATCATCGATAGTGCCCACGTTAAAGAAGGCCGCCTCCGGATAATCGTCCATCTGTCCGTCGATGATCATGCGGAATCCGCGCAGGGTCTCCTTCAGCGGCACATAAGCGCCGGCAACACCGGTGAACTTTTCGGCCACATGGAAAGGCTGCGACAGGAAACGCTGGATCTTGCGGGCCCGGAAAACCGTCTTGCGGTCCTCTTCCGACAGCTCCTCCATACCCAGGATGGCGATGATATCCTGCAATTCATTGTACTGCTGCAGGATCTCCTGCACCCGCCGGGCTACCTCGTAATGTTCCTCGCCCACGATGTCGGGCTCCAGGATACGGGAAGTCGAAGCCAGGGGATCGACGGCCGGGTACAAGCCCTGTTCCGCGATCTTACGGGACAGGACAGTGGTCGCGTCCAGATGGGAGAAGGTTGTCGCAGGCGCCGGGTCTGTCAGATCGTCAGCCGGGACGTAGACCGCCTGCACGGACGTAATGGACCCGTTCTTGGTCGAAGTGATCCGCTCCTGCAGGTCGCCCATTTCGCTGGCCAGGGTCGGCTGATAGCCGACGGCCGAAGGCATACGGCCCAGCAGGGTGGAAACCTCAGAACCGGCCTGTACGAAACGGAAAATGTTATCGATAAAAAGCAGCACGTCCTGATGCTCTTTATCACGGAAATATTCAGCCATGGTCAGACCGGACAGGGCCACTCTCATACGGACGCCGGGAGTTTCGTTCATCTGGCCGAAGACCATGGCGGTCTTTGCCGAAACGCCGCTCTCGTTCATCTCGTTCCACAGATCATTGCCTTCACGGCTGCGCTCGCCGACACCGGTAAAGATGGAATAGCCGCCATGCTCGGTAGCAACATTGTGGATCAGCTCCTGGATCAGAACGGTTTTGCCGACTCCCGCGCCTCCGAACAGACCGATCTTACCGCCGCGGGGATAAGGCTCCAAAAGGTCAACGACCTTGATGCCCGTCTCCAGGATATTGACCGCCGGGCTCTGCTCTTCAAAAGAAGGAGCCTTGCGGTGGATATCCCACTTTTCGATCGGAAGGGTCTCGGACTTTCCGTCATCCGGCTTTGTCTCCGGATTCTGGACCGGTCCCATGCCGTCAATAGGCTCTCCCAGCAGGTTGAACATACGCCCCAGGGTGCATTCGCCCACCGGCACCTGGATTCCGTGGCCGGTCTGAGTCACTTCAAGGCCTCGTGACAGGCCCTCGCTCCCGGCCAGCATGATGCAGCGCACCGTATTGTTACCGGTATGCTGGGCCACTTCCATGACACGGATATCTTCTTTACCATCCAGCCTGTCGCTGTCTACCGCAACGGTCAGCGCATCGTTGATCCTGGGCAACTGTCCCTGAGGGAACTCAACATCCACAACGGGACCGGATACCTGCACGATCTTTCCTTTTGCAAGATCTTCCAAATTTACGCCTCCCTTTCTGTCCGGCTGCGCCGTAAGGCTCTGGCGCCGCTGGTGACCTCGGTGATCTCCTGCGTGATCACGCTCTGCCGGATCTCGTTATATTCCTTGCCCAGCTGCTCCAGCACCTGATTGGCGTTGTCGTTGGCCGAACTCATGGCCGTCATACGGGCATTCTGTTCGGAACAAAAACTGTCGACCAAGGCGGAGTATATATAACCGGTCATGTAACTGGGCACCAGACCGTTGATAGCCTCCTCGACGGAGGGGACAAATTCAAACGGCTGCTTGATCTTTTTCTCTACGGTCGGCGACACGAAGTTCGAACGGTGAAAGGGCAGCAGACGATAAACGACCGGCTCCATGACCATTCCGTTTTTCATGTTGGTATAGAGCACGTAGATTTTTTCGGCCTCGCCCGAGTCGTAGACCTTCTGCAGTTCCAGATTGATCTCGCGTGCCCGCTCGATGCTGGGGTTCTGGGCCGTGTAGAGGAAATTTTTCTCGATGGGGATATGGCGGCGCGTAAAGTACTGACGGCCGTACTCCCCCACGACGAAAAGTTTGAAGTCCGGATGATTTTTCAGGGTCTCTTCCGCTTTTTTCAGGATATTCTGGTTGTAAGCGCCGGCCAGGCCCTTGTCGGCCGTGATGACCAGCATGGCGTAGGTGCCGCTCAGCGGCGGCTCGTTCTCATCCGGATAAAAATATTTACTGTCGATGTGATCCTGGGTACGCAGGATACGCTTGATCTCACTGGCGACCGCGTCCATGTAGGGACGGGTATTGTCCAGATCCTGCTTGGCCTTGCGCATTTTCATGGAAGCGATCAGGTACATGGCGTTGGTGATCTTCTGCGTATCCCTGACGCTTTTCATGCGCTCTTTGATCTCTTTGGTATTGGCCATGGATTACTTCTTTCTGTAGGCAGCCAGCACCGGTTCGGCAAGATCGGCGATCTCCTGACGGGTCTCGTCGGAAAGTTTGCCCGAAGTATCGATGGTCCGGCACAGGTCAGCCTTTTCACTGTTAAAGTAAGAAAGCAGGGCTGCGGAGGCCTGACTGATCTTTTTGACGTCGATCCCCAGGAACTGGTGGTCTAAGGCGCAGGTCAGCAGGATGACCTGTTCATGCTGCTGATAAGGATGATGCTGGTTCTGACGCAGAAGACGCATCAGACCCTGCCCGTAGGCCAACTGCTGTTTGGTGGTTTCATCCAGATCGCTGGAAAACTGAGTGAAAACTTCCATTTCCCGGTACTGGGACAGATCCAGCTTGATAGACCCGGCCGCCTTTTTCATGGCTTTGGTCTGAGCAGCGCCGCCGACACGGGATACAGACAGGCCGACGTTGACCGCCGGGCGCTGGCCCTCGAAGAATAGGTCGCTTTCCAGAAAGATCTGGCCGTCCGTGATGGAAATAATGTTGGTGGGAATGTAAGCCGATACGTCTCCTGCCTGGGTCTCTACGATAGGCAGAGCGGTCATGCTGCCGCCGCCCTTTTCGTCCGACAGGTGGGCAGCCCTTTCCAGAAGGCGGGAATGCAGATAAAAGACATCGCCGGGATAGGCCTCACGTCCGGGAGACCGTTCCAGAAGCAGACTCATGGCACGGTAAGCAACGGCGTGTTTGGACAGGTCATCATAGACGATCAGCACGTCCTTGCCCTTGTTCATGAAGTACTCGCCCATAGCGCAGCCGGCATAGGGAGCGATGTATTGAAGGGGCACCGCGTCCGAGGCCGAAGCGTCGATGACGATCGTGTAGTCCATGGCTCCCGTGTTTTTCAGAGTCTGGGTCAGCTGCATGACGGAACTGTTTTTCTGGCCAATTGCTACATAGATACAGATAACGTCTTTACCCTTCTGGTTAAGGATGGTATCCAGGGCGATGGTAGTCTTACCGGTCTGGCGGTCGCCGATGATCAGCTCACGCTGTCCGCGTCCGATGGGGAACATGGAATCGATGCTTAAGATACCGGTCTCCATAGGACGGTTGAC
Source organism: uncultured Lachnospiraceae bacterium (assembly GCA_902781655.1). Taxonomy (GTDB): domain Bacteria; phylum Bacillota; class Clostridia; order Lachnospirales; family Lachnospiraceae; genus CAG-791. The sequence continues at coordinate 8,791 of CACZJZ010000009.1, forward strand.
CGGCTGACGGTCGATGATGCCGGGGGCCGGTGACTCGACCGGACGGTAATCATTGGCCTGAATGGGACCTTTTCCGTCGATAGGCGAACCTAAAGCGTCGATGACCCTGCCCAGGAATTTTTCCCCGACCGGGATGCCGGCTTCCCGCATGGTGCGGTAAACCTTACTTCCTTCCATGACATCCTGATCGTCTCCGAACAAAATGCAGCCGATCCGGTCCTTTTTCAGGTCCTGGACCATGCCCTTGATGCCGCATTCAAAAACGACGATCTCACCGTAGGTGGCGTTGGTCAAGCCGCTGACCAGGGCGATGCCGTCTCCTACTGTCAGAACGGTCCCCACTTCCTGGGGAACGATGGCAGGACTCCATTTGTCGATACTTTCCCGGATCAGAGGCATCAAACGGTCGGACGGTACATCGGGCAGACCTTCGATCATGTCCCGCATCTGACGCAGACGTCCCGGCAGGCTCCAGTCGTACACATCGTGGCCGACCTCCAGGATAAATCCCGTTTTCAGGCTGGGATCTTCGACAAAGGTCAGATCGACGGGTCCGTATTTTTGGGTAAGAAAGCCTTCGAACTTCTCAAGCTGCTGCTGAGAAGGGGCCTGCGGAGCCCGGATCACAGCTTTCTTCTGTTTGGTGTCAGAGGAGGCGCTCATGCCGGGTCCCCTCCCTTGACGGCGCTGCTATCGGATCCATCGGCGGCGGTGTCGGCAGTATTTAAAAATTCATCATATACGTCCGATACTGACTTTCTGGCCAGTTTGGAGGCAGCATCTTCCGCCAGCGAGCGGATCTGTTTGGAAGCATCTTCCATAATGCTGGCTTTATCAGCCTCCGCCTCCCGGCGGGCTTTAGCCAGGATCTGTTCGGCCTTCTGATGGGCGTCTGCTTCTTCCTGACTCAGCTTATCCTGCATTTCCTGCTGAGCCGTCTTTTTGCGCAGAGCGATCTCCTGATCGGCCTGATCAAGCTTAGCCTGATATTGAGCCTTTAATTCGTCGGCCTGACTGTTTTTCTGGGCAGCTTCGTCGGCCATAGCTTTATACTTGGCCTCCCGCTTGTCCATAAAATCCTTGACCGGCTTATAGAGCAGGAGATACAGGCCGCCGAATAAAATTGCAAAGTTGAACAGATGCAGCAGGATCTGCTGCAGATTGATATTCAGTGGCATAATTTCGATCTCCTCTTCCTTACAGGGTGAAGACGATCAGGATCGCAACGATCAGGGCGTAAATGATGGCCGTTTCGATAAATACCAGACCCAGCATCAAAGCGGTACGGATGCTGCCGGCTGCTTCGGGCTGACGGGAAATGGACTCTACCGACTTGGAAATGGAAAGGCCCATGGAAAAGGCGCCGACGCCGGCTACAAAGGCGATGGCGACTGCGGCTGCCCAAGCCTTGCTGCTGACAGTAGACGCCTCAGCGGCGGCCTCACTGACAGCGGTGTCCGCGCTTGCATCCGTATCTTCTACAGCAGCGGTCTGCGGAACGGCTGCCTGCGTTTTTACAGCCGGAAGCAGGGTCGAAAGTCCGATGACCAGAGCCAGTGCTGCAAAAATAAAACGTTTCGTAATGGTTTTCATAATGTTGTTACTCCTTATTGATTGTGAGGGTATGTTTGTTTATATCGGCCGTTCAGGCTGCTATGTCTGCAGCTTTGGGTTTTGCCTTGCTTTTTTTAGCCTTTTTCGGCTGGGGAAGCGAAACTTCTCCGTAGAATACGGTGGTCAGCATGGTCAGTACGTAGGTCTGGATCAGGGCGTGCATCAAGGTGAACATAATACCTACTGCTACCGGGATCACAAAGCTGAGGCTGATGCTGTAATAAACCAGCTCGGTCACCAGAAGTCCGCTCAGAAGAGCTCCGAACAGTCGGAAACTCATGGAGATGGGAAGCGAAAATTCCTTCAGCGTCAGGCCTATGCCTTTGACATGGTTGCCGGCGATACCACCCGACATTATGACACCGTAGGAAAGGCAGCCCAGGGCTATGGCCGCGTTGATATCCGACAGAGGGGACGGCAGGGACACGCTCGCCCCGGTGGTCGTTATGGCCTGTATGCCGAACAGCTCAAACAGAGTGCCGAAGAAAATATAGCTTCCGGCGAAGAACACGTAAGCGCCTAAGAACTTATGACGGTGCGGGCTGTTCTGTCTTGCCAGCCCGTCGGCCAGATCCACCAGGCTTTCGATGGCCAGCTGGAACTTGCCGGGCACTTCGGTAAAATGGGGAACAGCGAAAATGCGGATCAGCGCGGCCGCCGCCAGAAGGATCCCCATGATCCACCAGTCGGCGATCACCGAGGGATTCATCAGCATGCCCAGCGCTTTGATTTTGTTATGGTCATGAAGTACCCCATCCTTCATGACATCCTGCAGCGTTTCCGTGTTGGCGGCCGGTTTCCCCATCAAAAAAATAAGGACCAGCAGAACAACAAGGACCGCTGCCCAGACAATCAGAAATTTTTTCTTTTTCTTTTTGTCCACAGTCTGTATCACTCCTTTCAGAGTAAACATTGTTTGCCAATGACACTTCTAAAAATTAGGCAAGTGTTATTATACACTATCTGGCACAATGAAAACAGCCAAAGCTCAAACATTCTTAAAGCCAAATACTTGTGCTTTTAGACAGTGGTATTTATTTTATTGATTTTCAACATATAAGATCCGTATTGATTCTGGTAGAATACCCTTGTGATATTTATTTGATAAGGATGCATCATATGGAAAACGAATTATTTGAAAAAGCGCCGGTCCGCAAAGCCTATTTAAAATTAGCTATGCCCGTGGTCATGGGCATGGTGGTCAGCCTTGTCTATAACATGGTCGACACCTGGTTTATTGCCCGAACCGGTGACACCAGTCTGGTGGCCGGCGTCTCCCTGTGCGCTCCCGTCTTTTCTCTGATGCTGGCCTTCGGAGACATTTTCGGTCTGGGAGCCAGCTCGGTCATCAGCCGTCTGTTCGGAGCCAAAAAGTATGAGGAATCGTCCCATGTGCATGCCTTTTCCTTTTACACGGCGCTGGGCTGGAGCCTTGTCTGCGCACTTGTCATGCTTGTCTGTAAAAATCCTATCCTGAGGCTGCTTGGTGCTAAAGAAGATACGTTTGCCAGCGCCTCCGCTTATTATACCTGGCTGGCCGCCGGAGCCCCCGCCATCATCCTGTCGCTGGTTCCCAACAATACCCTAAGGACGGAAGGTCTGGCCTTTTCCGCTATGATCGGCACCATCATCGGCTCTGTCTGCAACATCATCCTGGACCCCATCTTTATCTTTTCCCTGGGGCTGGGAGCCGCCGGGGCCGCAATCGCAACCGTCCTTAGTAACGCGGTGACCGTGATCATTTATATCCTTGTTCTTTTGAAAAAAACTAAGCACCTGTCGATCCGTCTGTCCGACTACAGGGCAACCCGTTCGGACATTGGCCAGCTTTTCGCTATCGGTCTGCCGGCCTCCATCACCAACCTGATGCAGAGCTTTGCCATTATGATGACCAACCGCTTTCTTCTTCCTTACGGGACAGATAAGATCGCGGCTCTGGGTATTGCTTTGAAAGTGAATATGATCGTAATGCTGGTCATGGTCGGTTTTGCATTCGGCGGCCAGCCCTTATACGGCTACAGCTACGGGGCAGGCGATAAGGACCGCCTGAAAAAGACACTGCGTTTTGCCATGACGGTAGAGTTGATTTTTTCGGCTGTTATGGCTGCCCTCTTTATCTGCCTGGCTCCGGGCATCATCCGTATTTTTATCCAGGATCCCGACGTTATTTCCTCCGGAGCTCAGATCCTGAGGGCCCTTGTCGTTTCCATGCCTCTGATGGGCATCATCCTGGTGCTGACTACCCTCTTCCAGTCCGCCGGTAAAGCCATTCCCGCCTTTATTCTCTCCCTCAGCCGCCAGGGCCTTGTCCTGCTATTAATGCTGATCCTTTTATCGGCCGTTTTCGGTTATTACGGAGTGATCTATGCACAGGCCGTCTCCGATCTGATCACCTGCCTGATCGCTATCATCCTGGCAAAGGCCAGTCATGTGGTCAAAAATTCCAAATGATACAATTTATTCACTATAAAAAAGCATTTGAAAAATAGTATCAGTCGCTTGAGATACATCCATGTTGCTTGTATTAATCTCGACTTTAGGGGACAAAGGTATCTCATATGGGCTATCCAGTCCAGTAAAATTCGTAATTTTCCCTTCTCGAGCTTCCTTATATAGTCCTTTGCAATCGCGTTTTTCGCAGATTTCCAAAGGTGTTGAAAGGTATATCTCATAGAAGTGGTCTGCACCAATAATCTCTTTTGCCACTTCCCTATCAACTTGTAAAGGTGAAATCAGTGCTGCAGCGGCATTCACATTATTATTATTTAGTAACTTGCAAATTTCTGCTACTCTTCGAATATTTTCTTTTCCTAACCACGGATTCTCTGCCGGCTTTATGGCCAACGACGGTATCGATCTCCCAGTGCCCGCACTCGGTCCTGAGTGCTGCAACGTTCGGTCGTTCGTCTATGCTTGTTCCGAGAATTCGCTTATTCTTCCTTGCAGGATGCTTCTTGTGTGCCTTGCTCAAGGCCTCTGGAACATCAAACGGGGTGAGCGGCAGATTCCCTGCCCACAGCTCATTGTAGAGTGTTTTGGTGCAGGGGATCTGGTCTTTCGAAAACAGTACCTTGCGTATGGCATATCCTACACACGCATCCAATGACCAATGTTGCTCTTTCATCTTATCGATCATCCACTTGATGAATGGATTGGTCTTCGTGAGTTTGTGTTCCTTATGACATCTGCTGCGGTTGACTTCATAATTTGCCTGACCTCGCTTAGGCGAATATTCCGGAAAGCGACCACGTTTGCCATTTCGTTCTCCGGTCCCTCTGCGCAGTTCATACATGACCGTTGAGAGCGAGCAGTCTAACGATAGTGCGATGGCTCTAAGAGAATAGCCCAGCTTATGGAAGACTTTGATGCTGCACCTGTCTTCAAATCTAAGATGCTGACCTCTTTCGCGATCAGGGGTTAATGTGGTAGAATTTGCTTGATCCATAACCATCTCCTTGGTGATTTGGTGTGGTAACTTAATTCTACCAAAGGAAATCGCTATGGATCACCTTTATTTTTAACTGTTCAATTTCATTTTACAATCAACCATTGCCAGAACAAATGCATTTCCCTTAATAAAGGATATTCCGATAACCTGGGAATACGAAGTTCCCTTCGGTGCATTTATCCATGATCCTCCTTCCATACTTTTACAATCATTCATTAACCATATTCTTTCTGTTTTCAACCCTTGATTCCTCTCACCGATTATGCTGACACCTTACAATCAAACGGCTGTTTTTTTCCCTGTTATCAAGAAACTGCTTCCTGCCTATACTGCTTTGGGATACGTGTCCAGGGAAATGGTCCTTAGGTCTGAGTTTCTGATCTATGAAAATAATTATTCTGTTTTTTATGCACCCCATAATGATGATTATAATCCCTCGGCAGAAATCATTATGATCGGGATCACGCCGGGCTGGTCGCAGAGCAAGCTTGCTTACGAAACGGTTCTGTCGCAGCTGCAAGTCGACCCTTCGGCTTCTTATGAAACATTATGCCGCCAGGCTAAACTAAGCTCCCGTTTTGCCGGGCAAATGCGAACCAACCTGATCCATATGATCGATCAGCTGCCTCTTGCCGAGCGGCTATCCATACCAGAAGTCTCTTGGCTGTTCCGCACAGACTGCCCTCTTCTCCACACCACCTCATTGATCAAGTATCCCGTCTTTCTTCACAAGGGTGGGTCCTTTGTTAATTACAGCGGTTACAGTCCATCTCTATTAACCGATGATTATCTACAGCATTTCATCTGCCAAAGCCTTTCTTCCGAACTGGCGATGATCCCACACATCAAAATGATCATCCCCCTGGGTAACATAGTCGAAAGGGCTTTGCTGACCTTGTTTCCGGAGTATTCCGATAGGGTCCTTTGCGGACTTCCTCATCCGTCCGGTCTGAACGCTCACAGGATCTCTGCATTTGAGCATCAAAAAGCGGACCTGATCCAACAGGTCCGCCGCATATTGAATTGAACAAATCATAAGCCATGCTGTCACCATATCGATGTCAGCAGGGCTCTTTTATGATCGATGCAAAGCTGTCTATTCAGACGCGATAAATTTTTTGCAACAAAAAATGGAGCATATGGGATTCGAACCCATGACCTCCTGAATGCCATTCAGACGCGCTCCCGAGTGATCGGTTAAGCACCCCCACAGGCATCTGGGGCCATATCTCCATCAGAATCCACCCACACGCATTTCTGCGATTATTTTAGCGTGTTTTGGAACTGTTGTCAATTAGAGAGGCTGAATGAGCGCACTGTCAGGCAGTGCTTTTTTCATGAAACAATGTCCTGTGCTGCATACTCAACTTCTGTTTCCAATCCGAGTTCGAACTGTGCGAAGCTCATGTTGAACTCGATGTGCAGGCGATAATCGGAGTACACATCCACTCTCTTGATGATGTATCCTGCGATCATCTTCTTCACATCCATGTCGCTGCCATCGAACATCTCGGACCATTCCATGATGCGGCGGTAATCCGCTTTGATGGCTTCGATGCGCTGATTGCTTTTCTCGACTTCCTCATTGAGTTCAGTCAATTGAGCATTGGCATCCAGCATCCTGGTACGGGCATTGTTGACCAGCTCCGACAGGACATCCATCGGGAATGCACTTTCGCCCTGTACGGCTTTGATAACCTCCAGCTTCAGGGATTCATATTCCTTCGTTGCCTTGGCGGATTCCGCTTTGGCGTCCGAAAGGCGTTTCTTGAGGCTGACCATAGCGCTGCGGTGGGTACGGGAAATGATCTCGTTTTCCTCTACAGAACGCATCCGGTCGAATACCTGATGGAGAATGTCGGTGACCATCTTGTCCAGAATGTGCATGGTGTAGCCAGTCTGCCCATCGCAGTTACTGCGCTTGCGGGTCTTGTTGTAGCACACATAGCGGATGCGCTTGCGGCCAACCTTTTCACCGGCAGCGTTGATCCGAGTTGTCCCATTGGTGGTCAGCGTCAGACGCCCGCCACAGTGGCCACAGAACACATTGCCGGACAGTAGGGACTGCCCCCTGGTGTTGCGGGGCATGGTTCGCAGTGCATTGCATTCATTGGCACGCTCGGCCATGAGCTTCTGCGCCAGCGCGAAGTTCTCCGGTGAGATAATCTGCAAATCAGGGAATGCTTTAGACTGTGTACTGCCGCTCCGAAGCACTCCGGTGTACATGATATTATGCAGAATGTGACCGACGGTAGCTTCATGCCAGTTCTTCCCGTCACGGGTCTTGATGCCCATCTCAGACAGAAAGTTGGCGATTTTGAATCTGCCGTAGCCAGAGCCGACACACAGGTCGAACATCATGCGCACGACCTTTGCCTCGTCGGGATTGATCTCCAGTTTGAAGACCTCATGCTTGCGCTTGTTGTATGTGCCGCTGGGTACCAGGTCATAGCCGTAAGGGGCGGAACCGCCACGGAAGCGGCCTTCCTGTACCATCTGCCCGAGGGCAGCCTTGGTACGCATGGAGGTTTTCTGGCTTTCGCCGTCTGCCTGCCAGAAGCGGATGTAGTTGGTGAGACGGTCGACATGCGTGTCGATTCGCTGTTCACCTTCGTTGACGCTCCAGACCTGAATGCCGTGGTTGATGAGCCATTCGACCACGAATGGCGTTTCTTCGGCTCGTCTGCCAATACGGTCGAACATGAACACCAATAGGATATCAAATTTATCCTGCTCGGCATATTCCTTGATGAGTTGAATTTTATCACGGTCATTGGCGCTGACCTTGAAGCCCGACACGCCGTTTTCCTGTTCCTCATACACGATGGTCCAGCCCATCCGCTCTGCGAACTCACGGCAGGCTTTTCTCTGCACGGGGATGTCAGCTTGATTCTGGTCATCGTGGTCGACCTGCTTGGTGGTGGAGACGCGGTACAGACAGCATACTCTGTTCTGGATGCTGAGTACATTTTGATAAGAACAACAAACTCTTTCAGCCATAATGTATCCTTCCTCTCAATGAATGATTTAGAAATGTGAGAGGTTCAGATACACCTTTTCATGTATTCACTTTTCAAAGTACACAGCATTCTGCCACCTTGATTATCTCACATTTCAGGTTGAATAGCTATCAAAACCTCGAAATATAAGCAACAAAGAAACGGCCTCCGATCCGGTAAAATCGCGCTTGAGTAAAAGACTTTTTGCCCAAGCGCCAGCTTGCCGAGAATAGAAAGCAGGCCGCAGCTTTAAACTGCAGCCTGCTCGTAATGACAAAAGAATTTTATTTTTCCTGCTCTAACCGATGGAGTTCTGCGTGGGCTTTTTCAAGTTCTTCTTCCAATTCAGCAATGCGCTTCTGATCTCGACGAAATATCTCACGATTTATTTCGTCCGATTTCTGATATATCATAACCATGAGCATCAGAGCCGGACGCACATCCTCGTCAGGGATTTTGACGACAGCTGCGCCAACAGCCTCTTGGCCGCGATTCTTTACCAACTGCTCCAAATCATCTCTGGTAACCATTTTGTTTTTCCTCCGCAGTTTCTCAATTCCACTTCTCGGTGTGCTTTTGACGATCCAGATATTCCTTTGATTCTTGCTCATCGGCAGGCCGCACTCGCTTTTTGCCGCAGTCCGGGCATTGGTCGCATCCGGTTTCCGCTTCGAAGGTATAGTGGCAGGCGTCACAGGTATAGATTTCTTTGCTCATCGTACTTCTCCTGTGGTATGACGGACTGCAATATATTTCTGATTCCGGCTATTGGGCTTATCAGGAACTGTCAACTGGAGTTCTCCTGTCTCCAACATCGGCTTCAGATATGCTTTCAGAAAATGTGCTTTGTTTTTCATTCCGCAGGCTTGCATCAACTGTTCGCGCGTCTGAGGGGCATTGAGGCACAGAGAAACAATCTTACTCCGAATATCTTTATCTGGAGTGTTGACTGGTATGGTAACTGGAGTGGTATCCGTTCCAGTCGTGTCAAAATTCTCGTCGGACCGATAGAAAACAACCACGAATCCGGACTTCAAAACCTCAAATTTATATTTGCATCCAGCAGCGTCACACGCATCAGCAATACGCTTCAGTCCAGTACCAAAGCTCTCAACATTCTTGGAGTAATAAAGTGTCTGTGCAATCAGCGGGTTCCTGCGGATAGGGCGCTCTCGACCAGAGATGAAGTCCTCCGGCTCATAGCCTGCCGGAAAAGTACCGGGGTTATAAATCTCAACTCGGTCCTTGTATATGGAAACCTCGTTGTTCTGTCCGGTTCCGTATTCCTTGTGGCAAAACGAATTGATCAGCGCTTCACGGACGGCATCCACAGGAATTTCTGGGATTTCTTTGCGTTGCAAAGATCCAAACTCTACCCGCCAGCGGATATTTTTGAAAATATACTTTTCGGCACGGTCAACGAGTTCGAAGATCGTTCCATGCTCGCGCTGAATATCCAAAAATGTGAGCCGCTCCGTTCCGGCGAATACCGCCATTTGCAGGTCATTGTAAGGTGTCTCACCGAACAGGACCATGCCTGCGTTCAGCAGGTAGCTTCCCGCAGTCAAGCTCAACTTACCCAGCACCGTATCCCTGTCGGAATAATCAAAGCTGATTCTGCCGAACTCTTGACCGCGGTGGATATACTCTTTGAGAGAGTTCTCGTCCACCGAGCTTGTCAAGCACTCAGAAACTTTGCGTTCCCATACACCTTCGCTGCTTTGCCGCTCCATAATGTAGTCGGTCAATTCCTGCTGGGACATTACCTTATCTTCATCCGCGACACGGATTCTGGCCACATTATAGGCAAAGTATGGTGTGTTGTGCCCTTCAAAGCTGACATGGATACAATCCTTATCATCAATATGGACTACTGCAATTTCCGGGTAAATTCTCGGCTCGATATGGTTTGCAATCTCCTGACTGATATCCCGTAGGGTCTTTTCGGAAATTTGCTGTCCAATAGGCGTCCCATCTGGTTTTATCCCGAAATAGAGTTCGCCTTTCTGATGTTTGTTCAGGATGGCAGCAATTGATACGACGCCTTCCTTCAGTTCTCCAGTAGTCTTTTTAAATTCTAAGGTTTCGGTTTCGTGTCCGAGATTCAATTTTGCTCACCCCTCTCAACACTTTTCAATGTGTCAAATGCAAAAGCGATATTCTTGGATTTGCAAAAGTCCCGAATCACAAACAGTGTCATTTTATTCGGCTCGGTTCTTCCGTTCTCCCAGCGATTGACGGTCGCAACACTTATATTCAGCTGTTCCGCAAGTTCCTTCTGCGAAATGCGCAGTTCACTGCGAAGCTGAATAATAGAGTCTGCAAAAGTCACTGGTCATCACGCCCCTTTTGCATAGTATAACACATGATAAGCGTTTTTACAACGAAGAGAAGCATTTCCGAACCACTCTTTTATGCAGGCTGTTCCTCACTGCACAGCCCGTTCTTTCGGATATATGCGTCCAGCAGGGTGTTGCGTACCAGAGCAGAGAGGGTCGGATTGGCCTCCTGAGCAAAGCTGATCGTTACCTTATGACCCTCAATGGTCATCTGGATCTGCCTGGTGTTTTTCTTCTCTGTACTCTGATTTACCATAGTCGCTTCCTCGCTTTCTTTTGTTGTCAGGTAGTATATCCTTAATCCCAATGCTGATCTCCAAGGCAGCATTCACTTCCTGCATCTTGCCTTTTCCTACAGTTCCCGCATACCCAAGCAGGCGCTGCTTGTCTAATGTCCGAAGCTGTTCCAGCATGATCGTGGATTCATTGTGTAATCCGCATTGTCGCCCATTCAGGTTTACATGGGTCGGTAATCGGTGATGCTTTATGCGGCTGGTAATCGCCGCCACGATGACCGTGGGACTATGACGATTGCCTATGTCATTCTGAATAATCAGCACCGGTCGGACGCCTCCTTGCTCGGAGCCGCGTACCGGTTCAAGATCCGCATAGAATATATCTCCGCGGTATGCGGAGTGGATGTTGTCATTATCCATAGTAGCTTCCATTTTTCTCCTGCTACAAACTAAGTAAAGGAATCCGCGCAGGCCATAGCGCACAGCTTTAGCCTGCGCGGTATATATTTTCCTTTGCCTGTACTTGACACTACTTCCCCAGGCGGGGCGGCAACTTGAACTGTGCTGGCGCACATCACGGGACTCTCACCCCTCCGGGGAACGCCCGGAGCTGCGTACAGGAGTATCATTGTGGGCTGACGGGATCATGGCGGGAACAGCTTGCCAAAGCTGTCTTGGCCTGAGTGGGTATCGCTCTGCACCTTATTTGGCCGTCCTTTGATGCGGAGATGCTCCGCACAGGTGGTCTTCGCGCACTCGGCCTGACGCTGGCTCCGTCAGCTAATGTATTCAAGTTGCCGGATATGACCGCCTGAGACGGTGTTTATCAAGGTTCATAGCAGGGAGAAAAATTATCCCTTCACCTATCGCGGGAAAAAGGAGGGTTTCACACCCTGTTTTTCAAAAATTTTTTCAATTTCTTTTTTGCGGAAGCGATTGACTTTGAGACATTCTGTTGTGCTATGCCTTCAAATGATGCAATCTCTGCCGCTGTTACTCCATTTATGCAATAGAGCCAGAGCCTCGTTCGCTGGCGTTCGGTCAATTTAGTTCCCATTCCTTCCAGTAAAAGATTCTCCAGAAGATGTCTTTCGGATAGGTCAATTTCTGTGATGTAACCTTCCTCGGCGGACGGAACCGCAATTACTTCCTCAGCCAAGCTCTCCAGCGGGAGCGTGCCATCATAGTACAGGTGGTCAACTTTTTCTTCTCCGTGATAATCCATATCGGATATCTTTTTCCAGCGCAGGAACTCCTCCTCGTTGGAAAAGTCATCACGGGTCAGGCGAATCAAATTACCATCAGCATCCGTATAGACGATGGCGTTGGGATCTTTCTTATTGAGAGCGTAGATGCTCTTTCGATTGAACATATTGCTCCTCCGTTTTTTCAAGATTTGGTGGCGAATCAAATCTCGAAAACGGAGGGCCACGGCAGCGCGGCAAAAGTGCCCCGAAATGCAAAAAAGCTCCCGGAGCACAATGGCTCCGGGAGCAGGACGCAATATTAGAATGATAGACGGTTCGCGGCGCAGGAGGGCCGTACAGATCCGTGCACAAGGGGCGCAAACCGGCCTTGTGGTGACCAACGGCGTAATATCGTCTTCTGCACAGCAAAAAAATCACCCGCCCGCATCATCTATCGGACGCATCCGATAACCAATGATAACGGGCGGGCAACCTCAGCCGTGACCTGCTGGACAACCTCCTGTATGACTTTTCTATGACCTCAGCTGCAACCTACTGGGCAGCCTCATGTATGACCTCTTCCGCAACCTCTGGAGCAACCTACTGCGTAACCTCTGCTACAACCTCAGCTGCAACCTCCGGAACAACCTCAAGTTGCTCTCATTTTATGTTCAAATACTTCTTGATGACCTCGGCATGCTCTAACGCCAGATAGGGCTTCGCCGCCGTGTAGTATGTCTGTGCCATAGAGAGATTTCCCTGAAATCCCATGGCGAGGATCGCATACATGTTCAGTTCGCTGTCCTTCGGGTCGAAGCGCAGAGCATCAATAGCCGTCTTTTGCGCCAGGATATAATCCTTGCACTCCATCTTCAGCCGGACATATCCCTTGGTGATCTGCAGATACAGCGACTGATAGTACATAGACAACTGCATCAGCCACAACTCATGTTCGCATCTTGGGAGCAACTGTCCCTTATACATATCGACTGCGCTGTGGTAGAGGGAATGCCGCATATCCGGGTTTTCTTCTGTCTTCAGCTGAATGCAGGCATCCTCAAAACGGTCAAAGTCTGTATGAATATTATAGTCAGGATTGATTTGGAATGTGCCGTTCTTGCCGACGACGAGCTTGTCGAGGCCGATGACAGAAAGAGTGCGCCGCAGGCGGTAAACGATATTGTTGACGACCTTATACGGCGAGTCGAGCTCGTCGTATGGGCAGATGATCTCTGCCAAGGTGTCAATGGAGAAATTCTTTTTGTGGTTCAGGATAAGATATGCCAGGAGCAGGTAGCACTGGTCCGCTTTGATATCTTCTCCGGTCAGCGTTCCTTTTGGTCCGATGATCTCCATACCGCCAAAGAAATTGATATGGATGTCCTCCGGATTGTACTTGGAGGCTTTTGTGGCAGCCAAAAGGGACTGCTGCTGTTTGATCTCGTTGAGTTCCAGTACTACTGCATAGGAGGCGATGAACAGGAAAACCGGGTCATCCGTATAGCGGGTCGGATCGTCCACGGCAATGAATCCCTGATTGATCCGCTTGGAGAATGGTGCCGCCAGCAGTGTAGTCACCCCATACTCCCGAAAGAAAGCCGCTTCATCCGGATAAACTCTCTCCAATCTCTGTAGGTCAGAAATCATAACCGGTTTATTGGCCCGAAGTGCTTTCCTCCATCTCGGAAACTTCTCCATGGGCAAGCACTGGAGCATATCTCTCTGCGCTTGGACACCATCCTTGCACCACTCATAGGTAATGACGCCGATTCCGAGCTCCCAGTCAGCTTCCAGCACAGATGCTCTCGATGCGCCATAAAACTCAGCCACACCTTTCAGGAGGCCATTGATGATGGCTTCCGAATCCTCGGTGTTCCGTAGGCTGGCCTCCAGCACGCTCATCGCACGATGAAACGCGCTGCATTCAACAAGCGTGGTGGTTTCCTGCATGATTTCGTTGCTCATGAATATGCCTCCTTTGATTTGTAAAAAAGCGCAGAGACTGTCCAATCTAACTCGGACAGCCTCTGCTGTGAACCGCACAGCAAGGCTGAGCGGTTATGTACTATACCATTGTCTTGATGAATGCAGCAAGCGCTTCGCGTTGGTCCTCTTTGAGCGCCGCAACACTGTTGTCAAACTCACTCCGGGCATTCAGAGTGTTTGCTGGATCGTCCTCCGCAAAGAACTGAGCCAGCGTGATTCCACAAGCGTCACAAATCGCATTCACCGTTGGAATAGACGGCTGGTTGTTCCGCTTGAAGATATTACTGATCGTTGTCTGCGACAGCTTGGATTCCTGCGCCAATCGGTAAATTGTCCATCCGCGCTCATCCATTAACTGTCGAATTCGCTGTTGTGCATTGAACATTGGTACCACCTACTATGCTATTAGTATACACCTCATTTGATTGCCTTCATAGAAATCATCGGTATGGTATATGGTAATCAAATGATATGTACCCGTTATGGTGCCATAGATAGGGGCACGGAGAAAGTTATTGAGATTTTATGGATGGAATCCCACTGATGTTTCTCAAAAAAACAAGCAAGGAATCCAAATAATCAGGACTTCCTTGCTTGTGAAGATAATATAGAGCAGGAAAAACGGCCATGAGATAGCAAATCAATTGTTGCGTAGGGGGCCGAAAATCCCTCGCACACGATTTCTGGATTTAGCCTTCTTGTGGTTCTTCTCCAGCAATGATGCTGTATCTTTCTCGCAATTATAGCAGACCATACGGCCTTCTGGAACTGGGCAGCCGCAACATACGCAAGTGTCTACTTGCCGTATATAGCGTACTTTGGTTTTCGTAATGCAGCATCTCCCGTTTTCGATACTTCCTGCGCTAATATAAATTCATTTTGCTTACATAAACCCATCGGGATTTTTCTGCTGCCAGTTCCATGCGTCACGGCACATGTCACTCAAAGTTCTTGTGGCTTGCCAGCCAAGCAACGCTTTTGCCTTTTCTGCCGAGGCGAAGCAGACCGGGATATCTCCCGCCCGGCGACCAACGATTTGAAAAGGGATATGAATCCCAGTAGCGTTTTCAAATGCGGAAATCAACTCAAGAACGCTATGTCCCATACCTGTTCCCAGATTGATTACCTCCACGCCCTTGTGCGAAGTGCAAAACGGCAGTGCTGCTGTGTGGCCAGCGGCAATGTCCATGATGTGGATGTAATCTCGGATACATGTACCATCTGGCGTATCATAATCAGCGCCAAAAACGGATAGTTGCTTTCGCTTTCCTGTAGCCACCTGAGTGATATATGGCATCAAATTGTTTGGTGCGCCATTGGGAGCCTCTCCGATAAGGCCACTTGGATGAGCTCCCACCGGATTGAAATAGCGAAAAATGACCGCTGAAAAATCCGGGGTCGCCGCAGCATAGTCCGTAATGATCTGCTCGATCATATACTTCGTCCATCCATACGGGCTTGCGATGTCGCCAGTGGGACACGCTTCTGTAATCGGCAGCGTGGCTGGATTGCCATAAACCGTTGCAGACGAGCTGAAAATCAAGTTTTTGACCTGATATTTGCTCATGGTTTCCAAAAGTGTGAGGGTACTGTCAAGGTTACCTCTATAATACTTGAGCGGTTGCTGAACAGATTCTCCGACAGCCTTATATCCCGCAAAGTGCATGACCGCATTGATCTCATGTTGTTTGAAAATCTGCTCCAAATCCGCAGAATTCTGAATGTCCACATAATAGGTTCTGACGCTTTTCCCCGTGATTTCACTGATTATGATTGGAACCTTTGGGGAACTATTATAGAAGGTATCTGCGATGATTACATCGTATCCCGACTGAAGCAGTTCAACTGCTACATGACTGCCGATATATCCCGCTCCGCCAGTAAGTAAAACGGTCATTCACTGCTCTCTTTCTCCGCATTGAGTGGAAGATACTCGTTCAATAGATCCTCGTGGATTTTGTCCAGATCCGGGACGACCACCGACATACCTCGGATAGAAGCATAATGGTATGCGTTATCTGCCGGGACACGATAACTGGAGAGCTCTGCACTTCCCATAATTGGGATGCACTTCGCTGCCAGTAGCATGATTTGCGAGTTCGTCATGTCAGTTGACAGATACGGTAGTACTTCATCCAACAGCTTCATCAGATCTGCTGCATTACTCTGGCGGAACTTGGTATAGATTGCCTGCAGCACATTGCGCTGACGCTGGGTCCTATAAAAGTCATTGTCGATCTTTCTGATGCGTGAATAAGCAAGAGCCTTTGTCCCATCCAGGTGGTAAACACCAGCCTCCGTACCGATATTTATCGTCTTGGCTTCCTTGCTCGTCATCTCAATATCTACGCCGCCAAGTATATCAATCATGCTCTGGAAGCCAGAGAAGTCGACCTCAAAGCACCCGTCAATAGAAACTCCGAAATTAGTATGTAATGTATCCATCAGCAGAGGAAAACCGCCGAAAACATAGGCAGCATTCAATCTATTATCAGAATAGCCGCCGGGGATCTGAACATACAGATCTCTCAAAAATGAGATCATCGATATCTGCTTTGTATCTGGGTTGATACTGCACAGAATCATAGAGTCAGAGCGTTGCCGCCCTTCTCCCTCGCGTCGATCCTGACCGACCAAAAGGATATTGAGCAGGTCGTCGTCCAGAAATGGTTCTATCTCACTCCAATCGACCTCTTCCGGTTTGAGCTCGATGATATCTTTCGGCTCGTTGCTTGCATCGGTTTCGAAGTCTTCCTGATCTGGAGGGATGACATCTACCGTGTCGGGTACCTTGTTGATTTTATCCAACTTCGATTGGACATACCCAAAAGCTGAAACGGCCAGAAGTAGAACTGCTGCTACACATACCAATGCTACGATTTTTCTCTTTTTCATAAGCTTCTACCACCTTAGTCAGAAACTCTTCAAGTAAGTATGGCTCGAATCCAATATTCTTTTGAGATTTATTGATAGCGGTTCTTGTAATACTTCTTATAATAGCCGCCATCCTTTTTCTTGATGTTGTTGCGGACTACTCCGAGAATTTTGCTTCCGCTTTTCCTCAGTTGCTCTATGACCTCGATGGCCTGCCGATAACGGACTTGATTGTCAGAAATAACAAGGATCGTTCCATCGCATTTGGCTGCTACGACGGCAGCGTCAATGACGCTGCCAAGCGGGGGGACATCGATCAGCACATAGTCGTAAGACTCTTTCGCCGCCTTCAAAAGCTCTTCAAAGGATTGCCCGCTCAGCAGCTCTACCGGGTTGGGGGGATACTTGCCTGCAAACATGATCGACAAATTTTCGTACTGCGTCTGATAAAGGCATTCTTTGACAGAAGTCAGCCCTGTCAGCACCTCGCTCAGTCCCGCAGGGTTTTCCGCTGTGGTGTTACGCCCTGCCATAACCGATTTTCGCATATCCGCATCAATGACCAGCACACGCTTGTTCAATTCTGCAAGGCTCTTTGCAAGCTGCAGGGTGATAGTTGTCTTGCCTTCATTCTCATTGCAGCTTGTGATCACGACAGTGCAGATATCTTGACCGCAGAACTGCAAATTAGTTCGCAATGTCTTAAATGCTTCCTGCGTGAAGAAGTCTTTCTTTCCTGGAAGTTTTAAGGTTGTTTTCACAGACGATCCGGTTTCCAAAATTGTTTTCTCCATTTTATTTATCTTCCACCTCCTGCTTGGCTGAGGTCCTATACGCCGCGTATGTCTTGTAATAGCCGTATTTTCCCGACTTTTGCCATCCGCATTCGGAATGTTGCCCAGAACGCTGAGGCCAAGGTATCGCTCCAGATTTTCGCCATCGGTCTTAATGCGGTCATCGAGGAGGAAGATAATCAGGAAGATCACATACGTTACAACGGCAGCAACAACGCCAGCAAAAGCAAATGTGAGCATCCTCGTGCTGTTGCAGGGATCAGGGTCTGTTGTTCCCAGTTCGTAGAGGTTCACCTGCTGAAACCCCATGGCATCTTCAATGCGCTTTGAACCGATGGTGCAGATTCGATCCACGATACGCTTTGCCAGTTCGGGGGAATCCGCTTTCACAGTCACCTCGAGAATACGGGTGTCCTCCGGATTCGAAGTGGAAACACAGTCATATAGATCCTCGTACTCCATGTCCAGATTCAAGCTGCTGATAACTTCATCCAAAACGGTATGGCTTTTTAAGAGGTAGGTGCAGTCATTGACAACCTTTAAGGCCAATGAAAAATCGGAGCTTGCGTCACTGGCGGTCGCGCCATCTGCCTGACGCAGAATGTAGAGGGTCGCGGTAGAGGCATATTGCGGGACAAACGTCATACGGTTGAATACCAAAAAGCCGCCACAGCAAATGCAGGCCGCGAGTATGATGGCCCATAGCCGTTGGACGAATACACCCCACAGGTCTTTCAGCGTAACTGTTTTAAAATTTGCTTTCTGATTCATGCTTAAGAAAAGTCCTTTCTTACGGCCTCACCATGCAATAAACGAATCGCATTATTGCAGCATAAAGTTGCCGCATAGTCGGCACCGTACTTTTTGCTGATGTAGTTAAAGCACGTCAACATTTCAGGTGGGCGAGACGTACAGTTGTGTGCATCTGAGGAAAATAGATCGATCAGCCCAAGGGACAACAGCTTCCGGCATTGACGCTGAACAAGTAGGCCAAACCCGCGGAACAGGGACTGAGTATCTGCTTGGAGCACCACGCCATCGTGCCAGAACGCTTGAATCGCAGGAATTCTTCCGTGCAGGGATCGATAGCGCTCCACATGGGCAAGAATGGGGATATAGCCTGCGTTGAGCAATGCATGAAGGCCATTTCCGATTGTTTTTTCAGGTGCTGTTTCCGAGAAGTCCACCAGCACATATCTGGTACCGTTGACCGTTCTGCAAACACCTTGCCTCAGCCAAGTCACACATTCCGGTTCATACCGAAGTTCATTTCCCAAATACAGCGCCATGTCTGGATATGTTTTCTGCACATAACTCGACAAGCGCTTAAATGCCGCATTTACCTTGTCATAATTGTCTCCAAAGTAGCCGGGGTGGAAATGAGGTGTACAGCAAAGCACCCGTGTGCCAGCTTGATAAGCCGCATCTAAAATGGCATGCATCTCATCTTCGTCTTTTGCACCGTCATCCACTCCAAACAAAAGATGTATGTGAATATCTGCAAGCCCCATTTATCCGTCCTTCCTCCATACCATTTTATTCACGATGCCCGTGTAGCTCTGAATGATTCTGGCGACCTTCATGGACACATTTTCAGCGGTATAATCCGCCACCGGCGTACCGAAGCATTCCGCCCGCTGCATCCCGACAGCCATCTCCACCGCCTGAAGGAGGGGCTCTGCGTCGATTCCGGCGAGTACAAAGCAGCCCGCGTCCAGCGCCTCGGGGCGCTCAGTGGAGGTGCGGATGCTGACTGCCGGGAATGGCTTACCGACAGACAGGAAGAAACTGCTCTCCTCCGGCAGCGTTCCGCTGTCGGAGACCACCGCAAAGGCGTTCATCTGCAGGCAGTTGTAATCGTGGAATCCCAGCGGCTCATGTGCGATCACGCGGCTGTCCAGTTGGAAGCCCGTCGCCTCCAGCCGCTTTCTGCTTCTCGGGTGGCAAGAGTAAAGGATTGGCATGTCGTACTTTTCCGCCATGGCATTGACCGCTGTGAACAGCTGGACAAAATTGCGGTCCGTATCGATGTTTTCCTCCCGGTGCGCCGAGAGCAGAATGTACTGTCCCTTGGTCAGACCCAGACGCCGGTGGATATCACTGCCTTCGATCTTGTCCAGATTGGCGTGCAGCACCTCCGCCATGGGACTGCCGGTCACGAAGGTGCGCTCCTTTGGCAGTCCACACTCCATCAGATACCGGCGTGCATGCTCCGAATAGCAGAGATTGACGTCGCTGATGATGTCCACGATGCGGCGGTTCGTCTCCTCCGGCAGGCACTCATCCTTGCAGCGGTTTCCTGCCTCCATATGGAAAATCGGAATGTGCAGGCGCTTGGCACCGATCACGGAAAGGCAGGAATTGGTGTCGCCCAGAACCAGCACTGCGTCCGGCCTGACCTGCACCATCAGCTTGTAGGATTTCTCAATGATATTCCCAATCGTGGCTCCGAGATCATCGCCTACGGCATCCAGATAATAGTCCGGCGCCCGGAGACCGAGATCGTCAAAAAACACCTGATTGAGGGTGTAGTCGTAGTTCTGACCTGTGTGGACCAGAATCTGCTCAAAGTACCGGTCGCAGCACTTTATGGTGGCGGACAGCCGGATGATCTCCGGCCGCGTGCCGATGATCGTCATCAGCTTCAGCTTTCCCATTGCTACACCTCCTCAAAGTAGGTATCCGGATGGCTGGGGTCAAACTGCTCATTGGCCCACATGACTGTCACCAGATTTTCCGTCTCACTCAGATTGATAATGTTGTGGGTATAGCCCGGCAGCATATGGACGGCTTGGATCCGGTCACCGCTGACCTCGAATTCGATTTTTTCATCGGAGCCGATTTGGCGTTCCTGAATCAGCCCGTGTCCGGCCACGACCATAAAGAACTCCCACTTGCTGTTGTGCCAGTGCTGCCCTTTGGTGATGCCGGGCTTTGTGATGTTCACGGAGATCTGACCGCAGTTCTTCGTTTTCAGCAGTTCTGTGAAGCTGCCGCGCTCGTCCACATTCATCTTCATCGGGAATGCGATTTTTTCCGGCGGCAGGTAGGAAAGATAGGTGCTGTAGAGCTTCTTCTCAAAGCTGCCTTCCGGAATCTCCGGGAGCAGAAGTGTCTGCGGCTGGTCGTGAAAGGTCTGAAGTAGTCGAACGATCTCGCCCAGCGTCACGCGGTAACTGACCGGAACGCTGCAATATGCTCCATCCGTCCGGTGGGGCTGGCCCTCCATGGCATTTAGGATCTCGTCGATCAGGTCGTCAATGTAGACCAGTTCCAGTTCGACTGCCGGATCCGAAACGGTGATAGGTAGATCCCGTGCGATATGATGGCAGAATGTCGCCACCACGGAATTGTAGTTGGGGCGGCACCATTTTCCGAACAGATTGGGCAGGCGGTAGATCATCCCGGCTGCGCCAGTTTCTCTGCCATAGGCAAGAAGCAGCTCCTCCGCCGCCTTCTTGGACTGCCCATAGGGACTCCCGGCATACCGTCCGGCCAGACTGGCCTGAATGGAGGAGGAGAGCAATACCGGGCACCGGTTACCGCTTTTCCGAAGTATCTCCAACAGGGTACGGGTGAAGTCCGTGTTTCCGGCTGCAAATTCTCCCGGATCCTGGGGCCGGTTCACGCCAGCCAGATGGACCACGAAATTTGCCTTTTTGCAGTAGTCCGCCAAGGTCTCTGCCGAAGTATCCCGCGTACATAAAAGGATCTCCTCGATTTGCAGTACGGGCCGGGTCCTGTCTCTGCGATCCTTGATGGTGGAAAGGCGCTGCGTCAGATTCTTCCCGACAAATCCGTTTGCGCCGGTGATCAGTACATTCATCAGCAAGTTCCTCCGAACAGCTTCAGCTTTAGAAGAAGCTGTTTCATTTCCTCCACATTCAGCCGGTGCGTATTGTGCGAAGTATACTGCTCGATTTTGCCGAACTCTGGATTTCCCTTGCTGAAATAGTTGTCATAGTCCAGATCTCGATTATCTGCCGGAATGCGGAAGAAGCCGGGCAGATCTTCCGCCCGCATCATTTCCTCTGCAGTGACCAGCACCTCAAAGAGCTTTTCACCATGGCGCGTTCCGATAATCGTCGAGCCAAGGTCGGAGTGCTTCAGCTCCAGCACAGCCTGTGCCAGCGTCTCGATGGTCGCAGCAGGGGCCTTCTGCACGAACAGGTCACCCTGTTCGCCATGCTCAAAGGCATAAAGCACAAGATCTACGGCATCGCTGAGCGTCATCATGAAACGGGTCATATTGGGATTCGTGATCGTCAGAGGTTTTCCCTCGTCGATCCGGTCGCAGAACAATGGGATGACTGAGCCACGGGAAGCCATGACGTTGCCGTACCGCGTCAAACACAGAACCGGATCCCCAGGCAGCATCTGTCTGGAACGGGCAATCACATTCTTCTCCATGACAGCCTTCGTCATGCCCATAGCGTTGATGGGATAAGCCGCCTTGTCCGTGGACAGGAAGATGGCCTTCTTCACATGGTTTGCCACACAGGCGGAGATCACATTGTCGGAACCGGCCACATTGGTTTTGACCGCCTCCATGGGATAAAACTCGCATGAGGGCACCTGCTTCAAAGCTGCGGCATGAAATACATAGTCCACACCGCGGAACACATTCAGAATGGAATTGTAATCCCGCACATCTCCTATGTAAAACTTGATTTTCTCCGCGTGCTGCGGATACAGCTCCTGATAGGTGTGCCGCATATCATCCTGCTTCTTCTCATCCCGTGAGAGAATGCGGATCTCTGCAATGTCGGTGGTCAGGAAGCGGCGCAGCACAGCGTTGCCAAAGGAGCCTGTCCCACCGGTAATGAGCAGTATTTTATCTTTGAACGATATCATCTGGTCTTACTCCTTTGTATGATTTCTTTGTTTTTCAGGCAGCACGCCGCGCAAAAGTACGGCATCCAGCATTAGTTTTGTATTTGGACGTAGCGGGCGAATCAGCGCAGGAAGCAGGATTGTTGTCGAAGCCTGGGTGATCAGCGAGGCCGCAGCGGCTCCAGATGCTCCCCACGACGGGATCAGCGCAAGATTCAGCACAACATTCAGCACAGCCGCACTGACATACAGGTATTTCAGATATTTCTGTCTGTTTTCGCATACCATCCATGCGTTTCTGGCAACACCGAGATAGGAAAACGCCGTGTACCAAACCACGATGCGCAGAGGTCCAACTGCCGGCAAATAGGTTTCTCCATAGAGAATCAAAATAAAAGGCTTGGCGACAAGGCAGATCATTGCGGATACGAACAGGGACACATAAAAAACAATTGCGTAGAGTTGCCGGTTCTTCCGCTCATAGCGCAGGCGGTCCTTCTGAAAACTCTGCACAATCTCCGGATAAAGGGAATCAATGATTGCCGAGAGGATAAAGGCCCATGAAACACTGACCGTCGAAGCAAGGGAATAATGTCCAACGGCATCTGCGCCAAGCATCTGCTTGAGCATCAGCTTGTCTGTACAGGCATAGATGGAGACCATCAGTCCGGCTATGATAAAGCTGCCGCTGCTTTGCAGAAGCTCCTTTGCTTTTTTCAGAGAGTAACGGAATCTTGTTCCGCCATTTTTGAAATAAGCGATCAGCAAAAACACCGCAAGTACGATGTAATCCAATGCGCTTGCAACGGCGAACCATTCCACACTTTTCCCAAGCACAAGCAAAATAATTTTGTACACAGACATTGCCGCATACGAGACAAGTTCGGCAATGGCGGAATACTTGGACTGGAGCCTGGCCTGAAACCAGTAGTTGAGGGTATCAAACACCTGAAAAATGAGGCCAATGCTGTACAGCGCTACAACCACAACGGTGAGACGTTCTCCTCTGTCCACGACACTGACAATACCGATGATTGCCAATGCAGACAGCAGACTTGAAATCGCCCGCAGCAACAGGGTCGTTCCAATTGTTTCGCCCTGCTGCTCCGGATGATCCACAAAGTTCTTGACGATCACACTGTTGATGCCAAGCGTACATAGCGAGGCAAAGAATGTCGCATATGCCGCTGCGTAATTGATCAGGCCGTAATTGCTTGGGCCAAGATAGCGCGCCGCAAAAATACCAACGACAAAGGCCAGCAGCTTGTTCGCCACTTTGCCGCCGATGATCCATCCGGCATTTTTAACAACTTTATTCTTTCTGAGCGACTGCAGCAAAATCTTCAAACTCCTTCACCACTTTAGCTGGGACACCGGCCACCAGTGTATCCGCCGGCACATCCGTGGAAACACAGGCACAGGCTGCGATCATGCTTCCATCTCCAATGCTCGTATTCAATAGGAGGGTAGATCGACCACCGATCCAGACGCCGCGGCCCACTGTAATATGATAGGATTCGCCTTTTCCAGCCCGCCTTTTGTGGTTGCCCATATGGTGTCCTCCCGTCAGGAAGGTAACATCCGGAGCGATATCGCAGTTATCTCCAATCGTTACTATCCCATTTCCATGAACAGTGAGATTGCATCCGATCCAACAATTTGCGCCAATGCGAAGCGTTCCTGTATTATAAATTGGCCCGACAATTTTGGTATTTTCTCCGATTTCATAGCCGATGGAACGGAGAAGATTCCTCTTTTCAGAGAAGAACCGGGTTCCCGCCAGAGTATGATTGACAAGGTATATCACAATTCTTTTTTTGATAGTCTTCAACTTCATCTTTGATACCAGTCCTCCCGCAGCGGCTTTGCGGGGCTGCATGGACCGTTCGCAAACAACCCAGAAGCGTCTTTACCGTTCAAAAGGGCGTTCGATAGCTGCAAAAATCGCTTTGCGGCAACCTCCGCATTCCACAATTCTGTAATCGTCTGGTACGCCGCTTTTCCAAAGCTATACTGCATAGTCGTATTTTCAAGAAGCCGTCGTACCTTTTCATAAAGCTCCTGAATATTGCCGGAGTGATAAACGCTTCCATTCACGCCGTCATTTACGAGATAAGGGGTTGCCCCAGCTGCATCGCTGGCAACCACCGCACAGCCGCTGTTCATGGCCTCGTTTAACACAGCGCCCCAGCCCTCTTGGCGGTCACTTGTGAATAAGCAGATGCCTGCGCTTTCCATATGACGGCGCACGGCTTCCGGAGACATGGCTCCAAGGAATCGTATATTGGTCTCCAGCAGCCCAGCTTCTGAAGCCTGCCGCTTGAGCTGCTGCTCCATCTCACCGGTACCGATCATCTCGATTTTGAAGCAGCATCCTGCATCATGGAGTCTCCTTGCAACCTCGATCACATCGTCGGGATGCTTCCAGCCCAAGAAGCGTCCACACCACAAAATGGTTGCTTTTGCTTTGCGGTCGATCAAGTCATCAATGCTGGGATACCGTATCGTCTCCGGGAAATAGCCCCATTTATAGCACCGACCGCGGAAAAGGCCGAATTTTGCATAATCCCCCGCAGTATAGGCGCTGGCACAGAGCATATACGCCTTTCGCCACGGCGGATTGCAAGCGTGCCAGTGGAAAAAACGTTTTGGATATTTGAGAAGCGGATTTCCTGTCTTTAAGATTCGCTCGGAATATCGGAAAAACAATTTGGCCTTTTTACCGTATTCCTTTGTCTGACGCTCTGGAAAGGAACCGGCTATCAAAACATCCAGATTACTTAACTGCTTCTGGACCTCCTGATCTGATGCCGAACAGGTATATGGACGCGCCAAATCATTTCCCCACCCGAGATTCTTTCGCTCCGTATCCATCTCTTTATGCGCCACGAAGCAATAGTTGTGATTTGTCAATTCATAGAGGGCATCGGATAGAGGGACTTGATGATGCGTAAAGTAATTGCTGCAAAAAAGAATTCTCATGTAGCCATCACACGCCCTTTTCCCAAAGTAGACAAAACATTTTCATAGAGTTCAACATAGCCCTGATACACCGTATCTTTGTCAAAACGCGCCATTTTTTTAGGATCCGCACGCCAGTTGCTGTCTGCCACGTCTCTCACAGCATTCTCCAATGCCTGTATATCGCCCTGCGGAACCAAGCGTCCATTTCCCGGTGCTACCGTTTCAGGACAACCGTCTGTCTTATATACCACCACCGGCGTTCCGCACGCCTGGGCCTCTACCGTAGTCAGGCCAAAGGTTTCCTCATAGGTAGGGTTCACAAACACATCTGCAGCGGAGTACCACTGTGCCAACTCTGTTTGATTTGCCGTGCGTAAAAGCCCAAGCACATCGGAAGGAATATCCGGCAGTTGCTTTTCAATCAGGCCAATCAAAACCACCTGATAGTCAGAACCGAGGCGGTCAGCAAGTGTCAGCAAATCCGGCAGACCCTTGCGTGCATTCCATGCATTTGCTACCCCGAGGACAATTTTCTTATCTTCCAGATGATACTTTTCACGCAAGCTGCTGGACTGTGGACAGAAAACCGTGCGGTCGATTCCGTTGGGGATAACGGTTCGCGGGTAGTTCTGTAGGAACGACCGGGAAACCTGATCCGCAAGCCACTGCGAGGGTGTGGTGATAGTCAGATTCTTCACACCGGTAAAGGCGTTCTTTTTGCGAAGGAAGTTGCGCCTTACATCGCCCTTCCAATAGCATTGCGGATACCGGTACAGCAATTTGCAGTCCCGACACTCCGTCTGCCATTGCACACACTTGACTTGCGAGAAATGTGTGCAATGTCCGGTAAAAGTCCAGCAATCATGCAAAGTCCAAACGACGGGGATATTCGCTTCCTTCAAAAAGCGGAACAGCATCTCGTAATTCACATAGAAGCCGTGCAGCGTGTGCAGGTGGATAAGATCAGGCTGAAACGCTCTGATCTCTCGGATCATCTTTCTGGTCGCCGCCCAGGAATATAGACCCGCGTGGTCTGTGAATCGTGATACTGCGTTGTGAAAGTAAAAGCCGAAATCTCCGGATACTTTCACTGCGTCCGCATTGTCGGAGCATACTCCCGTTCCATATAAAGCCTTTACATCATTGCCATGCTTTTTCAGCAGGTTCATGATATCAGCGATGATTTTTCCAGTGCTTCCGGTCCCATATACCAAATTGACAAACAGCACTTTCATCCTTCTCATCTCCGATGTTGTGTGATAAAAGAGAACCGCCGAGGTGCCAAGGTGCGCCCCGGCGGTTCCAGTGTATTTACTCGGTTTCGCTGTTCAGAATCATCCGGCCAGCACTGTCAAAGTTGTAATATCCCACCGGCATCAGGCCGTGCGTCCAGTACACATAGTAGCTGCGGTCATGGACGACCTCACAGGTGGAACGCACATAGTAGTAGTCGCCGTCGATCTGGATCAGGCCGGCATAAGCACGTTCGCCGTTCCGATAGAAGTACAGGCTTCCATCTTCCTCGTAGATTCCGTTCTTCAGAGGTGCGACGCTACCTGTCAGTTTGCCATCTGCGTCGAAGTGATATCTGCCCTGGGGCATCAGGTCATGCGTCCAGGAAATGTAGTAATCGCAATCGCGTACCACTTCACACTTGGAATTCACATAGTAGTAATCATCGCCAATTTTGATGAGGCCCGCATAGGTCAGTTTTCCATTGACATAGTAATGCAGAACGCCATCTTCCTCGACGATGCCATTCTTCGGAGTGCCGGTCAGCTTTCCGTTTTCATCGAACGTGTAGTAACCGGCTTCCTTCAGGCCGTGCGTCCAAGTGATCCAATATACGCAATCGGTCACGACCTCGCCGTTGCTGCGGACATAATAGAAGTCACCGTCAATTTCAATCAGGCCGACATAGGTTACCTTGCCATTGACATAGTAACGAAGTACGCCGTCATCGTCCTTTACGATGCCATTCTTGTCCGTTGCGCCCTGAATGAGTTTGCCCTCTGCGTCAAAGGCATAGGTTCCTTCCTCCATCAGGCCGTTCATTCTGGAGCAGTAGTAGGTCTGGTTCACGATCAGCTGGCCCTTGCTGTTGGCATAGTAGTAATCGTCACCGATCTTGATCATGCCTGCAGGAGCCTTGATGCCGTCGACATAGTAGAAGAGGTCTTCGCCATCCTTCAGGATCCCGTTCTTGCTGGTGTCCTCGTCGTGCAGAATGACGCCGTTTTCATCGAAGTAGTAGCCCCACTCCGGAAGTGCAAGGCCATTGGTCTTATGGAGCCAGCAATCCTTACCGTTCAGCACAGTGCTCTTTACCGCTGCCGAGAGGGTCAGGCCCTCACGCTCCTCCAGATTCTTCTGGACTGCGAAGTAATAATAGTTGACCGTGCCGTTCTCCTTGACAACGCGCTTCAAACCTGCTTCCTCTTCGATGATGCCGCTGTTGAGCCAATAGGTGTCTTCTCCGACGCTGTAAACGCCGGTAACGTCGCTCTGGAATACGCCTTCCGCATCAAAGACGCAGCGTGCGGTTTCAGTTGCTCCATTGGGGATCAGCGTCGTGATTCCAGTAGCCGCGTACCCGGTTTCGGTATCCAGATAGTAGGTCTCACCGTCGATGACCGTCCAGCCGGTCTTCTGCAGTTCGCCGTCCTTGTAGTACTGCTTGCCGTTTGCATCCTTAAGCCAGCCGTTCCAGAACTGCCACTGTGCATACAGCGTCATATCTCCGGTCAGTTCAAGAATTGCGCCCTCATCGGCATAGGTAGCGCCGCTGCCATCGGCGGCGGTGTTCCAGCCGATGAACTTGTAGCCCTCACGGGTGAAGGCGTTGGTATTCAAGGCAGTGTCCACACCGACTTCAAAGCGCTGAGGCTCCATACTGCCTTCGCCGCCGTTGGCATTGAAGGTGATGGTGTAGAACACACGGGCAGATGCAGAGTACTGTGCCGTATAAGTGGCATCCTCTTCAGCAACCACAACCTCCGGACTCCAGCCGGTGAAGGTGTAGCGGTAGTTGTCGTCAGGAGCCTTATCCGTACTGTCCTTGAAGGAAGGCATGGTGCCCTTCAGATAATCTTCCTCAGCTACGACCTCGCCATCGATCACCCAGGTGATGTGTGCGCCAGTCTTAGGAATTTCCTTGCCTTGTTTCAGCAGTTCATTGCAGACAGAGCAGTAGGTGTCGCCGGTGTAACCGGGTGTCGTAAGCGTTGCTTCGACCGCATTGCGAATCTCCGGTTTGTGACCGGTAGCCGGGATTACTTCCTGTTTAACAATGACTTCGTTGCAAACAGAGCAATGCTTGCCTTCCGTCAGGCCAGGCTCGGTGCAGGTCGGAGCCTTTGCTGCGTCAATGACTTCGGTGTGACCCTTGGCTGGAATCTCTGTCTGTGCAACGATGATCTCATTGCAGACGGAGCAGTGCTTGCCCTCAGTCTTGCCGGGTTCGGTGCAGGTCGGCTCAACTGCCGGATCAATGACCTCGGTATGGCCCTTGGCCGGGATCTCTTCCTGGGCAACGAGTACAGTATTGCAGACGGAGCAGTGCTTGCCTTCGGTCAGACCAGTCTCCGTGCAGGTCGGAGCCTTTGCTGCATCGATTACTTCTGTGTGGCCGGTCGCAGGGATCTCTTCCATACCGGAGAGGATTGCCTCGCAAACGGAGCACTTCGTACCGGCTTTATGACCAGCCTCGGTGCAGGTAGCGGGCTGTTCCGCAACTTCAACAGGGGTATGCCCGGTTGCATCGATCGCTTCGGTCTTGGTTGCATTGCAAACTGTGCAGGTGTAGGTCTTGACACCGGCATTCTCACAGGTAGGAGAGGTCGTGATCTCGCCCTCATTCCAGCTGTGGCCCTTGGCGGGGATCTCTTCCTGTGCTTTGATCACCGTTCCGCAGACAGAGCAGCGGGTACCGTCCGTCAGGCCGGTATCGGTGCAGGTCGCTTCCTTGCCAGGAATGGTTTCTTCCTTGTGGCCGGTCGCGGGAATCACTTCCTGCGCAATGAGAACTTCGTTGCAGACGGAGCAGTGCTTACCCTCAGTCTTGCCGGGTTCCGTGCAGGTCGGCTCAACGGCAGCATCAATGGCCTCGATATGGCCCTTAGCCTCAATGGCCTCGCCCTTGGTGATTTCTTTGCCGCAGATGGCGCAGACCGTATCGCCGGTGTAGCCGTCCTCGGTGCAGGTGGCATCCTTCTTGTTGATCACCTTGGTGAGAGAATGATTGTCCTCCCACTGGGCATAAAGAGTGGTGTTCTCGGTTAGATTAACAGTCGCACCATCCGCATAGGAGTCGCCAGTACCGTCAGCCGCCGTAGTCCAGTTCAGGAAGTTGTAGCCTTCACGAGTGAAGGTGTTTGCATTCAGCGCCGTATCCTTCTTTGCGGTTACGCTCTGCGGGGCCATCGTGCCTTCGACCGGGTATTCCGCACTTCCGTTGGCTTCAAAGGTAACCGTCAGCTCCGTGGGTTCTTCGCCGCCCCAAACGCCATTGACATAGTTAATGATATTGCCAGCGCTTGCGGTCGCGGTTTCCGTATAGGTACCGTCGGCATTGTGCAGCTTGGCAGCGGTGATGGGGATAGTCACCGCACTGCTACCCGCATTATACTGATAGGTTGCGGTCGCCGTGCCAGGTGTGCCCTGCTGAATGTACTTGCCGGTGCCATTGCTGGAGCAGATATCTGCACCGCCCTTGGTAGTGTAGATGGCGCCAATAGCCGTTACGTTGCCGTTCACATCCATCTTCGCATCAACCAAGTCGTTATTGGAGCGGTTGTATGCCTTACCAGGCGCATAGGCCACGGACTTAAACTTGCAGGGACCCCAGACGAAGTTGTCGGAGCTCCATTCGTCGCTGTCGTAGAAATAGATGTTCTTTCCGTTTGCAACCGTCAGGCCAGCGCCCTCGGCAATATTGACCTGAACGCCCGCCAGCAGAGCGGCATCCTGATTGATGGTCACATTTCCAGACTGGATATTGATGGTAATGTTGTTGGTGATAGGCAGTACGTAGCTTGCAGAGTTGACATCCATGCCTGCAAGCGTCAGCGACAACGTGTTCAATGCCGCTTCGCCGTTT
Organism: uncultured Lachnospiraceae bacterium; assembly: GCA_902781655.1. Classification (GTDB taxonomy): domain Bacteria; phylum Bacillota; class Clostridia; order Lachnospirales; family Lachnospiraceae; genus CAG-791. The sequence continues at coordinate 39,163 of CACZJZ010000009.1, forward strand.
ACTGTGAATACAAGACGATCCGTCTTTTCATCGTAATCCTTAGTAAAGCTACCGGATTCCACTTTGAACATACCGGTGTCGCCAATGAAATTAATGGCAGTAGTATATGTGGTGCTCATTGCATAAACGCCGCTATAAACCTGTTCATTGGCGCCGGCATTCAACGTCAAGGGAACTTCGATGTTTTGTACGAAGTACTGCGAAAATGGGAACACCCCATGGCCCATGCCGGAAGATGCGCTGCCGCCGCGGAAGTCTGCAATCTGATAGAATTCGTACACCGTCGCGCCAGATTCCGCCAGAACAGAACCGCTGCCGGAGATAAAGCCCCATGCATAGAGCTTGCCGCCGTTCTTGACTGTAATGGAGCTGTTATCCGCCATTTTGATATAGCCGTAATCGCCAACGGGGCGTCCCTGCTGACCGCCGCCAGCTGCAAAATATCTGCCGCCCAAGCTGATCGCGCCATTGACGGTAATGGACGTGCCTTCGCTCATCGTCAGCGTCCGGAATGCCTTAGACGCGGGAGTCGTCCGAATCGCCGCAGGAGCATCCGTATACAGCGTTCCCGCCTCATCAAATGGAATCAGAAGTGTAATTCCAGCCGGAATGGTATAGGTACCGCTAATGGAGCCATCAGTAGCCAAGGTGATCTTGGACTGGCTGTTTGCCTGTGCATAGGAAACCGCATCGCCCAGATCGTCAAACCGCTGGCCGCCGGTTTCAAACAAGGCCGCCGTTTTACTTGCGAACCGCGCTGTGATAGTGCAGTCATTTTCAATGTTCAACGCAGCCTTTGCAGACGTGCTGATATATTTCTCGTTAGAAACATCATACCAGCCCATGAACTGATAGCCCGCCGCCGGGGTCGCCACTACCTGATAAGCAGTCATAGAACTCTGAGTATTGCTGTACTCCTCGGTAATGAGTTTTCCGTCTACTGTATAAGTACCGTTTTCAGCAGGCACGAAAGTCGCAGTTGCATTGACATCGCTTACCAGAACCACGTTGGTAAGGGTGATCTTAGTGGCAGCACTGGTGCTGCCAGACTGGATGTATACTTTAACGCTCTCGTTTGTCGCCAGTTCCTTGGTAAAACTGGCACCCGAAGAAACCTCTGTACCATCCACCTGAATTTTTCCGCTGTTCTGCTCAATAGAGTAGTCAAAGGAAAGGGTTGCTGTTGTCGACTTCTTATTTGTAATTGTCAGTGTGGATTTATAGGATGTATCGCTGCATGTTCCACCCGTGCTGGTAGCTGCGCCGATAATGCTCGTACCATTGGCCGACCAAGCATCATCTGCGTCGCCTGTAAAACTCAGTCCAATGTTCTCGTCAGCTAAGCCTGTCACTGTACCACTGGTTGCCGCAAACGCTGTCATGGTCACATTGGGTAACAGTGCCATAACCATGCACATGCAGAGCACAAGCGAAAGGAATCGCTTTAATGTGCTTTTCATTTCTTTATTACCTTCTTTCTTTGATGATTTCTGGCGTTTATTTCTATGTAAATGCTGAGTCCCGCCGCAAATGCGATGGCTGCCCAGACATGAGAGAGATGGAACAGCATCCCCGTAGAGGACGTCCGGAAGAATTCATCAAGAAAGCGGAACGCTCCATAGGATGCCATATAAAGCGGATAAGTGCTGCCGGGGTTCTTGCTCTTTTTCACTCTGGGAACGAGCAGAATCAACATCACAATGTAATAGAGAATCTCAAGTTCCCTCGTGGGAAAGTGAACGTGCGTTCCCGGTATAACTAAGCCGGAGCAGCATCCAGCGACGATGCAGTTGACCCGAGCACACATCAGTGTAAAAAGCATACACGGAGTAAACACATCGCACACTTTGCAGTAAGGCCGCTTGGTAAGCTTGGCTCCCAGCCAGTAGGCTGCCGGCATAAAAAACACACCGCCAAACAGGCTCATGTTTCCTATGTCACCGCTTTCCAGAAAAGCAAAGACTTTCACACTGCATACGCCGATAGCAGTATGCAATACTGAAAGGATCAGTACGGCATACCATTTCATTTGGAGCTGTCGCCGCATCCTGTACAGCCAGAACACATTGAAGATAGTTCCTGCTGTTAGTAACAGATATAGTGAATTCGTTTGAAGCCATGACATCATCTTTGCACCTTCTTCCGGCTATGAGAACTCTGCTCTAAGCAAATAGCCAAATAGAACAAATTTAGAAGTAGCACTATTAAGCCACAAACTGCCACAAATACAGAACTCTGCATATTGGATAGCCATGCAAACAAATCTCCCAAGAGTTTCAGTACCCCGACAGAAATTCTTCCTTGGGGTGCAATTTGCTTTGCGCACAGGACGTACTCAATTGCCATAATGAGATCTATGGCAAAGACCGAAATTCTTTGTCCATCGACATTAGGAATACGGAACATTCCATATAGAACTCAGATAAATACAACAATTAAGAGCAAGTACTTCTTGCGTTTACCCTTTTCTAAAAAACGAACATTATGAACAACAATGAGGACATCCAATCCCGTCCACAGCACATGCCCATAAAAACCTCTCGAAAGCAGCAGCGCATTAATCTCCCAAGCAAAATTTAAACTTCCTGCTATCAACGGCATAAGCAATAGATGGGATTTTCTATTTTGAATTCCGCACAGAACAATGATTACATATGCCAATGTCCAGAAAATTACTGTTAAGTGATTAAGCAAAACATACCCCCATTGAAAGGTTTCTCTCCATGGGGTATGGCGTTAAACGTGCCATACCCCATGGGTTATTCTGTCATCTCACCATCTTGCCGTCTGCACCAAAGGTGTAGAATGTGGCAGGCAGCAGGTTGTTGGTCTTAGATACCCAGTAGCGCTGACTGGTGATGACCTTGCAGTAGCTGTTCACATAGTAGTAATCGCCGTCGATTTGGATCAGACCAGCATAGGTCTTGACACCGTCCACATAGTAATACAACTCGCCGTCCTCACTGACGATGCCGTTCTTCACCTCGGGATTGGGATCAGGGTTCGGATCGGGGTCGGGTGTCGGAATAGGCGCATCCGTCATCTTGCCTTCTGCGTCAAAGTTGTAGAATGCAGCGGGGAGCAGATCATTGGTCTTGGACACCCAGTAGCGCTGATTGGTGATGACCTTGCAGTAGCTGTTCACATAGTAGTAATTACCATCGATCTGAATCAGGCCGGCGTAGGTCTTGACACCATTGACATAGTAATACAGCTCGCCGTCCTCGCTGACGATGCCGTTCTTCACTTCGGGATCAGGATTGGGATCCGGATCGGGGTCAGGTGTCGGAATGGGTGCATCGGTCATCTTGCCGTCTGCACCAAAGGTGTAGAACCCCGCGGTCAGCAGATCATTGGTCTTAGACACCCAGTAACGCTGATTGGTGATGACCTTGCAGTAGCTGTTCACATAGTAATAATCGCCGTCGATCTGAATCAGGCCAGCGTAGGTCTTGACACCATTGACATAGTAATACAGCTCGCCATCCTCGTTGACGATGCCATTCTTCACCTCAGGATCAGGATTGGGATCCGGATCGGGGTCAGGCGTCGGAATGGGCGCATCGGTCATTTTGCCGTCTACATCGAAGTTGTAGAAACCAGCAGGCAGCAGGTCATTGGTTTTGGACACCCAGTAGCGCTGGTTGGTGACTACCTTGCAGGAGCTGTTTACATAGTAGTAATCGCCATCGATCTGAATCAGGCCAGCGTAGAAGCGAACGCCGTTGACATAGTAATACAGTTCGCCGTCTTCATTCACAATGCCATCCTTCGAGGGATCGGGCGTATCAATGATCATGCGGCCATCTTCATCAAAGCTGTAGAATGCCGGTTCAAAGCCAGTATCATTGGGATAGGAAACCCAATGACGGGTGTTCTTCACTGCCGTGTAGTCTACGCTTCCGAAATAATAGTAGTATCCGTCTTCTGCCAAATACAGGCCGTTGCAAACCATGCCGTTGATGGTATAATACGTATTTCCGTTAAGATAGAATAGCCCCGTGTGCTGATATACGCCATGGCAGATACCATCTTCTCCAAAGTCGTACCAATAAATCGGGTCATCATGGTTGTCGCGCAGTTTTACATACCGGAGGCCCTCATAGCGATAACCGTCCTGATTGAAGAAATACAGATTGCCTTCAATGGTGTACCACTTGCCCTGAACAAAGCCGGGGCCATAATAGTAGCGTTTACCGTGGTCAGTGGCCAGCCATGCACCCTTCACCAGTTTGCCGTGTTCAAATTGATAGATTACATTGGGGAAGAAACTGCTGTTTTCACCATCCAGCCCCTGGAAAGTCTCGGGGTCAAAGTAGTAATAACCGTTGTTGCCATCTGCATCCGTCAGGTTCCACCAACCGGACTTGGCCACGCCGTTGATGGCGTAATACCATGCGCCATCGAATTCAATCAGCCCAGTGACCTTTCCTTCACAAGCACCGGTTGTCTCATTGAACTGATAGAAATACTCGTTGCTCTCATCGTTGAGGCCAGGAACCTTGTGAATGCCTTTCAAGGCATTGTTTTCGACGAAGTAGTAGGATGTACCGTTGACCGTTTTCCAGCCAGACCAGGAACCGTTGTCCAGGATGAAACGATCCGTGAAATCCTGATACGATTCGCAGTAGAAATGGCCGCCGCAGGGGTGCGTGGTATTCTCCGGCTCCTCATAGGGATAGATCCCATACTGCTCCTGGAAGGAGGTCTGCTTCGCCATGTTGTAGAGCGCGTTTGCGCCCAGATAGATGTCGTAGCCAACCGAACCGGAGTTCTCAATGCTCAGGCACTGATTATCATCCCACTGTGCGCCGCCCTTGGCGGACAGCTGCACGCCGCTGAGGATGCAAATAGGATTGGCCGTATCAGGATCGATGGCCTGGCTCTGCTTGATGAAGTTGCACTTCACAGTGAGCAGATTGTTTTCGTCCAAGGATGCGGATGTAAGACGGAAGTAATCATTGGACACCGTCAGGTTGGAGATGTCCACAGCGACATTCTGGTCAAACTGGAACTTCACCGTCACCTCAGTCTTCGAGCTTACGCGCTCCGCCAGCTGGAGCAGCAGATCCCAAGCCGTGATGCCGGAAATATCGCCGCCAGCAACCATGGACAGAAGCGGCTCCAGCTTTTCAGGTACCTTGATCGTCATCATATCCAGTCCGAAGACATAGGTGACATTCATGGGCTGGCTGGGATCGATCACATGATAGCGGTCTGTCTCGCCATCTCCTCCGGGAAGATATTCCGCATTGGAGACATCTCTTGTCCACGCGAAGGTTCTGTCGCCGCTTGTGGCGTTGTCAAAGTCGAAAATCGCCTGATTGGCACTGTACATAGCGACCTTGATCGTGGCACTGATGGAGTAGTCCCGCGTGATCATGGCCGTGATGGTCACATTGCGCAGACCGGACGCCTCGCTGCCGGTAAAGGCAAAGCCGTTATTCGCAGCTTCCACAGTACCCGCTGCGCTGTTGCTCAGTTCAAATGTGATATCGCCTGCGCACACAGCGACGGGATTCTCATTATAGGTTGCAATCAAAGGAAGGCGCACCGAGTCTCCGTAAATGGCGTTGATACTCGTTTTGGAGAATTTCAGGCCATTCGGCTCGACCACGGTAAGCGTCTTGCTGCCGATCACCGTGTCACCGGACAGGAGCTGAATTTCCACGCTGCCCTTCTTGACGGCGGTGAAAACACCATCTTCAGAAACGGTACCGATGGTTTCATCCGCGGACTTCCATGTGATATCGGCAGGGAGTTCCGCCGCGCTGCCGGACACACTGACACCGGAAGCGATCAAGCGGACTGCGGCGCCGCTCGTCAAGTAATCATAAGCAGAGGTGATCAGGGCATGATCAAACTCCGTAGAGACAGGGGCTGTGGAGACCACCATCAGAGATGAACTAACGGAACGCTCATAACCATCCGAAGGACGGTTCACGACCGTGAGCGTATTGCTGCCTTCCTGCTTCGCTACGAAGGTAGTGGAACCGCCACCGTCCAGATTGATTGCGGTCACACAGCCTGCGTCCAGCATGATCTGTGCCAGTTCTTCAGCACTGCCGCCGGCGGAGAAGGGTTCCTGACGACCGTCCAGCACCATCAAGACAACCTTGCCCTCAGCGGTGATACCCACACAGGTGCGGGAATGACGGCTGTTATAATAGTCTGCTGCGCTGGTCACGACGGACTTTCCATCCTTGACCAGATAAACGCTGCCGCCGACAGCCTCTTGGATTTGGTCTTTATAGGCTGCGTAATCGCTGGAGCTGCCGATCATGGCGGTTCCATCCTTCAGGATCGCAAAGAAGTTTTCAGAGGCGACACCGTGATATTCGACACCCTCCATGACCAAAGCGCCGCTGGGGGCACCGGTGGTCATGTTGTAAAAGTCTGCATTGACACCGACGACCGCATTGTAGTGTTCCACATAGTTCGCCGTGTCGGCCGGATCGGAGTGGCGCTTCTGGGCCGCAGTCATCTGGTCGGATACGCGGGACATGGCCCAGCCCTGGCTCGGATCGTTGGCATGATAATTGGCGTGGATGCTCACATCATCGCGGGAAATATCAGCGGTCGCAATGTAGTAAACGATCTGCTTGTCGTCCTTGGTCAGCGCATAGTTGATCGTCTGCGTCACGCCGGGAGCGACCGTCGTCGTATCCGAAGAGAACACAGAGTAGTATGCATCATCCGGCTCCGGGTCGGGTTCGGGATCCGGATCAGGGTCGACCGGGTCGGTACCGTTCGGATCACCCGCAAGGTCAAAGAGATAATCTGCAAAAGCGTAGCAGCACGCTTTACGCAGCGTTTCATAGTTGGAAAGATCGGTCAGAGAATAGGAGCTCTCCAGCGCACCGATCAGGGTATTCCCGGTATAGGTACTCATAACCTTGCTCCGGATACCGTCCTTGGTGACCATGCCGCCCAGGCGGTTGGTCAGAAAGTAGGAAGCGCGGCTTGCATCTGTAAGCCCTGCGGTGAAGTAGTTCTCAATGATCGTGCTCAGCGCAACACCGCCACGGTTCATCTCCGTTGTGAGATAGAAAGCATCCATATCGCCATAGAGATCCGTATCGGTGAAGGAGTGATCCACACTGTTGAGTGTGCCGTAATCTACACCGAGGTATCTTGCACGAATGTTGGCGGCAAGCGTATCGACGTCAGTCTCCGTGGTATCCACCTTGTCAGCGATATCCACGTTTTCGGCGCAGTACATCAGATCTGTAATGTCACCGGCCCAACTGCCCATGTCGGCACGAGCCTGAACAACAGCATCCGTCATGCCTTGCACCTTGGCGTAATTGGCCACATCCATTGCGCCAAACACATGGCCAAGGTCAACTTTATTGCCATTGGGCAATGTGAAGTTGTTGATGTTCTTCAGCGCAGAGGCCGAAGTGTTGTTCGCGGTATCCTGCTCGGAAACGTAGGCGGTGAAGGCAGTGTTCTCCTTGCCGCAGACCATTTCCCAAGTGCCGGAGGTATACCGCTCCACGCCTGTACGGATATAGTTGATGATCAGCGCATTGGCATTCTCACCGACATTTTCTTCCGTATAGGTCTGGGCATAGCCTTCCAGAACCTTGAAGCAGGAAAGGAATGTCGCATAGTCTGAAATCTCAGTGACGGCAGATGTGTCATCCACTTGCTCCGATTCCTGGTCTTCCAGTTCAACGGAGACATCCTCGAGTTCAGAAGCAACAGGTTCTTCATAGTTCGTGGCGGTATCCTCAATTGCCGAGTCATCTGCCGCATACGCTCCAACAGGCAGTAGCGTTGTCAGCAGCATGACGATGACAAGGCACATTGACAGATACCTTTTCATTGTTCCTCTCGCCATGTCAGTTTCTCCTTACATTTATTTTAAATTATCGATCAGATAATTTAAGTCCTCCTGCATTGCGTAGAAGCGGGTCTGCTCTGTCTCTTCCAAGCCAGAGTCTGCAGGCAGTTCCTCTACATGCAGATAAACATTTCGCTGGGTCCCTGTGTCATCCGTCAGGCAGCCAACAACCTCGCTGCTGTCATCACCAATTAAAACCTTGAACAATTCATAGGTTTCTTCTCCGCTCTTGGTTTCAAAGGTAACCGCAATCGTGTTTCCGTTCTGCTCCTGGCGAATGGTAACATACTCCTGCCAACGATCCGGATAATGCAGATCACCGTAGTCTGTATGAACGACTACATCTTCTGGAATCGTATCTGCAGAAACATTATCATTCTGCTCTTCCTGCACTTTGTCATTGCCGCATCCGGCCAACAGGCCACACAAAAGTGCACCGCATAACAAATAGCCTATCAGTTTGACTGGTGTCTTTCTTTTCATTCCATGACCTTCCTTTGTTTTTGATTTTGCTATATTCTTCAGGGCGTATGCCCTAAAATCCCAAGTATTCCGTGAATGGATGCTCGGTATCTAATTTCAAGTATCTGTGATGGCTTCTTTGCTTATCTGGCGGTGGATCTTGCTGATAGTCACCATACTTCTGCTTCAGATACGCATCACAGTCTGCCGGAAGCCGGACAGGAAGCCCCTCGAATATGCCGTAGCTGCCATCGCCATATATTTCTTTTCTGTGGTATTCCAAGCGTCCTTGCCAATTTCCGTGGTTTGCGATGACACTCGAAGATTCTGTCGGCCATGCAGAGATCAATGCTGTATAGGCCGCAGCAGTTTGTGCGGTATTTTTACCAAAACCCAAAGCTCGCAGCGGATTCACAACCGCTTCCTTCCATCGCTCAGGACGAACGCAGGGAATGGAAAGCTTTCTGACAAACCAAGCTTTCTTACGTTCCAGTCGTTCCTGTTCTTTTTTATCTGTCGGGTAACCATCCAGAGGAAAAATGTCAATGCTGATTCCATGGTTGATTGGAAGTGCCGCGACGCTTTCCTCAATGCAGGTCGTTTCTGAATTTCTCAGCTTGCTGTAGATTGCGGGAAATGCAGGATCTGATTGAAAGTTTTGAAGGAAGAGCTGTTCCGGAAGCAAAGCCGGAGCTTCCTTGCAGAAGCGTTCATAATCATTGCGGAATAACGCGACATCGGCATCATCATCCCAAGGGACAAAGCCGCCATACTTAACCGCCCCAAGCGCACTGCCGCATACTAAAAAGTATTTCAACTGCAGCTGATCACAGATCTGTGTGAAGATTTGAAGTATCTGAAACACTTTCTTCTGGAGTGTGGTCATTCTCTAATCTCCTCATCATTGCACTGACCATTCCATCCACCACGCACAAAGCAAGGAAGAAGTTCAATGCACCTTCCCAAATTGGTTCAACAAAGCAATTGACATATGCGCCGATATACAGGAACAGAAGAAGGTATCGCAGTGACGGAAGGATTTTGGTGTTCTTCCATATCACCGTCACATTGGCGAAGTTTTTTATGGAGTAAACCAGCAATAAGCAAAATGGAATGATTCCTGAAACTCTGCCAACATCCAACCACATGTTATGGCGATATACCTGACTGGCTCGGCCGCCCATCGGGTACTGAATCAATTCACGCAGTCCGATCCAAAAGCTTTGAAAGCGGAAAGAATCTGCATTCTCTAAGGATGCCCGCCGCTGATAGCGCGCCGCCAAATTTGTACTCAGGATATAGTCCCTTATGGACAAGACATTGAAATGGTAGAGCAGAAACGCAATCAGGCTGATAACAGCCATGATTCCAATACATTTCAAAACTCCGGCAATGCCCTGCTCGCTGTATGCGAATTGCAGTGCGGCAAGAATCACGATCAGCAGAAGAATTGCAAATTGTGTTCGTGTTCCCAGCATGAACATGTACTGAATTGTGGCAAAAAACAACGCAAGGAACATGATCTTTACCGGGAGCCTTTTCTCGAACTTCACCGCATAGGGGGCAACTGAGATCGGCAACGTATTTAGTGCGCCGGATCCCGTTGCAGCTCGATATGTACCTGTCCAGAAATCGATCAAGCGGTATCGGTTATTTCCGATGTTGACCAGCATATTCAAGGTCGCATAAGTTCCAAATCCGGTTGCCAGCGCCAAAATGCCATCTCGGATTTGTTTATCAGAACTTCCCTCAGCAATGAGCCAACCGATCGCAAATGCGACGACTGGCAGGACTCCGTGGTGGTACACACCTGAGATCGTCCGCATTCCAATCAAGGCATATGTCATGCCTGCAGACAGCAGCAGCCAAAAGCCTGGCGCATATAAGAAGTTAAAATAGATTTCTCTGCCAAGCATTCGCTGCCGCAGCAGAGCTACAAACAGGAACACCAGCGGATATGCATATCCCCAATTGATCGCGCCGAGCGTCAGCAGGAACAGAGGTACAATTGTCATGCGTTGCTTTGCTCCTTATGAATGAAGTCCAGGACCCGGCGCATTTGCACATTTCGATTTTTATTCTTCAGCACAAATTCTCTTCCTCTCGCACCCATCTCATCCAGCTCTGATGGACTTAATTTTCTGAGAGATTCCACTGTGTCCCGAACGGAGGCAGCACTCTCCTCTGGAATATACGTTAAGAATGGATCATACTCTCCGGGTATCCCGTCCAGGCGAAACATCATGACCGGACGGCCCGATGCCATATACTCCATGGTCTTGGAGGGAAAGCTGTATTTCGTGTATTCACCCTGATTGGTTCTGGGGTTGACAAGCACGGTTGCTTTCTTCTGCAGCTGCACCGCTTCCACATGCGGTAAAAAGCCGAAGAAGCGAATACGGGGATCTTGAGCAGCATATGCACGAATTTCTTCCTCCATTTCGCCGGAGCCGCACAGCCACAATTCAATGTCAGGATCATGCAATTCCTTCATCGCTTGAAGGAGTAATTCAAGGCCATAGCGCCGGTTCAACCGTCCTGTATATAGCATTGAAAATGGTTGAGGCTTTGAAACCGGCGGTTCATCTGCAACATCCCCGCACATTCCCTCCATCACGAGGTATGGGCGATTGCCTACATGCAAAGGCACAGTCATTTGTTTCGTCAGGAGGATGAAACGATCTACTCTTACCATAAAGTGATAAACAACTTTGCAGTGGATTCTCCGCAAGAGTCTCCTGAATGCAGAAACCTGGTGCATATCATAAAACTCGGGAATATCCGTAATCACCGCTGTTACCCTGTATTCGGGCTTCAGTTTATTGACAGCCCACAAAAATGGAAGATATGCTGTGAAAATCAGGAGTTCTGATTCATATGGATACTTCTTCAGCCACGCTCGTACCTTCCTCATTCGTATGAATTGTTTTACGAGCGGGATATTCCAACAGCCGACCTCATGGCCGACTATATTCCCACAGGACCAGTCTGTATCTTTCAGGCGAAAGATTTTGAAGTTTTTAGGCCATGTTCCAACCGGCAGGGCATTGATAACAATCAGCGGTTCATCTGTATTCGCATGGATCCCCTTGATTAAATTCCATTGAAAGTTATTTGCCGCATTGGAGACGCCTCGTTTTGATGCGGATATAATTTCCTGTTCCCGTTCCTCCGGGAATAATGGTCCCAAAATAATCATACAGATAGCTCCGCCGCTTCTCGCTCCGTCAGTTTATAAATTTGCTCTGCCAGCCCGTCAATATCATTTTCTTTTACAATGTACTTTCCGCCTGCACTCTCAGGGCTACCACCTACATCATAGGTGATGACTGGCGTTCCGCAGGCTCTGGCTTCCAAGTTCACTGTCGGGTATGTATCCTGATGCGTAGGATTAACAAACACATCTGCCGCACTGTATATTTTGGCCAACTCACCGGGACTGGCTGTACGGGGCAGAGCCAGGATCCCCGGCAAGAGCTTCCTTTTTTGCTTTTCCGTCACGCCAACCAAGACAATCGCAAATCTGCTGTCCAGTTTTTCACGCAGCCGACAAAAATCGAGCAACCCCTTCTCCTTATCCCAAACGCTGGCCGCACCTAAAATAACCGTTTTCCCGTACAATCCGTATTGCTCTCGGAAACCACTCGGTGTTGGCTTGAACAGGCTTTTATCAATCTGATTATGTAATACCTCAACGGGATATTCTTTTAAGAAGCTTTGCTTCACTACCCCAGCTAACCATTTCGATGGAACAATGATTGTCAAGTTCGCAAGGCCAGTAAAACACGCCTGTTTCTGCCGGTAGTTCCTCTGTGTATGATCCACCCCATATGTTTTGGGATATGCCTTCAACTGTGGACAATCCCCGCAGCCGAATTTCCAGCGGTCACATTTTGCTGCGCTAAATTGAGCACAGTGTCCGGTAAATGCCCAGCAGTCGTGAAGCGTCCAAAGGATTTTGATTTGAGAATGCTTTTTCAACCATTTGAAGAGCAGTTCAATATTTAAATAGTAGCCATGCAGATTGTGCAACCAAATCACATCAGGCCGGAAATGCTCGATTTGTGAAAGCAATCGCTGTGTTGCCGCTCTGGAGCCATACCCATTCAAATCGAATAAGCGCGTAATTCCTGCGTGAAACAGATAATCCGGCTTTGTGCCGATTCGAATCAGTTGTGCCGCACCGTTATCTGCACATGTTCTTCCATATGCAGCAGCACATTCATGGCCCTCGTTTTTAAGCTGTTCACATTTATCTGCGATAAGTCTGCCTGTACTTCCAAATCCGTAGACAGAGTTAATGAATAGGTATTTCATGAAAAACAATTCCTTAGTTGGCCGTGCGTAATACGTTCTTGAACAAGGCGGCATACTTGTTCAGGCCGATGCCCTTTGCATACTTTTCCGTGTATAGTCTCACTGCATTGCCGGACATTTTTTTGCACAGTTCCGGGTCCTGATACAATTGCAAGATATTCTGGGTGAGTTGCACACCATTTCCTACATCTGAACATAGCCCGATTTCAGAATACAAAACATCCTTTGATAAGTAGGAGCTCTGTTCCGCAACAGCCAGAATTGGCAAACCGCCCTGGAGATAGCTATAATATTTACTGGGGGCACACATACCGGTCAGCCCCTGTTCGAGACTGACAATACCGCAGGAACTGGCAGCGACCGCATGCTCAAAAGCAGTTCCGGTAAGGAAATCGCAGATTCTGACATTGGAAAGCCGCTCTGCCGCCTGTCGGACTGATGGCATCTTGTTTCCGTGACCGGCAATTAAAAATTTGATATTCGTGTGATCCGCCAATTGGTTCATTGCATGAATCAAGGCTGTTTCATCCTGACAGATACCGATATTGCCAAAGTAGGCAACGATAAAGTCCTCATCTGTATATCCCAGTTCAGCTCGTGCTGCGGGCTTACTGCCAGCTGCTGCTTCATGCGCCCAATTGGAAATGGTGAAAACACGATCCGCAGAAAGCTCAGGGCGATGGTCAAGAAGGTATTCCCGCATCTCATCGGTCAAAGCAACGACGGATTCAGCGCGTTGGAAGAGGCTTCTGTTTATTCGCCGCATCACGCTTGAAACGGTGCTGCCTTCTCTCAGACTACCCGAGGCATAAGCGACTTCCGGATAAACATCGTAGGACACGAAAATAATTTTCGTTTTAAAGAGTCTATTGGCCAAAATTGCAGCGATGGGAAGCACCGGTGGATTCGAATAGACAATGACCGCTTGGTAGTCCTTAATTTCGAAAATATGGAGCAAGACCGAGAGTGTAAAAGAAAAATAGTTAATCAGTCTTCCGAGTTTACTGTGTCGGCTGAGCTGCATATAGTGAAGCCGACGAATTGAAACGCCATTCTTCGTTTCTCTAACTGGAACCTTACCGCTGGCGTTATATTCCCGTGGGTAGCCGCACAAGGCACCAACGGAGTATCCACTCTGCGCCAAATATCTGGCAGTATCAAAAGGGAGTGTTGCGGAGGAGTTATATTCTGGATAGAAAAACTGGCAGAGGAAAAGGATGTCACGTTTCATTTTTTCACGCTCTCTTACTTGTTTCTAATTCCGGTTTAAGAACCCTAACGCGCAAATATCACCTGGCACCCTCATGAGAGAAAACGATATGTACAGTCTTTAAGAGGCATCTAAGGTCAAGGGCAATGGATTGGCGTTCAATGTATTCCATATCGTAGATGATCTTTTCTTCCGGCTTCAGTGAGTATCCGCCGTTTACCTGTGCATACCCGGTCAGCCCCGGCGTGACTATCAGGCGGTTGGAGAAGCCTGGAATATATTTCTCAAATTCTCGGTAGAAATAAGCACGCTCCGGCCGCGGGCCGACGAAGCTCATGTCGCCTCGCAGGATGTTATAGAGCTGGGGATGCTCGTCCAGCCGTGTGCGCCGAAGGATTTGGCCAAAGTGCGTGCATCTTGGATCCTGTTCATCCGCCCACTGGGGGCCGTTTTCCTCCGCATCAAGGCGCATGGATCTGAATTTATAGATCATAAACGGCTTCCCATTGATGCCGAGCCGCTCCTGCTTAAAAATCGGAGCGCCTGGCGAGTCTATGGTGATAATCAGTGCAATGATCATCATCGGGATTGCCAAAATCAGCAGGCCCAAAAAAGAGCATACTATGTCAAAAACACGCTTCGTTACCAGAAACAGCTTCTTCTGCCGCAGTACAGGCTTTGCTATCTGAATGATCACATCGGCAGAGCTTTTCTCTGCCAAATAGCCGGTCGCTGTTGACGCCATATATCCCACATCCCTACACTCTTAATCTCTAAGTAGCTGCACCGTCAGACCGGTGTTGAGCCAGATGGGATCAAAAGCTCTTCACGAACGTTAGGTACAACAAAGCTGTATATCTGTTCGAATGCCCACTGTGTGGTCGCATCATCATCCGGCATTTCACCGCCAAGCACTCTTGCGGCAAAAGACAGCATCGTGTCAAAAACCTGATGAAGTAGCATGTTGACATTGGCTTCCGGTTTGAAAGTTTGTTCCACCGCTGCAAATAGCTCCTGAAAACATTGGAGATGCTCCTCGTATGCATAAGTGCGGCAATTCGCAGAATAGTAGTATCGAAGGTAAAAGAGGCAGTCGTCCTTCCTTCCAAGAATGAACCTCCAGCTTGCTGACCACAGTTGAAACGCTCTGTCCTTCCATGGAGCATTCTGTATATGCATACCCACGAGGTTTTGCTTGAGAAAATATGCGAAAGCGACATCTTCCATGTGGAAGGCGGCACACAGCAGTGCCTCTTTGCTCTCAAAGCAGCGATAGATATATGCTTCGCTCAGGCCAGCTTCTGTTGCGATTGCTTTCGTTGTCGTTTTGTCTAATCCATCCCTGGCCACAACACGAACTGTCCCCTCAATAAAAGCTTGCTTTGCATTCCGTTCCCTCTTCATTCGATTACCTCATTTATGGTACATGATGTTATTACTGAGTGAGTGCCCACTATGTTGTGTCCAAGAAAAAAGCAAATTATTTTTATTACTGCGAATGATTTGCTAATCCACAATCGGAAATTTCATGGAGTTTGCCACTCCACGGGAAAGCTAAACCCCATTTTTTCTTCCGTATTATAGCATATTGCACATTGAAATGCAATTGCCTCAGCGGCGAAATGGAAGAAAAAAGTGTGATTTTATCAGCGCACGGCAATATTTGTCGAAGAAATACCTTGATTTGAAAGTTTAGCGCAGTCAAACCGGCAGTCTGGATGGATTTAAAATAAGATCCACACCCAATATGATCACTGCACAAGGAGGAATTACGAAATGGCAAAGGGTGAGAATATCTTCAGACGGCGGGATGGTCGCTGGGAAGCTCGCTATAGCAAAGGGCGCGAGCTATCTGGAAAAATCAAGTATGGATACTGCTATGGAAAAACATACCGTGAGGCCAAAGAGAAAGCAGAAAAGTGCAAAGCGGCGTTAGCAAGCGGAAATCCCTTGCCAACATCCAGGACTCCAAATCTGTTTTCCGCCTATTGTATGGGGTGGCTTCACGCAAAGAAAAGCAAGGTGAAAGAATCAACATATATCAAGTATAGCACAGTAGTTGAAAAGCACATCATTCCCAAGCTTGGTGATTGCTGCCCTTTGGGATTTACTACGGAACTGATGGACGATTTCATCAGAGAATTGCAGTTTGAAGATGAGCTGGCACCAAAGACCGTACATGATATTCGGGTCGTGCTGCACGGGATATTAAAGTTCACGGCTTCGAAGGTCACAGGAGGCTTTCCCGTGGTGGAGATCAACTATCCGAAGATAGGAAAAAGGGAAATGCGTGTTTTGTCCAGAGAGGAACAGGCGTGCTTCATTTCCTACCTGCAAAAGGATTTGGATCCATGCAGATTTGGTATCTTGCTGGCGTTGTGTACTGGCATCCGAATCGGTGAACTCTGTGCGTTGCGTTGGGAATACGTTTCTACAAGAGATAAAGCAATCAAAATTGTAGAGTCGCTGCAACGGCTGCGTGACACCAGCGCATCACAGAATGCTCGAACGAGAATCGTAATCGGTCCACCCAAAAGCGATACCTCCGTGCGAACGATCCCTATGACGGAATACGCGGCTGGGCTTTGCAGGCACATGAAGCCGCAAAGTTCAGCCGCATATGTTTTGACCGGAACGGACGCATTCATGGAGCCACGGGTATTGCAGTATCGATTGGAAAAGTACACGCAGGCATGTGGCCTGGAGGGGGTGCATTTTCATACACTTCGCCACACATTTGCGACACGTGCCGTTGAGGTCGGCTTTGAGATCAAATCGTTGTCCGAAATCCTGGGCCATGCCTCTGTCACAATCACGCTGGACCGATACGTGCATTCTTCGCTGGAATTGAAAAGGGACAATATGCAAAAGCTGAATGCTGCAGGGATGTAATCTCTGCGCAGTCAAGAATCAGTGTTATCAGATGATATCGAATCAGAAAAAGCCTTGCTGTGCGGGGCTTTTTCTTTGCTTTTGTAGCAGAGTGGCAAACTCCACGAAAATAACACGGTAATTTGTTGTGACTTAGGAGATTTTCGCATCGCGGAAATCTCCTTTTGTTTTTCCAGTGCGGTGATTCAATAACGCCTTCAATCGCTATCTCGTCTCGCTTTATAAATCGCTGTTCTGCTCTTTTTAATTATACAATGCTCTATAAATAAGTCAATAGCTCTTTTTATAGAGCGGATAAAAAATGCCGGGCAAGCTATAATTTTATCCAGAAAGGGGCGGCATTTTTATGAGCAAGGAAGGCGTCAGCTTTAAGAACAGAGATCGTTTTATTCAACTTGGTATCGCAATTTCAACTCTGCGCAAATTGCGTGGCATGTCTCAGGATCAACTGGCAGAGAAGGCCAATATGAGCCGCTCTCATCTAAGCGCCATTGAAGCGCCTAACATGATCAGAAGCTTTTCCTTGGAGACACTATTCAATCTTGCAGATGCATTGATGATCACACCATCTGATCTTCTCAACACATCACTTTTCTCTGCGCAAATCAACGAGCTTACGGATTCTGAGAAGTAACCCAACTACTGTTCTTTCTCTGTATTAAATCTCCGATAGAGTGGGTCCTTCTGGGAGGTCCATCATGAACCTCCCCTGGGTTCAGCAAATGGGCGCAGTCCTCCCTTGGCGGAGGACTGCGCTTTTTTTACGGCCTTACTGCATGGAATACAGGTTGGATGTGCTGCTCCCATTGTCACGGTAGCGTGGGATCTTTTGCAGGTATCCATGCTGCTCCAGATCCGTCAATGCCCGTTTGACCGTGGAGCGTGACAATCGCATGTCGGACGCAATCGTCTTGATTCCTGGCCAGCATTTTCCCTCGCTGTCTGCGCGGTCACGCAGATACATATAAACTGCCCTCGCTCTGGAGGGCAGCTCGGTGTCGGCATAAATTGTTCCAAAGTAACTCATAGATCCTCCTCACCATAGGTTTTCATCTGCTTTCCGCCCCTGCGCCGAGGCTTATCTACAGCAGGCTCATGGGCAATGCCGCCGCGTCCGGAAACGGCATAGGCTCCACGCATATCCGCATTTTCCGCCTTATTTGACTGCGGGAGGTTACGCTCCAGATCTTCACGGTTGGCATAGGCTACTACACGATCTGCCCGCTCCGGCACGATATAAGGCTCCTCGAAGGTGATACCCCATTCCAGGAAAAGCCGCAGGCGGGTACGCATGGGATACCGCCCCGTTTTCTGGACAATAAAATTCCCCTTTGGAATCGCCTTCAACTCATCAGCCGTCAGCAGCGGACGCTCCATCATCTGCAGACTTTGGCTGGGATCGTTCTTCCCGCGGCTTACAGACCCAGATAAAACGGTACGGTTTCCGAGTGCCTTCGACAGCACCTCCGCCGTCTGACTGTTAGGTGCAAAGCCGCCGAAGATGGTATCCTGGCAGTTGTCCTGAATAATTTCGCTTCCTTCTTTTCCGTAGTTCTTTTCAAGCTGCGCTAAGGACTGAATGATTGGCACCAGCGTCAGGCGGCGGGAACGGCCTGCGGAGAACAGCGGAAGGACATCGAAGGGCGGCATGGTACCAAACTCATCGCAAAACAGCACCACGCGGTTTTGCAGCTTGCCACCGTTTTCATCCGCTACGGCGAACAGCTCTCGACTCAGATTCTGGATCATCAAGCCCGCCATGAAGTTTTTCGTGGTGTCCTCCTCCGGAAGAATGAGGAAGATGGCAGACTTTTCAGAGCCGAACTTTTCCGCGTCAATGGCGCTGTCAAAGCAGAGCACCTGTTCCAGCTCCGAGTCCAGAAACGCATTGAGACGAGAAAGCACAGTAGACATGACAGAAGCCATGGCCTGTTCCGCGCTATTGAGTGCAGCGCCCGCAAACCATCTGGCTTTGTGGTCAGGTGGCAGCTTACCCATCAGAAGCTGAAAGTGACTCTTGCCCTTTACCTTACTGGGTTCCAACAGATCCTGCACTAACTTGAAAACGGAAACGATATGCCGGCGTTCCTGGGGATGCTCCTCATCCGGCGGAAGAAACTCCGCCAGCATCAGGATGACCGAGGTGAGCAGTCCCTCCGCCGCATCATAGAAAAAGGCGTTCTGTCCGCGATTGCTGTCATCGCCATCGGGGTTGACAATGGTTTTGGCAAGGATCTTGGCGTATTTCTCCGCCTTGGCTCGAGCCGCCAGGTTCTTGGGATCCTCTCGTGCGATATCCATGTAGCGGTTGACCAGTGTCAGCAGATTATTGCCATCTGAACGAGTAGGATTGCGCAGGTCGATGACGGACACATTGTAGCCGTAGCAGTTCTTTGCAATCGTACCGTAATTTCGAGCCAGGTCACCCTTGCTGTCCAACGCCAGCCAGCTCATACCGGAGGCGCAGGCGTATTCCAGATTGGGATACAGGAAGAATGCGGTTTTGCCAATACCGCTGGCGCCGATCATAAGGCAGTGAATGTCATCGCTATCCACCAGTGCGGTGAGTTCCTGCGGTTGCCCCTTGCAACCGAGGATCAATCCCTGCTCCGTGGGGAGATTCTGTCCTCTGCGCCACTCTCTGACTTTGAAGGGCACATGGGCATAGGTCTGCTTGATTTCCTTGTCGGTGGCCCATCGGGCTGTACCATGCTGCCCATCGCCCACAGTGCGGGATTTGATATTGCCAAGGGTATAGTGATGGGACATCATGGACAGCCCGCCGATGACAAGGAACATCGCCGCTCCCGCCGCGATCAGAATCCAGATACTTGCGTTCAACATTTCACCTCATTTCATTCATAGAAAAGCCCTGAGCGTTTTCGGCGCTCAGGGTCAGGTCGTCATTCCAGTCTTTGTTCTCCGGGATCAGGCGCTCCACGGAATAGCGCACCTCTAACTGATTCTGCATCCGGCGGCTGGCCTGATGACCAGCTTCATCGTTATCGAGACAGAGCAGAACGGTATCGAGCTGCGGCGCTTGCTCCAATATCTGAACTACCGGCTGAATGGATGTGCCGCAGCAGGTCACATAGCTATGCCGCTGCCAGTTCTCCGGATAAAGGGTGATGAAGGACAGCATATCGATGGGTGCTTCAAACACATACAGACTTCTGTCTGTGCCGACATGATGGAAGCTGTATCGCAGGTCGCTGCCCTCCACATTCAGACGGAAGGCTTTTCCGTAGCTGTTGGCGCTGCGCTTATGGGCGTGGCGGGGAACACCATCTGTATCCGTACCAACAAACACGGCGTTGTGATATTCGGCATCCTCATACAGAAGCCCAGCCTTGGCAAAGTGCGCCACCACATCTCTTGCGATGCCGCGATGCTTGATGAGATACGCAAACACTCTGCGCATATCTTTGTTGGCGGGCGGCAGTGCAAATGGCTTCACAGGTTCCTCTGTACGTTCCCCGGCAGAAGGATACGCCGTCCCCAGTTCACCGCCCAGCAGCATTGTCACTGCGTCCGGGTAGCTAAGGCCGTAGAACCGCTGCACAAAGCTGACGGCATGTCCGCCTCGCTCCTCCGCATGGTCATACCATTCGTTGCCTCGGACGGTCACGCTGTGGTCACTGGCAAGACGTTTTTCTCTGCCGGAGGAAAGCAGCTTTTCACCACGGCAGCGCAGGAACTCCTCCAGATTCACTGCGGCGGCGCGCTGTTTCTGTTCTTCGGTGAAATGAATATAGCTTGACATGGAGTTCTCCTTTTTTACATACTCTGCTGATACTGCGTCTGCTCCTCGTGATCATCCGCCCTGTGACCCATAGCCATACGTTTCTCCATAAGCCGTCTGCGGCGTTTGGAGTCGATACGGATCCCCGCTGGGTTGCTTGGCGGAACAGAATTGCTTTGAAATATTCTGCTCATGTGATGGAGCAGCTTGGTTGCCGCCAGCATGACAGACGGATCCCGGAACTGGTCAAAGCGGTCGAGAAAAAATCGTGCATACTCATTGCCCTGTGCCGCAGCTCGAATCAGCCATTCTCTGGCCTGCTCACGATCCAGAGGGACATCCCGGCCCAAGAGATACAGCTTGCCCAAGGTGTACTGTGCAAATTGATTTTCCTGATCAGCGGAAGCTGTCAGATACACAAGAGCCTTTGCCACATCCTTCGGCACGGACTCGTCGGCAAGATAAATCTTTCCGAGCCGATACCGTGCAAACTGGTTGCCATGGTCTGCGGCCTTGCTCAGCCATCCCATCGCTTCTACTGTACGCTTCTGAGTGAGGAGCAGCTTTCCGAGGGCGTACTCCGAGAAATCATTACCGGCTTCTGCAGAGTGGCGAAACCACTGCTCTGCTTTTTCGTGGTCACGCAAGGTGGAGAGATCATCTCGATAGAACTTACCAAGCTGATGTGCCGCAACGGTATATCCTTCCTCCCAGAGCCGTTCCAGCGCTTTGACTGCGTCTGCATGTTCCGCATCCAGCGCATAGATGTCCTGCAGAACGGCCTTTGCAGTACGGTATCGCTGCGCCTGCTCGTACACGCTGTAGGACTGATGCTCCTCCTTCTGACTTTCCGGCTCCGGCTCATCCTGCATCCTTTCATCCTCAAAGGTTGGGAGGCCGAGGCGAATGTTCTCGGCCTCCCGGATGATGTCGTTCTTGATTTTGCGAAACTCCTTGCGTTGGGATAGCGGGAGTCGCTCCCACGGGGTGCTGTGACCGTAACACTCGTTCAGTTCCTCGTGGATCTGATTCCACACCTCATAGCACTCAGAGACCTCCGGCAGCTCCGCCAGCGCATCCCCGATGGTATCAACAAGCTGCTTCAGCGGCTTTTTGAGATAGCCATACTGTTTCTTTCCAGTAGTCGTTTCCAGTGCCTGCACAAGCTGTCGCATGTTGTCCTCGATGATCGGGCTGTCGCAGATCTGGTGCTGCATCCGGCTGATCATTTCCCGCATGGCATTCTGTGCTGCCTCCACCAAGTCTGAGTAGGCCACATCCTTGCGCTCATAGATTTGCTGCATCTCATCCCGGAAGATAGCATTGGTCAGCTTGGAACGCATCGCCGCTATCCCGTCCTTGGTCAGGAAGCCTTCCTTGGGATCATCGGACCAGACCATCATGTGGATGTGCGGGTGATGTCCCTCATCATGGAAAGCGGCGCACCAGTGGAAGTTATCGAGCGATATCTTCATCGACTTCGCCAGCGTCGGCGCGTTCTCCATGAGGAGCGCGCGCCACGCATCGGCGTTGTTGTATTCCAAACGAGCAGCATCCTCACGGCGCAGAGAGTAGATGATGGTCCACACATTTCCTTCATGCGCTTCCAGCTCTGACATTGCCGAAGTGAGATCTACGGCAGTGGCAGAACTGAACAGGCCATGAGCACCTCGCTTCTGCACGCGGGGACGGGTAGCAATGTACTGCATATATCCGCTCTCTGAATCCATTTCGTGAAAGTTAGCATCCAGTGCCATACTAATAAATGCGGAGGCCGTACCAAGCGTGGGCGTTTTGCAGTAGTCCTCGTACTCAAACAGTTCCACCGCATCCGGAAAGTCCGTGAGCAGTTTTTGAATAAGCTCTCGCTGACCTTTTGTGACCGCACCGTTTCCAGCCAGCTTCTCCACGCCTTCACGGGTAGCGATGTAGCGCATGTACCCGCTGGCTTTCCCAGATTTGATATAGCCGCTTTTCTGTACGAGCTTCGCCATCGCTTACACAGACTTCTGAAAGTCCATCGCATCCTTGAAGGAGATGCGGCCATTGGTCCGCTTCATATCTCGGATAGCCCTGCCGCGCAGGCGCTCATATGTTCCTTCGTCGATGTCGGTATCGTAGGCGATGATCTGTGCCATCAGGTTGATGTCCACGCCCTGCTTGAAAAGCAGAGAACTGATGCGGCTCGCAAAACCGTCCAGCGTTCCGGTCAGCGTCGTGGAGAGTACTTCAGGCAGAAACGCATTGGCGTTTTTCGTGTGTAAGGATCCAACATAAAACTCAATTGCTTTTTTGATAAACTCATTTTTGGCAGCACAGTTATCTGTGCGATAATAATCCTCGACCTTTTGCCACGTGCTGTCTGGCAACCAAATAGTGTGTTTGTTCTTATTGCTCATTTTGTCCCTCCATACTGCTTGACGTCGCTCAAATCCACTGAAAACACTGGTTTTTTTGAGCAAATCTCAAATAAAAGCGTCAACGCTTGATTCCAATGGAGAAAAAGACGTCACTGAAAAAACTCGAAAACAGCCCGCACTGCGGGATGTTGTGAGTGCCCTGATGCTTAAAAGCGTCAGGGCTTTCTCCTGCTTTTCTTTCGTCGGATGCCAGTCTCCCCACAAAGCGGTTCAACACCCGCTCAAATCCCCGCAGTGGGGTACTTGCTCGGGCTGCCTGTAAAAAGCGCACACAGCGCCCCACAGGGGCGGACACGGCGGTTACATCTGCATCCCAGGAGCCTGCGATTCACTTTCACGAAGCTGCTGGGCGTATTCGTGCAGGCTCATGCCGGTTTGCTGCTGACAGAACGCCTCCATCTTGCTGAGCAGGACTTCCTGTTCAGCAGCATTGAGCGGGTAACTCCAGCTTTCTTCCGAACCGTCTCCCTTGCAGAGGTTCAGTTCCAGTGTGTCGCACAGACAATCCTGCTCCACATCATAGTTAGCGTAGATGTTGAGCCAGTCATCGTTCTGATCGGTGCAGACAAATGTCCCGAAGGCGGCATCCACATCGAAGTCCGCCTGCAGATAAAAGTTGAGCTTGCCGTCTGATTCGATGATCTCCTCACCGCAAGAAAAGTTCTGTGCGGAGAGATGACCTGCCGAGGTGATTTCTTTGCCTTTCAGATGATTCAACAGCTTGCGCCACTTATCATCGCCCGATGCGAACTGCGACCGGGTGGCATGATAGACCGCCACCGATACATCACGCATTGCCCAGGTCTGCCAGCCATCCATAATGTGAACAGCGGAGAACTCACGCTTGTCGAAGTTCACATCGAATACGCCGCGCACCTTTCCAGTGTTCTCCATGCGAAGGGCTGTCAGGGCATCAAACTCTTTTGCTGTGATGGGCTGCCCGCCGAAAAACATTCCGATGAATTTGCCCGGCGCCACGCCATTGTCTTTCGTAATATAACCGCGCAGCTTTTTCCCGACCGCCAACAGTTCCTTGCCGGGCGAGGTCTTGAAGTACCATTCCTGACCACGCTCCGTTACATGGTAGGCGGCATAAGTGCGGGCCGCTTCTTCCTCCGCACGCTGTGCAGCAGCTTCCGATTGGATCGCACGGCTGATGCGCGCATACTCCCGCTCCGGAAGCTGATTGCACAGCTCGTCCAGTACATTCTCCAGATGCTCCTGCAAGGTTTCGTCCCTGAGATGCTTCTCGATAGCATTTTTCCAACGCTGGTCGATCCATAGAACGATTTCTTCCTGCTGTGCCATATCAGTTGCCCTCCTTCACCGTGACCGCCATGGGCTTCGGCTCACTACTCGGCGTTTTGGGTACGGCAGATTTGGCAGTGCGCTTAGGCTTGGGAGCAGGGACAGCCTTGCTGTCCAGATACTCCCGCACAGCTTCCGGCACCGTCTGCTCATAGAGCTGCTTGAGCGCATCGTCCATGCGGGCCTGCACGGAGGAGTGTTCCTTGCGGAGAGAAAACTCCAGTGCATCCAGCTTGTCATCGTCAAAGGTGAGTGTAATATTTACTTTCTTCATACTGTACCTCCTCAGTCATAATTGATATACGGAATTTTCAGCCAGTGCGTCCAACCACGGTTCGCCAGTTCTGTTTTCACCACACCGTACTTGGTACCCATAGCCTCGATGACCTGACCGCCGCCAATGTAAACGCCGATGTGCCCGTCATGCCAAACGGCAAGGCCGGGAATATCCGGCATGGTATCGATGGTGCCGGACTCTGTGGCGCTGTAGTACATCTGGTTGGCACCGATATCCGGCATCCCGTGGGTACCATAGTCAATGGTCATCGTTTCCGGGGACAACCATCCGTATCCCTTGATGAGTCCCACGCAGTCGGTAGTCCTGCCGCCCAGCCAGTTGGCACGGATAAAATCTTCGTAGCTGCCGACACCGTCAGGATACTGTTCCAGCTTGTAGGCAAAGAGCGATTCGGTCAGCACATCGCCATAGGTCCCCCAGACATAGCCCCAACCGGATTCCCATGCGTGGATGGCGTAGGTCACAAGGTCAGCAGCATTTTTGCTGTTGGGGTCGGTGAAAGCTGAGATGTCCAAGTCGATACTGCTTCCATCTCCGCGAAGGAACTCACCGCTGTAATTCCCACCGCCTGCCGCACCGGCGATCATAGAATAGATGTGATTGATATTGCTCTTGTCGTCCTCTGTGATCGTCCTGCCAAGCTCTGCTTCCAAATTGGCATACGCTTGATATAGCGAGACTGGAACTGCAACGGTGTATTCTTCTTCCGTGCTGGTGACCGTGCCATCGTCGTTCTCGATGTCTACCGTGCGGGTACGGGTTTCCCAAGTGTAGAAGCATTCTACGAAGCGGTTCGCCGCCCGTGCGGATGGTGCATCTTCGCCAAAGCAGAGGGCATAAAAAACGGCCTTGATCCGAATCGGGTCAAGGCCGTTTCCGCTTTCCGTTTGCCCATTGACGGAAGCCACTGCCGAATCCAGAAGAGAAAAAGCGGTACGCATCTCCTCAATATGATGCCGGAATTCTGCGGGTACTTCTGTCGAGTAGCTCACACCATAGAAGGACGCAGCTACCGCCTGGTTGTTGTGATCCGCACCTCCGGATCCAATGGAGCACAGGAGTGCGATGAGTACAATGATTGGCGAGAGAATTGCGACCAGCGTCCATCCCACGCCTTTGCGCAGCTTTTCGTTAGAGAGCACTGTCGCCGCGGCTTTTGCGATCATGCCTGCAGATACTGCCATCAGCGACCACCCGCCGTGCCAAACAGCTTTTCCTTGTGTGAAGGGGCGTGTACCTCCAACAGGTAGCGCTCGTTGCCGCACTTGTACAGGCAGACACCGCGCTGTGGGAACTTGATGAGATTGTATTCCGCTTCATCCAACTGGAGCATTTCCATGTAACTGCGTTTATCAATGGATCCCGCGTTGAACAGGAACTGGTGGGGCGGGATGGAAAACAGCGGTTTTGTCATCTCGCGGATGCCTTCCTGATCAAAGTCCTCCAGATTCTGCGAAGCCAGCAGCATGGCAGATTCCTTTTTGCGCACGCGCTTGAGGCAGTTGCGGATGTACTCAATGGCTGTGGGATTGGACAGCCAGATATACAGCTCGTCCAGCGCTGCCACGGTATTGCCCACCGTCAGAAGCTTGTCCGACATGAAGGACAGCACATTGAACAGCATGGCGTTGCGAACATTTTTAGCGGCACTCAGCATTCCCTTGACGCCAAAAACAAGGAAGCGGCTGGAGGTGATGTTGGTGTGCCCATTGAAGAACTGTGCGTCCGCACCCTTGCACATAGAGTGCAGTCCCAGCAGGACTTCCTGCAGGAGCTTCTCCGTATAGAGCAGATGGGCGTTGGGATCGTAGCGTTTGAATTCTTCTTCGATCAGGTCATAGAGGTCGGAGAGGATTGGGTAGTCCTCCGGTCGCATACGGCGGAAGTTGGTTCGCTCTGTGATGCCCCATTTCGCGTAGAGCTTGGATACCATGATCTCAATGGTGTCGATATGGGCATCACTGAAATCCTTATAGGCCCGGAAGAAGTCCTTGAGAAAGGATACATGCTGCGCCAGCAAAGTGCTTTTGCGGAAGGCTTCCGGCGCTGCCGTATCGTCCGGGTCACCGCCATCATCCCAGCATTTCGGCTCCAGCACATTGATGATGTACTTTCCCGCCATAAGGTCGGCAAAGCAGCCGCCCACGGCCTCGCACATTTCCTGCTGCTCATGCTCGGCATCCAGCGTGATAACGGATTTTCCGGACTCCAGCAGGTTGAGGATCAGGAGCTTCATCAAATAGGATTTGCCCTGTCCTGAGTTACCGAGAATGAGGATGTTGGCGGAGGTCTTGTCCTCATCGCGCTGATCGAAGTCCACGAGGATGTTGCTGCCGTACTTGTCCCGCCCAACATAGAAGCCCTTTGCGTCCGTTTTACCGCTGTAGTTGAAGGGATAGAGATTCGCCACAGAGCTTGCCGGGAGGACACGCTCGAACTGCTGGCCGAAGGCGTTGTATCCCACGGGGCTGGCACAGCAGAAGCCCTGCTGCTGACGGAGCAGGAGCCTGTCCACATTGAGCTTACTCCGTACCAGTTCCGTCAGCACATCGGTCTGGAGCAGCTTGAGTGTGTTATAATCCGAAGCGGTCAGCTCGATATAGACGGCGCAGTGGAGCAGCGGCTCTCGGTTGCGGTGCATGGAAGCTACCAACGACGCCACATCCTGCAGATTGCTTTCCGCCGTGATCGTCTGCTGCAGGTCGTTGGTGTTGGAGCTGCCCATGCGGTTTTTGTTGGCAGCATTCTGGATGATGCGCTTTTCCTCGGCAGGTGTTACCTGTCGGGTGTAGATACGCAGCGTGATCCCATCCTTTTCGCCCAGATGTCGGAGAATAGCCTGCTCATCGGTCTGCGTGGGATACTCCCGCAGCGCCCACACGCAGCGAAAGGTGTTGCCGCAGATGAAGTGATCCGGTTCGAACTTGACCACGGAAGGTGCAATCATATCCAGGAAGGATTTGATGCCTGCAGTCTCCCGGCTCTGCGGCGCTGCTTTTTTCGTTTTCTTTGCCAAATGAATCCCTCCTTTACTCACCGACAATAACCCAGCGGTCACCGTCGAAGTCCTCGAACTTTTCTGTTGTCACGTTCTGCTCAAAGTAAACACCCAGCATCTTTTTGAGATCCTGCTCGGTGGCTCGGCGGGTCGTGAAGCCGTTGTCGTTGATGTTCTGCTCGATGCGGGAAAGGTAGGAGAACACATCGGACTCCTGTTCGCCGCACAGACGGATGATAATATAGAACTCACGGCTGGACGCCATGAGCACTTGAATGCGGTCCAGGTGCTTGCTGTCCTGTTCCAGCAGTCTGCGGACCGCTGGCAGTTCCTCCTGGCTCAGACGCTCCCGATAGAAGTCCTTATTGCGCTCAAAGGATTCCTTGGAATTGAGCGCCAGCATCTCGATCTCCGCCTGTCCCTTTACGACATTCAGCAGCGCATAGATGCGGGCGCTGATGCTGGAATCCGGCAGGACGGAGATGTTAGTGGGCTTGATGATGAAGAACACGAGATTGCCCATACGGGTGGCAATGCAGTAGTCCTTGATCTCCTCAATGCCCATGAGCTGCCGTGTGGAGCAGGCGGCTTTGTCCTTTTTCTGCTTTTTACTCACGACTCCAACCTCCAATCATAGAATTGCTGCTTTGTAATCAGGAACGCGGCGGCATATTTGAGGAAATCCAATATGCTGGTTCCGTCGAATCGAATGCTGAGGAAAGCGTAAACAGCCGTCAGCACCAGTGGCAGGGCGATGCCTGTCTGGGTCAGCGCCAGAACAGAGATAAGAAGCCCCACGCCGATGATGCCGATGTCCCGCAGCTCCCAAAGCCACAGCATGGCCTTTGCGGTCAAATTATCAGGGTAAATATAAATTGCTCTCACCTCCGGAGAATAGAGATGGCCGCAGGTTTCCCTGCGACCATCCAGTGATTTGATTATTCTTCTGCGCTGTCCAGCGCCTGCTGGAGCAGTTGCGTGATGAAGTCCTTCTGCTTCAGGTGATTCTTTTCCAGATACTCTTTCAGACGGTCGAAGAGTTCCGCGGAGATCTTCACCGCAAGGGTCCGTTCTGTCTGCATATCGTTTCCTCCTTCAAAGTGTTCTGCGAAGATGCGCTCCACATATTCCGCCAGTGTACCCAGCTTCATTTCTTCTTTCTCTGCCATGATTCTTGCGTGAAGCTCTGCCGGGATCATGGCACAGAGGTTCTTTTTGCCCTCCATCGGTCTGCTCCTTTCCTCGATTTTGCAAGCAAAGCATACCGGAAGAAGTCATGAAAAGCTATTCACCAAACTCAACGAAGAAGCTATGTGAAACGGAAGCAAAACCACCAAGGTAGCTATACCGCCCGAAGGGCTGCGGCGATCCGCCCCATAATGAACTCCACACAGGGTATCGCCACACTGTTGCCCAGCGCTTTATATCGGGCGCTGTCCGAAGCATCAGGGATGTCCGTCCAGCCATCCGGAAAGCCCTGCAGACGCTCACACTCCAACGGAGTCAGGCGTCGAATGAGATAGGCATAGGCTTCTGCCTTTTGGCAAACGAGATCGGTGGCGTCCTTGTGCTGGCGGGCGCTCTGCGTGCTGACCACACCATTCTCACGGAAATCATCCACACGCTGGCGACTGTAGACCGCATGATGATCGGTGGCCGTCAGTGTATATGCAATGTCCCGCTGATACCCGATCCCATTGCCGCCGTTCTGCGGCTGTCGGTCAATGGCATTTCCCGTGATGCAGAAGGTTTCTTCCTGCTCTACGAGCGGCACATTGTTGCCGCCGGTTCCGTATCTTGCGGACATGGTAGGCACCACCTGATGAGGACCAGTGTAGCGGGCATCAATGCCATGGTTTTCATAGACGAGCGGTTGGTGTCCATGCTCCTGCGCCCGCAGGGTACCGGACACATCCTCAGAGCACTCCATAACGCTTCCGCCCTGGTCATTCAGACACAGGACGGATGGCATACAGTTTCCGCTGGCAGAGCCCTTCAGCGTAGGTGCCAGTTCCTCGCCATACCCAATGCTCCCAGCAGAGGCACCGGCTCCTGCCGAGAATGCGGCGGCTACAAAGGTCTGCTGTTTCATTCCCGGTTGCGCATTCAAAGCACCCGCAACATCATGTAAGTCACGAACCTCGTCCCTTTGGTTGGTAGCAAAGGCCATGACACCGTTTCTGCCGGTGGACATCCCGCAGTTCGCGCCGAGCGTGGCGGCAACATCGCCGGTCAGGTCACCATTGTAACCGTCAAAGCCCTCGACGGTGTCATCCGGCTGCGTCACGAAGGTCTGCATCTGCATATTGGTGGTTGCCATCAAGGCACCGGACACACCGTGCAGGTCGATACCCTCGTCCCGCTGATTGATATGGAAGGCATTCAAATCCGTAGGTTGCCCGTCCGGGCACATCAACCCGGCTTGGATCTTCAAAGCCCGTTCCAGCTTCGGCGGCAGTGCTTTCCCGCGTTCAGAAGCTCGGCGTAGGATCCCCAAACATGCTTTCGGGGATAAATAGTATTTTATCGGCGGTGCGTCCTGCAAAATCTGCGACAAGGAAGATCCTCTTGCGTCGTTGGGCGACACCCCAGTATTGAGCATCCAGGCACCGCCAAGCCAGGGAGAAATCAGTTCCCAGTAGGATTCGCCCAGCAGATTGCCATGGCCAGGGGTAAGGTCCAGGGACATAAACGGAACCGCACTTAACTCGGACGATCTCTTCGAGGACGATACGGAAGTCCTCGCCTTTGGGAGTTCCGCTGGAGAAGGCTCCTGGAACATTTTCCCACAGCATATACCGAGGTCGGACAGCGTGACCTGCTCGGCCTCTTTGTTCGTCTGCATTTCTCATCTCCTTTACCAGTCGAACCTGCTCCATAAACAAACCGGAGCGGGCGCCGGATAATCCGGCTCTCGCTCCAGCCACGGATAAATCCTGGCACGGGCTGCCGCCGCAGATGATATCTACGGGCGGCAGTTCTGCACCGTTGAGCTTTGTGATGTCACCCACATGGATCATGCTTGGGAAGCGCTGCTTCGTGACCTCAATGGGAAAGGCTTCAATCTCCGAAGCCCACACCGGCGTAATGCCGCTGCGAATGGCAGCCAGAGGAAAACCACCGATGCCGTCAAACAGGCTTCCCATAGTGAGCCCGCTCATTTTGACACCGCCTGCACGATCGTGCGCGTGGTGTTTACAGCGGCCTGCGCCGTATATACCGCGCTCATAATGTTGGCTCTTGTTGTCGTATCCAGGCCAAACGTTCCGGCAATGCGTGGAATCTCGCCAGCCGAAAGCATCAAACCAAGACCCAACAGTGCGTGGTCCTTAAACACCATGAGCCCAGCGATGAGGATAGTCGCCTGCAAAAATGCGGTCAGGCACAATCCAATGATCTGTTTGCACCACTGGATGAAGCCGTCCGTATAGCCACGGGGCACAGAAAACATGTACAGACTTCCCACGGCAATCTGGATCAGCAGGATACCGCCGCGCTTGAGATTGGCAAAGAAGACCTTGATGATCGCATACGCCATAAGGATGATGCAGAACAGAATCATGAATCCGCTGGTGATACTGCCAAAGCCGAGGAACGGGCCGGATGCCAAATCGGTCAGCGATTCCACGGCGCTGAACTCCTGCATGATATCACTTGCCACATCTCCGATGGATGCACCGTAGCCGGTGATCCCTGCGGTGAGTTGCCCCTGCAGCGTTACCGAAAGCTCATAGAGCCGGACCGGAACGACAGTAAACAGGCTCACGGCCATAAAGCCCTTGATGGCATTGAGCGCGGTTTCGCGGATGTTGCCCCGCCCGCTGGAATACTCGATACCGCATTCAAAGCAGGCCACGACCAGCCCGGTTCCGTACAACGCCCACGCCAAATAGGAGAAGAACAGCACGATGCTCTGCACCCATGACATCTCGAAGAGCTCGACACCCATGTTTCCCATCTCTGCGAAGAAGTTGCCGAGAAAGCCTACGACCTGACCGTAGAACCAGTCCACAATTTGGCCCAAAACCTTATCGGCAACAAAATCCCAAATAAACATTGTTCGGTTTCACCTCCTCCGGGTGAAGCCGTACCAACTGCTTGGGATATGGCAAAGGCCGTACAGCTGGTACGGCCTTTAAATCATACTCGGTTTACATTGTCTGTGACCATTGCTGGTCGGTGGACTGGCTCATGTCTTGGAACACCTCCAGATAGTCCGATACTGCGTTGGAGAGCTTCTCATAGTCCTGCCGGGTGGGGTGATACACATACCAGTCTACTTTTCCATAGTCATCCCAAATGTGCGGGTCAACACCATTGCGGAAGTTGGGGTTGGAAGTCGCCTTCGTCCCCAGCAGATCCGAAAAGCGAAGGCGCAGGGTATCCACCTGTCCTTCGCTGCGGTTCAGGATCGTCAACTGCAAGGCGTTGTACTGATTGGCAACGCTTCCAGTGACAAATTGGATCTTTGCCCGATTCATATCGCTCAGACGCACATAGCAGACTCTGCCCACATAGGTGGCATCGGGATATTGCTCTCCGATAATTTTCCGGAGTTCCTGTTCGTAAAAAGTCATTGCCTACACCTCAGATTCCGATAATCTGCCAGATGTACAGCGGTGCCGTCAGCGTGAACACGAGGCACGCGAACAGGATGGCGGGAGCCGTCCACTCGAACTGGCCACTCTTTCGGTAGTCAAAATAAGCTGTGCCGAGTTTGGCGAAGAAAAACACCGCAAGGATCAGGTCAATGGCGGGAAACACCACGTTGTTGACGACGGTCTTGATCTGCGTGGATGCCGTGGCCCAGGTGCTTTCCACCGCTCCGGCCACATCGCCGGTGCCGGCAGCAAAGGCCGTGGTTCCCATCATGCAGACCAACAGCAGGGACAGGGTCAGCATCACACAAAGGCGCTTGCATTTCATTTTGCTCATAGATACCTCCAATTCTTGTTGTTATTTTGAGGGTGCGATATGCCATTCTTCCCACAGGTCACCGGCGATGCGCACGGAATCCGCCAGGTTCATACTTAGCATTCCCGTGGGTGTCCAGCAGTCCAGGAGCCAGGTATACGGCGTGTAGCTGCCGTCCGGATACCAGATAGGTGTGAAGTGGGTCGGGCGGTCATAGGTGCTGTAGGGATTGTTTTTGAAAGCGAAGGTGGTACTCTTGCCGCTGACGCTGCGGTTCAGCAGTCTCCAGAAGCCTTCGTACCCGAATTCAGGGAAATAGGTCACAGCATTCTGCGCCGCCGTGACAGCCGCGCTCTGCGTGGTCGTTACTCTGGCTGTTACTTTCTCCTGAATTCCGTACCCGCTTTTCATGGTAGCTGCAGTCGCTGTGGGTGACAGGCTGTCCGGCGTGATGCGCATGGATGCAGTCAGGCTTGCGGAGTAGCCGTTGTAGTCAAACTCCCACCATCCATGATCCTCCCACCAGCCGTTATCTACCCAGTGATACCAGCGGTCACGGTGAACCACATTGTTATCATCCACCCAGCGATCCGTGTGCCAGCACTTCTCCCAGTTCTCTACCCATTCCCAATTTTCCTGCCACCAGGGTGACCAAATGCCCCAGGAAGCGGATGTTACCTGTTCTTTCTCTGGAATAGAAGCCAGACGGAAACGGTCGTTGCGGTCATCCGCCACCGGGTTGGGCGGATCGTTGCCGTCCAAATCCACGATGTTGCAGGTGATCGTGCTCTGCGCCGTGCCGCCGCCAGACACGCTGACGGCAATCGTAATGACGCATGGCTCTGACGGCGTGTGCCATTTTACCCATACCAATTGACTGTCGCCGTCCGGATAGTAGACATTGCTGACGGTGTAAGTTCTGCCTTGAATCACAAAGCGAACAGTCACAGGATTATCCGGGTCGGACTGCCCGCCGCTCACCTCCACCGAGGAGATCACATCGGTATCGACTCGGTATTCATAGTCGAAGTCGTTTACATCGGGCGGCTCCAACTCACCGTTGAAGCGGACGACTCCGATGCCGAGGGACGAGATGATCTGATCGTTGCTGACCTTGCTGTTGGTGCTGCCAGACCATGCGGGATAGCCCAGATCTGCTTCTTCAAGGAAGATGGCCAGCGGCAGATTCTTATGGGTGAGCGATCCCATCTTGCTTCGAAGATTTCCGTTTACCTTTTGGTCATAGAGCGCCGCTTCCGTGGCCGTCATGGCATAGTAGGCTCCACCGTAGACGAAGTAGGCGATAGGCTCGACAACGATTTTGTAATCGCCGGCAATAAGCGTATCAAAGTCTATTCCCACATATCCGGCAATCGCCCGAATGACTTGCTCGTCTGTAAAGTAGCTTCGAATCGCCGCAATGCTGGCGGGATAGTCGCCGGTCGAAATGATGCGAGGCAGACTCTGCGCCGGACGGACGCAGACATAGCCGCCCACGACAGGTGACAACGCCCGCCCACTGTTATAAGAGAGCTTGGATACCTTTCCGAAGTGGATCATGTTGGTGCTCGGATTCTGATTGCTCCAGTCAATGGTGTTCCCCACGACAGCGTGGCTGTCCACATTCACCACGGAAATGCGGACACCGTCCATACCCGGATTCCAGTAGTTGGTGGATGTGCCGCTGCCCATGCCGCCGCCACCGCCGTCGAAGTTGCCGTCACCGGTGGCATAAGCTGGAACAGCCGCACACAGCATGAGCACAAGGGAAAGAAAAAGTGCGAGAAGTCGCTTCATGGATTCCTCCTTTCAAAGCTTCGAAAAAAGTAAAGGCGCAGCCATTTCTGACTGCGCCATGCTGATTGGGAGTACTGTTAGTTCCCGCCGCCCATTTCACCGATTTTATTTCCGTTTTCGTAGATGTCCTGTCCGTCGATGACCGTGTTATCACCGCTGCTGTCTACATAGCCGAAGCCCGGCACATATACCTGACCGGAGGAGTTCGTGCTTCCTGCGGCAGGCTGGGATTCCGCAGGCTTGGAGGTGGGCTGCTCCGGATATGTGGGGTGCGGTTCATCCTCCGTCTTGCGTTCCGAGGTCGGCACATCCTCCGCTTTGTGGTCATCCGGAAGTGTCGCCGTGCCGCTGGGCGATTCCGGCTTTTCCGGAGCGTCCGGTTTAACAGGGTCCGCCTGGATGGTCTGCTCCGTGCCGTTGGAGTTTGCACCCTGGCCGGGGTCGCTCTGCTCCGGCGTCAGCGAGGGGACATTCACATCTCCCTGGCTATTGTTGATGTTCACATTGGGATCGTTGCTGTCCGGCTGACTGCCGGATACCGTTCCGGAGGGCGTCACCGTATTTCCACCGAAGCGTCCGGCGATCCCGATGACTGCCGCACCGCAGAGCAGGCAGCAGACGGTGATGAGGATGATCCGTTTCGTCTTGTCGTTCATTGATTTTCCTCCTTTTTCTGATTTATCTCTTGATTGGACAATACCACACCTTTCGGCGTAAGTCTATTGGGAAAGCGAAACTTTTTCAGAATACCGGCACATATTTGGCTTCCGTGTGCAGCATCATTTCAGCTGCGGGCAAAAGGTTCCCAAGGAATCGCACCGGTACCTCCAAGCGGATCTCCACTGCGGCGGTATAGCCCTTGCTTTGGCCGGAACTGAGGGCGTTGTTGCTCAGCTCCACGCTCAGGCCAGAGATGGTATATTCCACGTTTCCGTTTGAGATTTTCTGATATCCGCTGCCGGTGTTCTCCAGTCCAAGCGTTGATGCCAGCTGACCGTACACATCGCCGGTATTCACGCTCTCATCCCATCGGCCTGTGCCGTCCGGATACCAGCCTGCGGCATAGCCCTCCCGCACAGCGTGGTACACATCATCATAGTTGTCGTTGATGGTGGAGATGACCGCCTGTTGGGCAGCCTCCTTGACACCCTGGGCGATGATCCACACCCGGCTGAACTCCGCGACCGTGCAAAAAAGCATCAGCAGGACCAGCACGATGGCGAGGATCATTGGGGTGCCCTCGCCGGGGTGGCGGCGAAGGAAACAGTGCTTGCTCATTTCCAATACACCTCCGACTTTCCGGTGGCCTCCGACCGCAGCGTGATGGGAAATGAGCCGAAGCCGCCGAACAGGCCGATGTCCATGTCCAATGTCAGCGTTACGGTGACTTCCTCATTGAGCTGAATGCGTCCCGTTTTCGACCAGCGGATGTTGGGATCCAGTCCGGTGCTGTCCGTCAGCGCCGCGGCACGGCGGCTGGTTTCCGTTCCGACTCTG
Source organism: uncultured Lachnospiraceae bacterium (assembly GCA_902781655.1). Taxonomy (GTDB): domain Bacteria; phylum Bacillota; class Clostridia; order Lachnospirales; family Lachnospiraceae; genus CAG-791. Next base: position 74,867 of record CACZJZ010000009.1, read on the forward strand.
CCAGAGATCTCCGCTTCCCGTACCAGCTCCACCGCATAGGTGTCAAGCTGCTGCTTGGCGACGAATACCGGCAGGATTCGCACCGCCAGTGCCAGCACCAGCATGGCACAGACCACCAACACGCACACATCGATATAGCCCTCGCCGGAGTGCCGTTTTCGTAATTTCTTCATAGGCATTCCTCCTTAAAACAGCGAACCCAGCGAGTTGATGATCTGGTAGACGATAATGACAATGTACGTCAGCATGAAGCACATGAGCATGAGGAAGCTGAACACCCGGATCTTTGGCGGGATCTTCGCCGCCTTGGCTTTCAGGCGCTGCAGCTCCAGCGCTTTCAAGTCGTGGGAGAGCATTTGGAAGTACATCCGCCCATCATCGCCCCGCAAGATGCCGACGAGACCGCGGACGATATCCGAAATGATAGCAGAACCCATACGGGCTTCGAAACGGATGAGCGCCGCCTCATAAGAGGAGGAGCGCATATCCGCCGTCAGCACATCCAGTTCACGGGCAAAGTCAGGACCGGCATGTTTCTTGTAGTTCTCCAGAATGCGCAGGACATCCCGGCTGGCGGCCAATTCCTGATGGATGGTCGCCACGAAACGAGGCAGTTCACCCTCCACCAGTTCCATTCTGGCCTTGCACAGTTCATCCGCCCGACGGCTCTCCTTGAAGTAAGTGAGCAGCGCCAGTACTACCACCAATGGTGTCAGGATGGGCAAGATCAGGAGGCACGGGATGATCCCCAGCAGGATGAGACAGGGCTTCAGAACGGTGTAAGCCGTAAAGACCTCGGGGGTCATATCCAGTCCTGCGGCAGTCAGCTTCGTTTCCAGCCGTCTGCGTTTGTAGGCATCCAAGCGGATCAGCGGAGCCAGCTTCAGCGACCATCCCAAAATGAGCGTCTCCATAGATTTCACAAGACTGCGCTCCTTGCGTCCTGCGGAGATGAGGGCACGCTCTGTTGCCAGCCTGGGGATCTTCAGCATGTCCGCCAGAACGAAATACATTCCAGCAGCCAAGGCGGCGCCGAACAGAAATAGCAGCAGTTTCACACTCTCACCTCCGATACTCAATGGGCTGCGTCAGCTTCACGACGAATGCGAAGGACACGAACACAGCGGCAAGGCAGACAGCGATGACCATTTGACCGGGAATGGTGGCTACCAGCGTATGATACCAGTCCTTATTGATGAAGCGCACCAGCGGAATGTTGATCAGCACGAGGATTGCCATGGTGATGAACTCCTTGCGGGGGCCAAACACCAGATTTTCCAGTTCCGCATTGACCACCCGCATATCCGACAGCTTGCTGACGATGGGCGTCAGAATGCTTGTCAGGCTTCGGTCTGTCTGACAAGCCATTACGGCATCGCACCATTCCCGCCAGACCTCATTGTCGATGGCGGCTTTCAGGTCAACGAGCGCCGCGTCCATATCCGGGTCGATGTGCTTGATGCGCATCAGAAAGCGCTGGAACACCTCCTGCACCGGAGGGTGCAGGTAACGGACATTCTCCTCCACGGCCTGCTGAAAGTTCTCGGTACGCAGGTAGGCCGTAGTAATGACGGACAGCGCAGTTTCCAGTTCTGCTGCCACATCCTTTTTGAAGCTGCCTGCCGTGAGCTTGACATACCAAAACGGGGTCAGCATCAAACCAACAGCCAGCACCGGCACAAGGAAAGCGTTTCCTGCGGCAATGGCGATGCAGGCTCCCAATGCAAAGCAGAGCAGAGATGTAAAGCACACCATGGGGAACCTGTCTGCCCGTCCGGAGGCTGCCAAGACCGCCTGCGCCTCGGTGATCTCACGCCGGAGGAACCCTGCCTTTTTTCGCATGGTCGTTTCGTTGATATCGGCACGGATACTGCCGGGAGCTGCGGTCAAGCGGGAAAAAAGACTGTCGCTCAGTTCTCGCGGCGAGACATGTAGCACCATAAAGAGCCCTGCGATTATGCCGATGCAGGCAATCAGCTGGATCATAGTCATTCATCTTCCTCCTTTCCTTGAACGAATTGTGCCAACTCTCCAAGCGGCATCCCGTTTTCAATAAAGCGGCGCCGCAGGCTTTCAGATATCTCCTCACATTTCCGGTGCTCGCCCTCAATGATGAAGTGGTCGTCCTCCAGATGGTTGTCCGTGATGTGATACTCATAGAGCTTGTGAAGCCTGCGACTTCCATCCGGCAGGATCTCGCATTCGGAGATGTTGGTGATGCGCCGCTGCTTGTTCTCCAACTGGCGGCAGTAGACCACAATGGGGTATGCCTCGGTGACATATCCCATGAGGGTATCGTCCGGGGTGTCCACGGCGCGTTTGCAGAGGGACACCATGCGGCGGTAGGTACCCTCGCTGGAATTGGAGTGGATGGTGGTCAGCACCGCAATGCCCACACGAGCCGCTTCCTGCGCCGCGTTGGCCTCTGGGCCGCGCATCTCGCCCACGCAGATGATGTCCGGATTGAAGCGCAGGGCAATATCCAGCAATGCGATCTGATCGATGCGCTGGCGCTCATTCTCGCTGTCACGGGTCTGCGTGTGGACGACAGAGTTCGTCACCCGCCCGTCACGCTCCCGGATGAGCTGGAGTTCTCGAGAGCCATCTTCAATGGTAAAGATACGCTTGCGGTCCGGGATGGTAGAGAGGAGCCAGCCCGCCACGGTGGTCTTGCCGGAGGAAGTTGCTCCCGCCACGCAGATAGACACGCCATAGCGCAGGCATGCGGACAGAAAGTCCAGCATTTCCTCTGTGGCTGTGCCACTCTGCACGAAGTCCGCCTTGCTGAGATTCCTGGGATTCACGATACGGATGGATGCGGCAACACCGGCATCCTCATCCAGCACCGGCGTTTTGATGACCGAGATACGAATATTCTTTGCCAATCGGGAGGTAATGATGGGGCTGGCATTGTCCAGTACCTTGCCGGAGTTCTGCAGCATACGGCGGATGACATTGGCGGCGTGTTCCGGCGAATCGAAATGCTCCTCCAGCTTGGCGGTATGACCGTCCGAATACTGGATCTCAATGTCCCGCCAGGAGTTGATATCGATCTCCTCAATTCCGTCCGCGAAGATGTACTTGGTTAAAAATCCGTACTCTGCCATTTCCGTGTACAGAGCGTCCACCAGTTCAGAGGCCGTCATGCCATCCACAGCAATGCGGTTCTCCTGCAGATACCGTGCCATGCGGCGCTTCATCTGCTCTTTGGCACCCGAATTATCCTCTGTGATGAGGGTGGCGTAGGTTTCCGAGAGATAGCCCTGCACCTGACTGAGCGCATCCGCAAAGGTGACGCCTTTCTCCTGCGGGGCAAAGAAGAGTTCGCTTGCACGTGGTGCAGTTGCAGTTTCCGCGAAAAGTGACCTTCCGGTGCGCTCCTCAAAGGAGATGTCATGCACCTCTGCCTGTTCCGGCTTTCTCTCCGGTTCTGCGGGGGCGGCCGGGGCGAACAGGGAGTTGCTTCGTCTTTCACCAAGCAATCAGAACACCTCCTCACAGATCCGGTCGATCTCCTTGCGGAATGCGCGGCTGTCCTTCATGGAGAGGTCTGCCAGCAGCTCACCGGCCAAATACTGCTCCTCCAGCTCCTGCGAATACGGCAGCCGGAAGACTACGCTGCCCAACACCTGACCGATGCGGTCTGCCGCCTGAAAGGGCTTGATGTTGGATGCTACCCGGTACTGCTTGTCTTTGTCCCATTTCAGTTCTCCCAGAAGCGGAAGCTGGCTGGAGAGATATCCGACCGATTTCAGGTCACAGCTGGCAAGCTGCAGAACGCTGTCCGCCTCCATCAGCGCCACAGCGGAGAGAATGTCGTTTGCGATGTAGCTGGAGCAATCAATGACCACATAGGGTACGATCTCGCGGAGGCTGCGGATGAGCTCCTCTGCCTGCTGCTTGGTGCAGGGCGCATAGGTGTACTCGTTTTCTTTCTTGCGAAGGCCAAGCATCGTCAGGTGCGGCAGACGTTTTAGGGTAGTCAGATTGTGTTTGATGAGATTTACGGAGATGTGCTGAGCGGCAAAGATACTGCCGAGGGATTTATCGACCTCCAATTCCGAGGGAGGGCAAATGCAGGGCATCATAGGTGCGGTCATATCACAGAGGAGCAGCACCGTATTTTTCTTCTGGGCTGCCAAATGCTTTGCGATTTTGACTGCTGTTACCGTTTTGCCGCAGCCGGGACTGCCCCAAACGGCGAGGATGCCGCCTCCGGACTCCTCCATCGGCTCCAGCTCCTCCGGCTCCGTATTGCGGCGAAAGAGGCTGCCTTTCAGGAAATTCATTCGGTGGCCTCACTTTCCGCGGAAGGCTCCGCGCCCTCGCTTTCCTTAGATTCCGTACCCTCTGCGGTTTCGCCACTGTTCTCCGGCTCCGGTTCTGCGTACAGCTCCTCAATCAGGGCATCCTGCGCCGCAATGAACTTAGCGGCGTTTTCGGGCGTTCCGCGATACACAAGCGCCAGATGCAACTCACTGTCCTGTTCCAGCTCCGCCAGTACCTTAGCCTGCTCCGTGGTCACCAGTAGTGTCACGGTGGAGGGCAGTTCCTTTTCATCCACCACTTCACCGGTGTTGGCATCGTATCCGGAGGAGGCGGTCACCGAGATGACCTCCACATACTGCAGCTCCGGAGGAATGGCTGTTTCGCCCTTGCCCTGATAATCCGCCACGATGACCGTGACGATATCGCCGCTTTCCAGCTTGCCAGAAAGGCCGGTGGCAAAGCTCTTGATGGTAACGGAGATGGCCTGCTTTGTGCCGTCCAGATTATAGAGATAGGCATTCTCTGCCGCAGGAACAGTTGAGAGCTTGCTGGAAAGAATGTAATCTCCGACCGCCAGGTCCGCAGTCGCATACTTGCCGACGATCTCTTTCTTGTCTGTCATAAGGTTCTGCGGCAAATTATAGGCACCGACCTCTACTGTCTGGACCATCTCTGCGGTGATCTCGTCACCTTCTTTGATGTCCTTCGTCACACGGATGATCTCCGTTTTCTCACTGGCGCTGCGGCTGAATAGCGGCGTAACACCGAAGCAGATAATCAGCGCCAGCAGGATACACAGCACACCGATGACGGTGCGATTGCGAAAAATCTTCAAATCGTTTTCCTCCTTATAGAAAATATGCGGGAATAAAAGCCACTGCGAAATATGGCACCAGCGGCTGCTTCTTTGCCGCACTCTGCCGCAGTGCCGGGAATGCACGCATGACAAGGGATGCCAGCAGGAGCGCGACGGACATAAATAAGAATTCCGTGAGTACCCGTCCAACTCCCAACACAAAGCCTACCGCCGCAGCTAACCGCCAATCCCCGCCGCCCATCAGGCCAAAGCCTGCACAGAGGTAGAACGGAAGCATTGCCAGCAATGCCCCCAAAAGGGAGGCGGGGCTGATGGTGATCAGCCCCGCCAAAGCAATGACGATGCAGACGATGTTGCTGACGGTCCGGGTCCTCAGGTCATCCACTGCGGCATAAATGAGACCACCGCAGAAGAGGATCGCCTGCGCCCAGTGCATCAGCCATTGTAGCTGAACATTTCCGTGATCTTCTGGGTTACCGTGGGCATGACCGTATCGTTCAGGATAGCATAGAGGCCAGCCAGTACCAGCGCACCCAGCACAACGGCGATCAGCACCTTGACGGCAGTGTCGATGTAGCCCTCACCGGCATTGCTACAGACGGCACGGCGGTTGAAGGCAAGCACGGCAGACATGGAATTGACCGCGGCGGTCTTGACGCAAGTGACAGCGGACTTGGCGGTATGGGTGATCTTCTTGATGAACTTCTTCATGAAATACTCCTCCTGTAAATTCAAAAGTTTTTTGTTGGTGAGTTCGGTCATTTGCGTGTTGCAGGAGGCCCACGGCCCCGCGCAGACAGCAAAAATGCCGGGCGGTCATCTCCCGTCCGGCTCACAAGGTCATATTGATGCATGGGTCCTGCTTCTGCTCGAACCGGATCGACTGGAAGCCTACCCGGTCACAGTAGTAAAATTCGCTGACGGAATCGTCATACAGCTCCACCACATCCGACAGCGCCATGCGGTAGCCCTGATAGCCGGGAGGCGGAGCATCCCGGCAGATGGTATAGATCTGCTCCAGATCGCTGGTACCGAGATCGCCATCGAACACAAGCGTATAATTCCCGGCATCCGGCTCTCCGAACTTCCGTACCTGATCCTCGTACCCGATGAAGCGCATTGCCACGTCTACGTCCTTTTTGAGCTGCCAGATGCGGCAGCCCTTTCGAGACTGCGCCGGTTCTTCGCCGGCCATCTCGCCGGATACGAGACGGTCAAAGATCCCTTCCTCCCAACGGGGTGTCAGATTCATGCGGCGCAGGTATTGGTTGAGCTCGTCCGTGCGGAACATTTCATCCACCACGGCGGTATCCGCCTTCACATAGCCCACAGGATTGTCGTAAAAGATGAGCCGATTTCGGTTATCCACGGTGAATCGCACCAAGTTCCGTCACCTCCTTTCGCACCGTGGCGCTTACATCTGCTGTTCCATGCCCTGAGCGGGTGCGTCCTCATTCTGCTCCATGCGTTCCTGCAGCCTCTGCTCGTAAGCATCGTTGACCGCATCCACCAGCGCAGTCCTTGCCTCGGCGGTGACGGCATGGAAGGTGTCGTTATACACCGTCTCGCCGTTTTTCTTGTAGGACTCCTGGGGCATGGAGATGAAGCGCCCTTTGTCCGTCTCAATGACACGGAGGCCGTGGACGGCAAATGCGCCGGCGATGGTAACGCTGGCATAGGCTTTGGTTTTGTAGTCGCCGTCCACCATACGATCGATCCTCGCCTCGACCTGGGGTGCAGGGCCTTCCTGCTGCTTTTTCTTCTGCGTTGCTGCCATAGATTTTTTCTCCTTCCTGTTACATGGATTGGTTGTTCATACCGGGGGATTCGGCGGCTTCTTCCTGCTGGAACTGCGACAGACTCTCTTTGGCCCAATCGGGCAGGAATTTCTCATCCAGCACGCCGACAAACTCATCCCGGTTCCACCTGGTCATTTCACCGTCACTCAGACAAGTGCAGCGCACCGAGCGCCCAATAGCGTGGGGACTGCATCCGAAGCCGTCGTGGGCATACCACAGCTGGTTTTCCTGACTCCAGCAGGACTCTTTCAGCGTATCGGGGCTGAGTACCAGCACCTTACCGATGTAATCCTGCTCGGCACGGTCACCGACGCAATGCTCGGGGCCAAACAGCCCCAGCTTTTGATACGCTTCCCGATAGAGGTCTACGAAGCCATCCAGTATGGCGGGGTGACTTCGGACGGTGATCTCGGCATTGTGCCGCTCGTCCTGCGGAATATATCGTCGCGCCGCCCACTGCTTGTTTGCTCTGCTGAAACGCCCGTCCCAGGAAAGTTCCTGCAGCGTGGTGGCCAGTACCCATTCCGTGCGCTTGTAGCCATATTCCGCAAGCACAGGTTCAAGACAGTCCTTCTTCAGATTCATCCCATTGAAGTTCTGACGGATCGTCTCCTCGATGGCATTCCGGCAGGCAACATTGGCGTGGTAACTCTCGCGCCACATGGGAAGCTGATTTCTTTTCTTGGCCTCCTGTGCCGAGTAGGGATAGAGATACTCGTGATCCTTACTCATCATCCGTATCCTCGGTAATGACCACGGCACCATCGATGACCTGGATGTGCAGATCCTTGCCCAGAAGTCCTGCATCCCCAAACGCCTCGAGGGGAACCGGAATCGTGATCGTATCCTCATACTCGTCATCGACGCTCTCATCAACGAGCGGAGTTTTATCCTCCGCATCCGAATTGCACAGTGCGTCCAAGGTCATACTGCGGGCGAGACGCACCATGCCCTGCAGTACATCTCTCGTTTCGACCAGTGTCATATCCTTCTTGAGAAGAATGATTGCGTTGTCCATCGTGTGAAGCTCCAGCGTGTCAGTCTCATCGAGTTTGCTCAGGATCAGGGCGGCGTGCTGAACAACAACCCTGCCGTCATTGGTGTAATTGATAAACTTCATATGGTATCCTCCTTTAATTTGTTGTTTTGATTGGACTTTCCGGCTCATGGATCAGTTCATACCGGGCCTCGCTGCCGCAGTTCAGCAGGCTCTCCAAACTGAGCTGCCAGCAGGCTTTGCGAGGATCATAGTTGGTGATGATAACTTCCTCATATTCGCTGCCCGCCGTCTGGGACATACTGTTGGGGCGTACAACGCGGAAAATGTAGAACTCCTGATACAGTTCGCAAATGTACGGGCAGTAGTTGTAGGACACCATGACATACCCATGACAGTTCAGGAGTGTGTCATGGAGCCGCTGGTGATTTTCCTTTGGGAAGGCTACCTCATAGCATTCGGCCTCAAAGTACGGCGGGTCACAGTAGATCCATGCGTCACCACGGTCATACTGGCGGATGACATCCTCAAAGTCTTTGTTCTCCACAATGACATTCGCCAGCCGGCGAGAGCACTCCCAAATCAGGTGGAAGAAGCGGCGGATATCGCAGGGCTTACCACCGAATGATTTAGAGCTGCCGCTGAAGCTGTACCGAACCAGTTTGAAGAAATCTGCGGCACGGCGGACATCTCCGCGGGGAGCACGCTCCAGCAGAAGAGTGCGGATAGCTTCGGCCTCGGGCGGCTTGAGCAGGATCTCAGTCAGTTCCATTTCTTCCTGCAGATAGTCATCCGTGATTTCGCCCTTGGAGAGAAACTTGTACAGGACATTGAAATCATCCCGCGTGTTCAGAGGCAGAAAGCCCAATTCCGCCAGCAGCGCTAAGGGGCGGTTTTTCACGCAGCAGAAGAGATTCGTGAGATTGCTGTTGAAATCGTTGTAGACCTCCATACAACCCTGCTGGATGGGACGGCTCATGGTCACCGTGCCGCTGCCGCCGAACACATCAATGAACCGGCTGTAGTGATCCGGCGCCATCTTGTTGATGATCCACAGCAGCTTGCTCTTGCCGCCCACCCATGGGATAAAGCTGTTCAAGGGGCATCACCCCCATCCAGCGGGAGAGAAAGCTGACCGGTATCTACATAGTCCGGCAAAGCACTGGACAGGCCGCGCTCCGCAAATGCAATCTTCTTGATTCGGCTGCGGAGTTGCCGGATGGTGCGCTCCAGCTCCTCGGCAGTGGCAGCGTAATAGTAGCCGCCCTCAAAGCTGCAAATGGGAATGCCGTCACCGCGCAGGGCGTTGATCTCCCGGCGCAGCTCAGAACCACGCATTTGGAAGCTGCACTCCAACTCCCGGCTGGTGACGGCATTTACTTCACCCTTGTGGTAAAGCGCAAGATATTCCGCAAGGGCTTCGTTGATTGCCACAGTTCCTCCTTTCCGGAGCCGTTATCCCGGAATAGGAGACAAAAAGAGCGCAAAAAAGAAGGGGCCGCTTTTCTCCGTCCGGGAATACGGCCCCTTGCTGTGATATTTTTTATTCATTCCGTTCATTCAGAACGGACAGCGTTCTATATGCTCCTGTGAAACATACCGCATCTCCCATATACTTTAAGAACGGATACCGTTCTAAAGGAGACTACTGTATGGACCAGATAGCGTTGGGAAAACGAATCAAAGCAGCCCGTGAAAAAGCCTGCATGACACAGGAAGAGCTCGCCGCCGCTGTAGATTACAGCGTTGATCACATGAGTGTAGTAGAGCGAGGCGTGAAGGCTCCAAAACTGGAGAAGTTGGTCGCCATCGCCAATGCACTCAATATTGGAACAGATGAACTCCTTCAAGATGACTTGAACACGGCAACAATGCTTCATGCCACGGAAATCTCCGAACGACTTAAGATGCTTTCTCCAGAAGGACAGCGTAAGGTAATGAACGTACTGGATGCCCTGATTGCAGAGTTGAAATGATAAGCGGCACAGAGGTTTGCACTTTTTGCAAGCCTCTATTTTTTTCGACAGAGTTCGACGTTTTCTCTCAAAGCTCCTATGCTATTATAGTTCTAAAAGAACGGTTTCCGTTCAAAAAACAGCAAGGAGTGATTCTATGAAGAGAAAGAACATCTGCGCCGAAGCAGCACTGCGAGAAGTGGCTCACAAAAACCATACTACCGTGGAAGAAGTGCGGAAAGAGATTCGGCTGGCGATGATAGCGGCGATGTGTAATCCAGACCCTGCCATACAGAAAAGATGGAACGCGATTCCTCATGCTGGCGACACACTCACGCCGGAGGATTTCATTACATATGTTGCAAGTCAGTGTCGTTAAAAACGGCATTACGCATTTCCATAGTGGCTCGATTAGGTCCTTTGCTTATTCCATCGTCATTGCTTGTTCTTGAGTTTCCTGCACCGGAGTCTGCATCGGCTGATAGTCCTCCCGATGCAGCAGGCCGTAGGAGGTAAGTGCAGCATTGTCATCCTTGATGATCTCGTTCCCGTAGGTGAAGAGATTTACATGAGGCAGGAGCAGTTCCGCCGAGTGGGCATCCATTGTGAAGTTCAGTTCATCAATGGCCGCCTCCTGCGGCGAACTGATCTCCGGCGTGAGGATGTAATCCCCGATATGCTCGGCAAGGCCCGCAGCAGTAGCCAGATCCGTTACCTCGAAATGCTCCAGCAGGGCTTTCAGCTTCGGGATCTGTTTTTCGCGGGAAGGCATAGCCTCCACTGCCTCCGCAAAATCGTTGAAGGCATCCAGCTCCATTGGCAAGTCAGCAAACTCTGCCGCCTGTGGGATGATCCCGTCATAGTCGAGAACCATAGCACCCTCCCAGCCGTCCGCTCCGAGCTGCTTCTGCGCTTTCCTCAATGCTTCAGCAGACGCAGGCAGTTCCAGCGTGACGGTGCGGTCATCTTCGAGGTCGGGATGAAGGCCAAGGGTAAGACGGAAGAGATATTCCGGCTTTTCGGGAAGCTCCTTGGCGCAGGGTGGTGCGGTGACCAGTTCACTGTGCTGCACCACATAGCCGTTCCGCGTGAATGTGCCGTTTTCGCCGGTACGCAGGGCTTTGCCGATTTTACCAAAGTCCAGCATCTCGAACACATCGTCGGAGAGTCCGTCCAGTTCCTCCATGAAGCCGTTTTCCGCATAGAAGCGGCCAAGCTCTGCGTCACTGGGCGCGCCGACCACATGGCAACAATCCGCACCTGCGCTGACCGCCAAATTTCTCAAATCCTGCATGGTGAGAATACCGCCATTGGATTCTACGTTTCTCTGGATTTCCAGACGAAGCAGCCCATCAAAGGCTTCCTGCTCCGTTTCATCCAGCACAGCCAGCCGACCGGCGAGATCGTTTAGCTCATTGAGGCTGGCGTCCAGTTCCATCAGGTGAGGGGCGAGATACTCGAAGCCATAGTAATCGTCAATTTCCAGATACAGCTCCTCGTTCTCCTGAAGCCGCACCTTATCCATTGAATCGTGCAATTCCCACGGGGAGGCGGGAAGTTCCAGTCTTGCGTGAGCCTCACTGTTGGGTAAGTCCAGCTTTGCCAGATAGATGCCAAATATCTTTTTACCCAAGGGTCATTCCTCCCATCTCCGGCTGTTGTTCATAGCAGGCGGGGTCAGCGCCGGGGACGCCCCAGCCGAACATGGAACCCGTTTTCATGGCTTCCTCCTGCGCGGGGGTAACGCCCAGCCGCTCGTTGTTGTAGTCCGCTATCTCACGGTTCTGCGCCGGATCGTCCGTGGACCAGTCGCTGGGATAGTAGCCGCTCTCGCCGCGCTTGATGCAGATGAGTTCTCCGGTGCTGGCAAGGGTGGAGAAGCACAGCTCCGGCAGCCCCTCCGCCAACTTGGGGGAGAAAAGCTCCTGCTCCGTCTGGATGCTCCACTCGTCCGAGTTCCAAAGGTGGACATACAATTCACCGCCGTCATCCATGGAAATCTCACGCTGCTCAAAGCCCTCGCCCCAACCGTCCGATGCCTGTCCGGCGAGGTACTTCTTTAAGGTTTCCAGCTCTGTGTCCGACAATTCCCCGGCGACACGGCATTCCGCCACGCCCCAGAGCTGCCGGTCACGCTTCTCCACGGTGAAGACGGCGGAGCGTACCTTGCGGTCAACGCTGTCGGCTTCATCATACCAATGCATGAGACCTCGCTCGGTCTCCTCCGGCATCCGGTTTTTCACCAGCGCCGCCGTGATCTGATCCTGATAGCCGCGCAGCTCACGGCCCTCCAGCAATGTGCTGCTGTCGTCGAAGTCGCCGTACTCGTTCCGCTCGTAGAGATCGGCGGTCAGGGGCATATAGAGTTTGAGTGTAGTCAGCTTGGGCGGCAGCACCGTGAAGCTGTCCTCGCCGGGAATAAGTGCCAGCGACCTGCCGTTATCCCACTTCATGTGGAGTTGCCCCGCATCGTCTACAAAGTCCACCTCACCCTCGGTGCCGGGAAGAATGGGCGCGTAGGGATCGTCCATCGAATTGAGCCGGATGCGGGTGCCGGGGGGATATTGCTCCTTGATAAAATTCACCATTTTTCTGTCCATCATCGTTTCCTCCATGTTTTGCTCTCTGTCGTAAAACTCCAGCTCGTAGATCACGCCGCGATCTTGCTTTCGAGTATCCTTCACCTTGACCGTCGTACCATCAAAGATGTAATTGCCGGCTTTCCCAAAATCGGTGTAGAAGCCCTTGCCGTGGTTGCATGTGGAGAAGGGATGCTCCGGCTGATCCTTGATCTTGGAGTAAAAGCCCACCGTCTGCACCGTGGTCACCACACGGGTCAGCCCCACCATATCCGCGTGATTGGCGTGGCTGACGGTCTTAAACTCCACACCGGGGCGGATGAACCGTTTCAGCTCGGCAAGGCTTTTGAACGCGACCGGCTCTCGCTGCTTTTTTGAGGCGTCCATTACATTCCCCCGAAGGTCATGCCCTGTTCGGGTCGAGGCTCGTGATCCTCCTGCCGGCAAGGGGCTTCCTCGCCGTAGAAGTCGAAGATAATGTCATCCACCTGCTTGCGGACGGTGGGATCGTCGGTCAGCACCTTGTAACGGAATCCTGTGGTCGGGCGGTACGGAAGTTCTTCCCTCACACACTTGAGAAAGACTTCGGCATCGGTAAACTCCTGTGTATCGCCATTGGCATAGGTGACACGGCCCACCAGAGGCTTGTCCCGCGCCATGTTCTGCCGCTGGACATCCAGATCATAGACCGTACAGTAGCAGTTATAATCTCCGGGGGACGGATTGCAGCGCAGGCAGTAGCGGTAATGCTCAGTTTCCACGATGTAGCCATAGTTTTGTACATAGCCGCCGTCGATTTTGCCGCCGTGGTTATAGCAGAAACGCTCCATAGCGAAGCGGTTTTTCAGCACACTCTCCCGCAGCGTGTCCACGACCTCCTGCAGCTCCAGCTTGAATGCGGGGCTGTTCAGCTCCTCCGGGCCACGGGGCCACCATGTATGCCAGAACTCGTTTCCGCTGCGTCCGAAGTCCATCCGGACATGTCCAACGGTACCCAGCCGCTTATCTTCTTCGGGGTGCGGGGTATAAAATAAGCCCGCCTCCTCCGGGCGGGCAGGACGGATATGAAATTTCATGTTCTCTGCGGGATAGGGGAGCTGATGTGCTTCGCAGAACTCACGGAGCGTCATGTTGCCTTCATCGAGAAAACCGAGCTCATCCCGCACATCCAGCCGCCCAGACTTAGGCATCGCCAGCTTTTCCGGCATCAGCACCGAGCCTGCGTGGTTGACCACAACATTTTCTTCCATGTAGCACAGCTCACCGGGATCATCGTCAGAGCCGCGAATGTCATAGCAGTACCAGCCCTTCGGCACGGTATCACGGGCAATACGCCCGTTGGTGAAGAGCGCGGGCTTATCAAATACTTCAAGGTGCTGGAATTTCTCTGTTCTTGCGTTTACAGCCATTTGGTGTTCCTTCCTTTCTTTTTTGGTAACGGCAAACATACTACACATCTGTCGCAAAGTCTACTGAAACATCTGCTGCCCCTGCGTCTGCTCCGGGAAGGGCGGGTCCAAGCGGCGCAGCAGGCCGAACTCTGTTTTTGTCACACAGTCGTTTTCCATGCAGTCCTGACCGTATTTCTCAAAATCCATGTAGCCATCCAGCTCATAGATGGCCTCATCGTCCAGCCCCAGCGTTTCCTGCAATCGCTGCTGCCCGTAACCGTAGGCATCCTCCGTGATGCGCTGATAGTTGTCCAGATTTCGCAGGAGTTCACAGGCATGGTGCAGGGTTTCCGGCTTCTCGGCCTCCAGCACGGCGGCGTAGGTCAGAAGCATCCCATCCTTCTGCCAGATGTCCTCCAAGGCTTCGGCAAAATCGTTGTAATCCTCCACGGCGGGGCAATCCGTGTCGCGGATCAGCTCCCCGATGTATGGCACCTTGAAGCGAATATCACAGAGCATGGCATCCGCGAAAACATCGATATCAAGATAAGCCTTCACGGCTTCCAGGTATTCCTCATCAGCGGGGAGGACGAGGGTGTAGTCCGGCTTTCCCTCAACACGCAGCGTCATGCGGAGGATTTCATCCCGGCTCTCATTGCGCCAAGGCTCTGTCGGCGAAACATAACTGCGGTCGATCCCCATATCCGGCATCAGCAAGCTGCGGGCGTTGGGAACAAAGGCGCTGTACCGGGCATAGTTATATCCCTGCGGGTCAACGAGAACGCCGTCTGTTCCGTCCGCATCAAGGATGAGCAGGCAGTGCCTGGCGTCATCATCGTGCCGAATGGCGCTTTTGTTCTCCGCGATAAAATCGTAGTCCGCCAGCAGCGCACGGCTGAACTGCTGAAACCGCTGGGCAGGCAGCTCGATAACTTTATCCACGGCGCAGGCTTCGCCCTCGTATTCGGATTGCTTTCGTTTGAGTTCAGCATGGATGATCATGACAAGCCTCCCATCTCCATGTGGTGGCTGTGCCTTCCCTCCATTACTTCCTCCATGCTGTAATAGCCCTTATAGGCGATGTAACCCCGGTCAGTGAACATCCCGTCCTCCTCGTTCATGCGCTCCGTGCCGTACTTTTCATAGTCATAAAAAGCGTCGAGGTTTTCGTCATAGTCGAAATGACCGGACTGCCGGATCATGTATTTGCCGTACTCGGCGGGAGAGTGCGCGCCGGGGGCGAAGTCAAAGAGGTCGAGGCTTTCTGCAAGGTTTTTGATCTGTGCCGCAGACTTTGGCTCTGCCAGCATGACCACAGCGCCCAGCTTTTCCATATCCGCTTTTGATAACCCATCCGTTGCCTCTGCCAGTTCGTTGAGGTTGGAGAGAGTTTCGTACTCCATATCCAACAGGACATCCACCTCATTGGGGAGCTGGCTGTCCTCCAGCCGCAGGCGGACATCGGCGGGATCTGTGATTCCCCCGCGAAGGAGGGCGCGGTCGATCTCCTCCTGCACCATGGGGAGGAACAGCCATGTGATGTGTTCTGTGTCCTCCGGCTCGGCTTTGGAGGTCACCGCAACGGTGATGGCGTTCGGCTCATAGTAATAGCAGGGAAAAAACCGGCCGTCATAGACCGGCTCTAACTTCATGCCGTTGTCGTAGACCACGCCGTAGGGGGTGATCGTGCCGCCGCCGTTTTCGATGAGCTGCCTTGCTGTTGCCTCACCATCCAATGCATTCAATTCCTCCGTTTTGGCGCAGCCGCCGTGCAGGTTCATGTAGTGATCCCGGCCAACGGTGGAGAGGTCAGAAAAGTTTGTAATGACTGTAGCCTGTTGGCAGCAGAAGGTCAGGTTGATCAGATCCTTCAGTTCAAAAAGCTCCAGCTTGTGGGCCATCGCCTGAAACTGTGCGGCTTCGCCGGTATCAAAGCTATCCAGCCGCTTGGCGAGGTAGTTCAGCTCCTCCACATTGACCGTAAGCATCTCCGTGCGCTTGAGCACAGAGTAAAAGCTGTTGATCTCCTGCACCTGGCAGTCGGCTTTGACCGCGTCGCCAATTTCCAACGCCTCCAACAGCTCCATGCAGTGTGCGTACTGGTCATGTGGGATGGGGAATGGGATGGTCGCCACGCCGTATTCCGGGTGGTTGGGATTACCGAGAACCGCTTGAATCATCATGTTTCATTCACTCCTTTTTTCAAATTCAAAACCGCATCTCCGTATTTGGCCATCAGTAGTGCGCCAGTGATCAGGTGGAACGCCTCATCTGTGACCAGTTCCGGAGACGCAAGGTCCGCAAGAGTAATATTGCAGCAGCCGACTGCAATGGCCTTCGCCGCCTGGTAGACGCTGTATAGCTCCGGCTCGATCCCTCCGAGCCGGACGCTTTGGAAGTCAAAGCCGTCGTTCCCGCATTTCCAGATCATCCTGCGCCAAAGGCTCTCGTATGCCGTGAGCAGGAAGAGGGCCGCTTTGTTCCGGTCAGACAGACGCCAGCAGCGTTCCCGCCAATGTGTCCATCTTCGCCGGTGGGCATCGGACAGGAAGAATTGGAAGAATTGAGGTTTCCTCTCTCTAAATTGCTGATGCATCCGTTTTCGGAACTGCGGTCCCATAGAGGGTGCGAAGCAGTCCCGCACGAACTCATTCAGCTCCAGTACACCTGCTTCGATCCGTTCCTCCAGACAGGTGCATTCACACAGGCGGCACGGATGCTTGCGGACATAGTTCTGGCAGTATTCGCACGCCACATCTTTGGGCGTGTAATGAAATGGGCTATGGTATATTCCACCGCCTCTGGGTTTTTGACCGGGCTGAGACATCATCAACTGCTCCAACGCCTGCAGCGGCGTGTCTCGCATGAAATAGTACGGCATAAGCGAACTCCTCTCTGAAATGAAAAAAGGGCCGGAATCTTATTGCCAAGACTCCGACCCGTTCCGTTTGATATTACATTGTCTGTTCCTGTGTGGCTTGTTCCAAGGCTTCTTCCTGCTGCCGGATTCGCTCGTCCAAATCTGGCACACACTCCTCAATCTGCTGCTGAACACTGCGGATCATTTTTTCCTGCTTTCCCGTGAGTTCAAAGAAATCTCCGTCTACAGAGTCCGCACAGCAGCGATAAATCTCAGTCATCTGTTCTGGGGTGAAAAGCCGTTCCTTTTGAATCAGCCCGGAGCGGATGGCAAAGTCCTGTTTGGCTTCTGCATAGTTCTCCATGAAATAGTGGCCATGACATACACCTGCGCGCCCATAGGCCCAATCCCATGTGACGAAGTGGACTCCGTGTTTACTCTGAACTCCAGCCAGCACAGTGCCATTGAAATCGGCCAGCACCTTGTAGCCGTCCTCTAAACCATCGGCTTTCAAAACGGGCGCTGTCTCCATCTGGCGCATATATTCCGCTGTGTTTCTGACGATCTCATACACCTTGTCCTTGGCGGCGATTCGCTCCGGCTCGTCAATATCCTTATTGCGGTAGGCAATACCGCCGTTCTCGGTCACTTCGCACAGCGGCGCACCGTCAAGCAGGATACACAGCCTGTCAGTGTGAACTTCGTCCAACTGGAAACCCTCCTTGGCAAGGACGATTGCTGCTTCTCTGAGGTAGCGAGTCTGCGAATCTTTACTGTGGTCGTTCATATCTGTTTTCCTCCGTCGTTGATAAAATAAAAAAGCGCCCATCTTCGTATTGAAAATGGACGCCAAATGTGTACTTGATTTAATTGTTGTGGGAAGCGGGGAGGTGCATCTGAACCGTAGATAGAACAAGACCGTAAGGCGTTGGCCTTACGGTCTGTTGTTGGTGGGACTAACGGGGCCACACTCGAACTATAAAATGCTTGCTCAAAAAGTCAAGCAAATTAAAGCTTCTACCCCTGTTAATTCTGAAATAGATGCCGAA
>CACZJZ010000010.1 GCA_902781655.1 uncultured Lachnospiraceae bacterium
TTCTTCTGAGGCGGCAGAGAGCGTACCGAGGCGGGCAAACGCATCGAGATGTTCAAGAAGATAAATTTCGATCATAGTCATTCCTCCGATGAAGTAAAACAAAAGCGGCTGTCTGAATGAAAATGCTATTGTGATATCGCACGTTTATGAGCCAGAGACAATGCTAATGTCTTCTATAGAACAGGCTGTGTATCCGGAAGTTTGCCTGCTCGATCATCATTAGATATAAATATAACTTATAGTATATTCCGAAGAAGGCATTGTACACGTTGGATTTTACAAGGTATTGTAAGAACTGTAAACAGCGGGTAGGAGTGCTGTCATATTAAATGGGAGTGGATAGGAATGCAAACAACACGGTTGAACAACGGAATCGAAATGCCGATTCTGGGTTATGGAGTTTTTCAGATTACAGATCATAAAGAGTGCCAAAGCTGTGTAAGACAGGCAATCAGGGACGGCTATCACCTTTTTGATACGGCTTCTGCCTATTATAACGAGCAGGATGTTGGCAAGGCATGCAGAGAAATGGTCAAAGATTGTGCAGTAAACCGGGAGGATCTCTTCCTTACGACCAAAGTCTGGCTGCAGGATTACGGCGATGGAAAAACAACACAGTCTGTTGAGCGCTCATTAAAAAAGATGGGGATGGAATATCTTGACCTTGTGCTGCTCCTTAGCCGCAGCGGACTTGTGCGGGCAATTGGTGTATCGAATTTTACGGAGAAGAAACTTGAAGAGCTGCTGGACATGGCACAGATCATTCCGGCTGTCAACCAGATTGAGAGACATCCCTTTTATACGGAGGACAGATATATTGCCCGTATGAAAGGAATGGGTGTTCAGGCGGAGAGCTGGGGTGCTCTCTGCGAGGGGCTTAAAGGTATTTTTCATAATCCTGTACTTACCAGAATCGGGGAAAAGTATGGGAAAAGCGCGGCGCAGGTCGCCATCCGCTGGAACATCCAGACAGGGTGCATTGCTTTGACTAAGAGTGTGCGGCCGGAAAAGATGAAGGAAGATATAGAAGTATTCGATTTCACACTTACGCAGGATGAAATCAGGGAAATCGCATCCCTCGATGCCGGACACAGCGAAATTATTGACCTGGAAAATCCGGTCACAGAGCGCCTTCTTCTGAAGGCGAAACTTCTGGCCTGAATCAGACAGCTTATACATCACCAGAGAATGGAGGAGAAGACAAATGAGAACATGGCTTATTACCGGTGCAGGATCAGGACTTGGAAAAGAGATCGCAAGAGCCGCAATCCTTGACGGGGATCAGGTGGCTGTCACTTCCAGAAATACAGATAAACTGAAGGAGCTGGCAGATTTAGCGCCGGATCGTGTACTGCCGGTTGCACTGGAAGTGACAGACGCAGATTCGCGCGAAATGGCAGTACAGAAAACTGTCGAGAAATTCGGTGGATTAAACATTCTGGTCAATAATGCAGGAAGGGGATTTCATACGCCTGTAGAGGATACCACTCCGGAAGACATGCGGCTGGTGTTTGAGACCAACTATTTTGGTGCGGTCGAAATGATCCAGCACGCTCTTCCGTATCTGCGGAAGGCCGGAGATGGAGTCATCGTAAATCTCTCCTCAATGGGGGTTCATTTTGACAATTCCGTAGGAAATGCCTTTTATATCTCCAGCAAGGCGGCACTGGATGCGACCAGTAAGGTTCTTCGCAATGAGCTGAAGCCGTTTCATGTGCAGGTGATGGTTGTAGAGCCGGGAGCATTCCGCACAAATTTTCGTATTGACAGTGTGGATCCTAAGGGGAAAAGAAGTGACATATACAAGGACAGCTATGCAAGCGGCGATTATCTGAAGACACATGCGTTTAATCAGCCCGGGGATCCCGTGAAGGCTGGGAAACTCATTGAACAGGCGGTAGTGCAGGAAGAGGTACCGGAAATCCTGGTTCTTGGAAAAGGCATGACGAACGTAGAGATTGATTCGCTAAGGATCAGGATTGAGAAGGTAAAAGCCTGCAGGGACATTGCAGAGCAGGCAGATTATAACGATGCCAAAAGTGAATAGGTAAGAGCAGAACAGTTCATATTTTTGAAGTTTTTCTGCAGTTTTCATACAAGGAGATGCCATGAAGGTACTGATGATCAATGGGAGCCCTGATGTAAGAGGGTGCATTCATACAGCCATGCAGATTGCAGCGGAGGAATTTAAAAAGCAGGGGATAGAAGCGGAGGAACTGGTTGTCGGCAACAAGGATATCAGAGGATGTATTGGCTGCCGCAGATGTAAAACAACGGGGAAATGTGTTTTCAATGATCTTGTGAATGAAACTGCGCCAAAACTTGCACAGGCAGACGGCGTGATCCTCGGGACGCCCGTGTTTTACGGGACACCCAATGGAACCATGCTTTCTTTTGTACAGAGGCTTTTTTACAGTTGTGGTCTTGATCTTCATATGAAGGTTGGGGCGGCCATCGTCTCCTGCCGCAGAGGAGGAAATAGTGCGACCTTTGAGGCCATGAACCAATTCTTCAGCATCAGCGGGATGCCGGTTGCTCCTTCTACCTACTGGAATGATGTTCATGGATATACAGCAGCAGATGTATATGAGGATAAGGAAGGGTGCGAAACGATCCAAAACCTTGCAAAGAATATGGCATTTATGATGAAGGCTATTGCAGTAGGAAAAGAACAGATCGGCGTTCCCGAAGCGTTACATACCGAGTTTACCAATTTCATCCGCTGAGGAACGGATAATCCTGATAAATGGAGGGCAGAGGTTTGCGGGGAAGCAAAAGAAGAAAAACTGCAGGAATATGGTCAGTGTTTCTGATTCTCGCACTCATTTTGAGCGGGTGCAGCGGTCAGAAAAGGGCATCCTCGGAAGGCACCGCGGAAAAGTTGAAGGCAGTAAATAAGATGGCGGCGGAATCAGGCACTAAGAGCTCAGTATCAGATAAAGGAGATGAAGACACCACAAACCTGGAAGAAATGACTGCAGAACAGACAAAAACAGACAGAGAAGCATATACACTGAACACTCCGATCGAGGATGTGATAGAGGATCCCGTTTTCGGAGATTACGGAAAGCTCCTGTTTCCTACAGAGCAGGGATATTACAGCGGCAGCACGCTGGGAGAACTGCGGCTTGTCTGGTACCACAACATGGTTCCGGAGCGGACGGTGGAAATTGCCAACTATCTCCGCGATGAAGCGGCGTCGGGAGAGCAGATCTTCTACGACATCTATACGGAGGAAGAAAAGAGGAAAGACCCGGCAAAGGAAGACACTGGCCTGTTCTTCTTCAGGGCAAAGAAAGACGGAAAGGAAATTGCTGACGGACAAAATGTACCGACGGCTATTGTCAGCCCCGGCGGTGGGTTTGCCTATGTGGGGTCTATGCAGGACAGTTTTCCGGCGGCCCTTGCGCTTTCAAAGGATGGCATAAATGTGTTCACAGTCGTCTATCGGCCTGGAGCCCAGACTGCCTGTGAGGATCTCTCGAGAGCGATTGCCTTCCTTTATAGTCATGCTGATGAACTTGGTATTGACATGGATGGATACTCACTTTGGGGAGGATCTGCCGGTGCACGCATGAGTGACTGGGTAGGAACGTACGGGACGGGTGAATTCGGTGAGAAGGACTATCCAAAGCCGGCAGCTGTTATTACAGCATATACAGGCTTGTCGGAAGTGACAGGAGAGGAACCGCCGACGTACGCTGTTGTTGGGACTTCGGACCCGATTGCGAATTACCGCACTATGCAGCAGAGAATCCATCAGATCAAAGCAGGCGGAACCGATGCAGAGATTGAGGTCTTCAAGGGATTATCCCATGGATTTGGAACCGGAGAAGGAACAGTGGCAGAAGGATGGATTACACGCGCTGAGCAGTTTTGGTTAAGTCACAGGAATCTTTCCGGGAGAATACCGGATGCTCTTGTATCTGTTCCTGAGAGCTATTATGCGCCGGCTAAACAACAGGGACGGCTTGTCAGGCTCGATTATGATACATGGGAATCCTTTTCCTATGCAGAACATACGAAGAAAATCAGAAAGACAGCCTGGGTTTACCTTCCCTATGGATATACCGATCAAAAGCAGTACAACATTTTTTATTTAAGTCACGGTGGCTGGAGCGATGAGACAACTGTAATGGGGACGGATCAGAACCCATCACCTTTCAAAAACATCGTCGATCATGCAATAGAAGATGAAAAAATGCAGCCGATGATTCTTGTCATGCCCACATATAACAACACAAGTAAGAAAGACAGCTGGGACTATTCACTTGCACTTCAACTGACCGATCAGTTTCATCAGGAACTGATAAATGATCTGATTCCTGCGGTGGAGAGAAAATACAGCACTTATGCCCATGGGGACACCTCAGCGCAGGGCTTGAAAGCCAGCCGGGATCACAGAGGGTTCGGCGGATTTTCCATGGGCTCCGTCAATACGTGGCATACCTTCCAATATTGCTTGGATGATTTCCGCTATTTTATGCCAATGAGCGGAAGCGGCGGATTCGATGGGCAGACGATGGAAAAGCTTGTGAAGCGACAAGGATATGGTCCGAATGATTTCTTCATCTTTTCTGCATCCGGAACCAATGATTTTGCACAGAGCGGGATAAAAGCCCAGATCCAATCTATGGTTGATACGGCTCCTGACATGTTCAAGCCTGGAAAGACGGAATCTGAGGGAAATGTTTCCTATATGGAACAGCAAGGATTCTCTCATAACGAAGAGGCGTCAGAAGAATACACCTACAACGGGCTTTGCTTTTTCTGGAATCAGGATTCTCTGACCAGATAGTCCCATCATGAATCGGTATAAATACAATGCATGGCTGTATCAGACGCTGGCATTGTACAAATGGAATACTGCTTCCTATGATATAGATATCAGTAATAAGCTAATGGCATTAAATTCGGAAGGAGATGCACATGAAACAGTTCATATACAGTTATCCCACAAAGGTATATTTTGGAGACAGTGCCTTTGAGGAAATGCTGAAGGCAGAGGCTGAAAAGATGGGAGAAGTCGTGATGCTCGCTTATGGCGGCGGTTCCATAAAGAAGACAGGACTTTATGACGAGATCACAGGAGCGTTGAAAAAGGCAGGAAAGAGAATCGTAGATTTCTCAGGGATTATGTCCAATCCTACATATGCTAAGGTCAAGGAAGGAATTGCTCTTGCCAAAAAGGAGAATGTAGATTTTATTCTTGCAGCCGGCGGCGGATCGGTTCTGGACTGCTGTAAGATCATCTCTGCCGGAGCAAAGACCAATGAAGACATTTGGACTATGCAGTATGAGCAGCACAAGTTTTCAACGGATTTTCTTCCTATGGGCGCTGTCGTGACAGCTTTCGGGACAGGAGCTGAAATGAACAATGGCGCTGTTATCACGAACGAGGATCTGAAGCAGAAGAGCCCGCTTGTCGGTAATTTTTCTTCCTTTGCTGTTCTGCAGCCCTCATACACAATGACAATGCCGATGGGGCAGGTGATCTCCGGCGCATTTGATTCTCTGAGTCACTGCATGGAGACTTACCTTGGGACACCAAGGACACAGAATGTCTCGGATGATATGAATGAAGCTGTACAGCGCAACATCATCCGGAATATTTACAGGACCCTTGACAATCCGAAGGATGAAGAAGCACGCAGTGAGCTGATCTGGGATGCAGCTATGGCTGAAAATGGAATCCTGAAAATCGGAAAGGTGACAGATTTCCAGTGCCATATGCTCGAGCATCAGCTGGGCGCATATACAGACTGCAATCATGGCAGAGGGCTGGCAGTCCTTCATCCTGTTATGTATCGTCATTATCTGCCTGAGGCGACGGAGCAGTTTGCCGGACTTGCTGTGAGAGTATGGGAAGTTGATCCGGAGGGGAAGACGAAGCAAGAGCTCGCAGAAGCTTTTGTCGACGAACTGAGTGCGTTCGTTCATAAGATCGGCCTTCCGGGAACATTAAAGGAGATGGATATCACTCTCTCCGAGGATGTGAAGACAAAAATTGCAGAAACCGCGATCCGGACAGCTGGTTGTATCAAGAAGTTCGACACTGAAGAACTGCGTGAGATTTTAACAGAATGCGAATAAAATGGATGCACAGGGCGGTTGATCTGGCGATGACGGCCGCCCTTCTTCTCATGATGTCCTACAGCCTTGTGGGAGAGCGTGCACATGAGTGGATTGGCATGGGAATGTTCACGCTGGTGATTGTTCACAACATTCTGAACAGATTCTGGTGGAGAAGTCAGACCAGAAATCTCCGAGTCAAGACGCCTTATGGAATGATGCAGAAGATCGTCATTTGTCTTCTTGTCTTGTGTATGCTTGGTTCCATGATGAGCGGCATCTATATTTCAAGATATGTCTTTCGAAGTGTGTTTTCCTCCGGAAGAAATACGGTTTTTGCGGATAGGATCCATCTGTTCTGTGCGTACTGGGGCTTTGCCCTGATGGGAGTGCATCTGGGAATGCATGCAAGGACGATCCTTGGGATAAGGAAAATGAAAAGCGGCAGTGAAAGAATGAGGACCGTCGTTTTTGCGATGGCTGCTGTATATGGCGCTGTTGTCTCTGTCAGAAGAAGGTTCTGGGCATATTTTTTTCTTCAAAATCATTTTTTTACTGAATTTGGAGTTCCGCTCCTTACATATCTGATCGATTACCTGTTTATTCTGTTAATGTTTGGCTTCATAGGTTTTTTAATATCAGAGTGGATGATCGGAAACACAAAACGAAAATGGCACGTATAGAGAATGCCGGTACGTGGATAAATGAAAAGGTAGCAATTTCCTTACTGAAAAGGAAGGTACGTTAACCCGGCGGCGGGAAAGGGTTGATCAAATGAAAAGACTTGTGGTCTATTATTCGTTTACGGCATGTAATACAAAGAAAATTGCCTTGAAAATTGCCAAAGAGACAGGCGCAGATATTTTGGCTCTTGAGACAAAAGAGCCTTATCAAGGGAGCTATCAGGCTGTTGTTGATCAGGGATTGGATGAGGTAAAACGTGGATTTATGCCTGTGCTTAAGCCATATGCGGTGAATCCTGCTGATTATGATGAGATTATCATCGGAACGCCGACATGGTGGTATGAGATGGCGCCAGCTGTGCTGACATTTATGGAGAAAACGGATTTTTCCGGAAAAAGGATTGCCCTTTTTCAAACGAATGCCGGATGGCCGGGAAAATGCCTGAAGATCATGGAGAGAAAGGCAGCGCCGGGAAAGGTCATTGCCACTGGCTTGTTTACATTTTCCGCAAGAGATGCGGAAAGGGATAAAATGACTTCTCCCGTTTCGGATATAGACGATTTTGTTAAAAAACTCTGATTGATTTTCATGAAAACAGGGCTGGGTGAGAATGTATTGCGTTCTCATCCGCTCCCGTTTTTATTCATGCAAATGACTTTATAGAAGGTGCTCTTTGCTCGAGTGTGGAACAGGCCGTTGTTCCGGCCGAGGTGAAAAAGTAAAAACCCAGATCAGCAAGATAGTATTTCTGCTCTCCGGAAATCGATTTGCGGGATTTTAAATCAAATCTTTCGCAGGGGTAAATGATCTTTGCTTCCTCTAAGATGTGAATATAACGGTTCAGCGTTTCCCTGCGGATTGGGCATCCATTTCTCTTCAGGTCCTCAAGGATGTTGGTCAGGCTCATGGTAGCACCAAAATTATTGATGATATACCGCTGAACGGTTTCGAAGACAGATACCTTGCGGACCTTTACTCTCTTACGAATATCTTTCTCAAAGATTTCCTTAATTACGCCTCGGATATAGGCCTGTTTATCAGCCCCTTCATACGACAGTGCTTTCGGGAATCCGCCTTCAGTAAGATACAAGTCAAACTCCGAGGTCAGATCCGGCGACACCGGTTTTTTCAGAAAGGTTTTCATCCCGAGATATTCTGAAAAACTCAGCGTAAAAATCTCAAATTCCAGATAGCGGCCGGTTAGCTTAGTGGCAAGCTCGCCACTTAAAAGATATGAATTGGAACCCGTGATGAAGATAGAGTACCCTTCCTCCTCCCGGTATCCGTTGATCACTTCTTCAAAATCATTGACATTCTGGATCTCATCGATAAACAAATACTTCGTTTCCTCTGCAGCAGACCGCTCTTCGATCAATGCATCAAGCTGGTCAGCTGTTTTTATTTTTCGAAAGCCACGTTTATCAAGGTTCAGGTAGATGATATTTTCATCACGGACACCATTCTCCTTAAGCTCCAGGGAGATCGTTTCCATCAGGCAGGATTTTCCACACCGCCTGACGCCCGTAATGACTTTGATAATACCGACGGGAACTGGCGGAATGCCTGTGCAGCATACGGATGTAGTCGGTGGCGGTGATCCCCTCGGTGCGTTTGAAGAGGCGGGAGAAGTAGTTGGCATTTTCCATGCCGCACGCCTCCGCGATCGCGGCGATATCTGTCCGCCCGGTGTTCATGAGGCGGACTGCGGCCTGGATCTTTCGCCGGTTGATGTAGTCGGTCAGGGTCTCGCCCATCTCCCGGCGGAACAGGCTGCAGAGATAGTTCCTGTTGAGGTGCATGGCTGCGGCAAGGTCAGTCAGGGTCAGGGATTCGTCTTCGTGAACCCAGATATAGTGCAGAATGCGGCGCATCGTCGGAGAGTATCCGCTGGTGGAATGATTTTGAATGAGCATGCAGTATTGGCGGATCATGGCGCGCTGCAACTGGCTGTGAAACAGGTCCTGATAGTTGGCATAGTTCTCGATACGGATACTGAATTTTCTCGATACCTGATCGATGTCGTAGGGGTGGATGCCGGCCTGCCGGGCGGCTATGCGGCAGAGAGTATTCATGATGATCAGATAGTTCTTCCCGTCGCGAAGAGTGCTGCCGCTGCGGCTGTTTAATCCCTGCCGCTCGAGGTCGGACAGCTTCTGCTCCGCTGTTTCCAGGCTTCCGCGCCGGATGGCGTCCAGCATTTCTTCCTCGATCCGGTAGCGTGACTCGACAGCGTCAAGGCGTGAAGGTGCGGAATCTTCAGCTTCGCGGACAAGAAGAACTGTATCGGCGGCGTCCGCCGCGACCGCCTCTTTGTGCCAGATCACTCCGGCGCCGGGAAAGACAGTCTGTACGGAGGCTGTGAGAAATGACTCCAGCATGGCAAGGTCGGTGATCAGCGGAATATCGTCATAGCAGGGGACAAGGGAATCAAATTCCGATGCCGGTATCTTCAGGGTATGGAAGAGATGAAGCAGATCTCTTTGGGCGGGCATCGCATGGAGGTAAGGACCGATCAGAAGCTGTGCAGAAGTCTCAGGATAGGGCAGGAGAATGTAATGGCACAGAAATGGGTCCTCAATCAGGCCTATCCTGATCTGGTCCGGCGAGGAAGGAGGCACCTGCGGCAGGACGGGATCGGGTTTCAGCATGATCATGGCGCGAATTCCATAGTCAGGCAGCGCGGCATTCTGTATGGGTGAAGAGACAAATTGCGTATGGACGCGAATTCCTTCGAAAAAGCGGCTGAGGAGCGTGTGCAGTGTGGCAGCAGGACCGGAAAAGCTGGAAATGGATTTGTTAGTCATGCAGCAGCCTCCCTTGTATGTACGGAATATTTATGCTGGGAATCAGACCGACACCGGGGTGCCTGATCTTTCTTCTATTTATGGCCCGCCGATGAATTTTGTGAATTAAAATCTGTATATCGTGAATGTATCACATCCCTTCCTTTACTACAATCATACTAGCAATGGGCACAGGACGCCGGCCGCTGAGGCTGCACCCGCAGAAACAGCGGCTGCATGATGCCGCATAAAATCCATGGTTTGCAGGGAGGGCAGTATGAGAAAAGAGAAGGCGAGGGAAGGCAGGTTTCCGGTCGGGAGATTCTTTGCCTGGAAGACAAGAGATGTATCGCTGGGATGCATGACGATCATTCTGGGATATCTGAGTCTGTATGCCAGCACTTATCTGGGTGTTCCGGTCGGAGTCGTTGGCGCGCTGATGATGGGCAGTAAAATTTTCGACGCGGTCACGGATCTGTTCGCAGGATATCTCGTGGACAATACCAATACGAGGCTTGGCAAGGCGAGGCCGTATGAATTTGCGCTGATTGGGGCCTGGGGCAGCACCATTCTGCTCTTCAGCTGCCCGGAGTCGTTCAGTATGACGGCAAAGTGTATCTGGATCTTTTCCATGTATACGCTGACCTTTTCGATATTCACCACGCTGTTGGGCGCAGGACAGCAACCCTATATCGTCCGCGCGTTCGCAAACCGTGCGGAAATCATCAAGGTGTCTTCTTTTGGAGGAATTGTCAGCACGCTCGGCGCCGCGACGGTCTCGGTTTCTTTCCCGATTCTGGTGAAGCGTATTGCCGTCACGCCGGCCGGCTGGAGCAGGCTCGTGCTGATATTTGCAGTTCCGCTGGCAGTTCTGGGTATGCTGCGGTTTATCTTTGTCAAAGAGATCTACGAGCCGGCGGAGAGCAAGGGGAAAGCGGAGAAGGTTTCGCTGAAGCAGATCATCTCCATGCTGAGAAAGAATCCCTATATATGGGATGTCGGCGTGATCGCCGGCGCGGTTCAGTTCATCATGGGCATGAATGCGGCGGTCTACTATTTCCAGTTTATTGTCGGAGATATCGCAGAATACAGCAAGCTGCAGGCGATGACGATCGTGATGCTTGCTCTCATGTTTGTCTTTCCGAAGATTATCCAGAAGAGAAGCGTCGGACAGCTTGTCGTCATGTTCAGCACGCTCGGAATCTGCGGCTATATTGTCAACTTCTTCGCCGGGAGCGGCATGGCAATGCTGATGGTCGCCTTCTTTGCGACAGGGCTTGCTCAGCTTCCAGGCTCATATCTTCAGTCTCCGATGCTGATGGAGTGCGCCGCTTACAACGAATCCATGGGACTGCCAAGAATGGATTCCACTTCCGCGGCTGTGATGAACTTTCTGATGAAGGTAATGAACGCGGTCGGCGCCGGACTCCTCGGAGTTCTGCTGCAGGCATCCGGTTTTATCGCCACAAAATCGGGCGAGACAGTGGTGCAGCCGGGAAGTGCGCTTATGATGATCCGCCTGCTGTACAGTGTGATTCCTGCCCTGGTGCTGCTCGCGACGATTTTCGCCGCGAAGCATTTCGACGGCCTGGACAGAAAGCTGAAGGAGATCAAGCATGCGTGAGAGTCAATCGCTGAATCAGAACTGGAAATTTGCAAGGACCGCGGAGATTCCGGCAGAGCTGCCGGAGGGCTGGGAGAGTGTCAGCCTGCCGCATACGTATAACGCGGCAGACGGGCAGGACGGCGGCAATGATTATTACCGCGGACCGGCCGTCTACGTGCGGACGCTGCGAACGCCAGGGGAAAGCAAAAATAAAGAATTCTATCTTGAATGCCTCGGGGCCGCGATGACGGCGGAGGTGTTTCTGAACGGGACCAGGCTGTCCCGCCATGAGGGAGGCTTCTCCACCTTCCGCGTCAGGCTGACAGAGGCGCTCCGGCCGACGGGCTGCGACAACCTGCTGGCCATCCGTGTGGATAATTCGGAGAATGACCGGGTGTATCCGCAGAAAGCGGATTTTACCTTCTATGGCGGCCTGTACCGGGATGTGAATCTGATCACGGTGCCACAGGCGCACTTCGCCCTGATTCCGGATGGAACGCCGGGGATTCACGTGATTTCGGAGGTGGATCTGGCGCACCGGTCTGCTGCGGTTCAGGTTGACGTGCAGACGGAGGGCGTGGCTGACGGAGAGACAGTGGAGCTGCGCATCTTCGGAGCGGATGACGAAGATAGCCAGCATGCTGGAGGCGCCGCCTGTCAGACTGTTCGTGCTGCCGTCAGGGACAATCATGCCAGGGGAAGCTTCCATCTCGATCCGGTTCATCTGTGGGACGGCCTTGCGGATCCTTATCTGTACACGGCGGAGGCGGTGCTGATCAGTGAGGGAGAGGCAGGAGACGAGGAAAGTGTACTCGATGCGGTCGGTACCAGATTCGGCGTCCGAAGCTTCCGGGTCGATCCGGAGAAAGGATTCTTTCTGAACGGAAGGCCGTATCCGCTGCGCGGAGTATCCCGCCATCAGGACAGGCTTGGCGTCGGCAATGCGATTACCCCGGCGATGATGGAGGGGGACATGGCCGTCATCCGGGACATTGGCGCCAACTCGCTGCGGCTTGCGCATTATCAGCAGGCGCAGGCATTTTATGATCTCTGCGACGAGAACGGCATTCTGGTGTGGGCGGAGATTCCGTTCATCACAAAATTCATGGAGAAGGGCATCCAGAATACGCTGGGCCAGATGCGGGAGCTCATCACGCAGTCCTCGAACCACCCTTCCATTTACTGCTGGGGACTGTCCAACGAGATCACCGCCAGCAGTCCGGTCACAAAGGAACTGATGGAGAATCACCGGATGCTGCAGAAGCTCTGCCATGAGATGGATCCGACCAGACCGACGGTCATGGCGCATGCGTTTATGCTGGAAAAGGACAGCCCGCTCATCGGGATCGCGGACCTCGGCTGCTACAACCTGTATTTTGGCTGGTATCTCGGAGAGCTGGATCAAAATGACAGTTTCCTGGATGAGTATCACAGCCTGTACCCGGAACGGGCGATCGGACTTGCGGAGTACGGCGCGGACGCCAACATTCAGTTTCACGCGGAACATCCTGCGCAGGGAGATTACAGCGAGGAGTTTCAGTGTGTCTACCATGAGCACATGGTGAGAATGATTCAGGACAGGCCGTATCTGTGGACGACGTATGTCTGGAATCTGTTTGATTTTGCCGCGGACGGCCGGGACGAGGGCGGCAAGAAGGGACAAAATCAGAAGGGACTGGTGGAGTTCGATCACAAAACCCGGAAGGATGCGTTCTATCTCTACAAAGCGCTTTGGAGCAGGGAACCGTTCGTGCATCTGTGCGGAAAGCGGTTTGTGAACCGCGCAGGGGAGACGACGCGGGTCCGGGTCTATACGAATCAGGAACGCGTCACGCTCTATGACGGGACACGGATCGTGGCAAGAAAAGAGCGTCAGGATGCGGCGCAGCCGGGAGTGTTCCTGTTTGATGTCCCGCTGCATGCAGAGATGTATCTGTCGGTCGTGGCGGATTCCGGCGGACAGACGGTGCGGGATGAGATGACTCTGCGGCAGGTTCCGGAGCCGGATCTTTCCTATCAATTCGGGGGCGCCGGAGCGGTTGTGAACTGGTTTGACAAAATCACTATTGATCCGGCCTACTATTCCATCCGCGATACGCTGGGCGAACTCGAACAGAATCCGGGGACAAAGACCATCGTGGACCGGATGATGCAGAGGGCCGTGGCGAGCCGCGGGGATGTGGCGAAGAGCACGGCCGGAAACCGTGCGCTGCAGCAGATGATGGCAGGCATGACGCTGGAGTCTCTGCTGAAGAAGGCAGGGAGCAACGTGATCTCGCCGGAGATGATGCAGACAATCAATGAGGCACTGCAGAAAGTAAAGAAATAGACGATGCCGCAAGGAACGCGGCACGGGATGTAAAAGCGGGGAAAGAGGGATAAAGGCGGGGGTAAGAGGGATCCATCATGAAGTACGGGCTGGACATGACACTTGATGAAATCAATGCGGACGAGGACTGCGCCGGAGCGGTCGACCGGATTTTGCCGGGGCTGCGGCAGAAGGTGATGCAGAATCCGATGGCAAGAACGCTGTCGCTCCGCAAGATTGCGCAGTATGCCGGAGGAGCCTTCCCGTCCGCAGCGCTGGAGAGCGTGGATCAGGCACTTCAGAAAATCGGCGCGGGCAAGGGCAGAACGGATGCAGAGAAGCGGAAAATAGCGCAGTATGAGGAAATCGCGGAGAAGGACCGGAGGCGGGCAGCATCGCGGGGAAGAAGTGTCTATGCGTATGAGAATATTCGCTTACAGCCGGACGGACAGAAAGAGAAGGTGAGGACTGCCATCGAGCCGGGGAAGCCGTTCTATGACACCAATGGGGAGCGGATTCAGGCACACGGCGGCTGTGTGGTCCGGCAGGACGACGCCTATTATTGGATCGGAGAGAACAAGGAGCACACCGACGGCGGAAAAGCCAGCACGATCTGGACATGGGGCATCCGCTGCTATCGCTCTGTCGATCTGATGAACTGGGAAGACCTCGGGCTCATCATTCCGCCGGTACTGGATGATCCGGATTCCTGCCTGTTTCCGGACAGACGGGTGGACAGACCGCATCTGTTCCGGAATGAGGAGACGAATCAATACGTAGTCTGGGTCAAGCTCTCCGGAAATGACGCCTGTTTTGCCGTGTTTGCCTCAGATGCGCTGACAGGGCCGTATCATCTGGAGCGGGAGGCATACAGACCGTTTGACCTGGAGGTTGGAGATTTTGACATCGCACTGGATGAGACCACCGGAAAGCGGTACCTGTTCCTGGCGGCGGGGCAGAGGGGAGTTGTGACGCTGGAGCTGACCAGGGACGGTCTTGGCGCGGAGCGGTGCATCACATCATCGTATACCGGGCTGCACGCGCCGTTTGCCCGGGAGGGAATCGCGATGTTTGAAAGGGAGGGGGTTAAATTTATGCTGACCTCCGGAATGAGCGGATATATTCCGAATCAGAGCGACGCCGCGGCGGCGCAGCGCTGGACCGATCCCTTCCGGCCGGTCGGGGATCCCTTCCCGGACGATGCATCGCTGTCCTCCTGCAACAGCCAGTTCACACAGGTTCTCCGGATTCCCGGCGCGGCTGATGAGTATATCGCCCTCTGCGACCGGTGGGTTCCGGATTATCCGATGGATCGGGAGAAGGAGATAATGTTCCGCCGGGTGATCGCGTCTCACTATGATCCGGCGCACTATTCCTGCACCGGAGAGGAGCAGGCCATGTTCGAGGCAGCGCCGGGGCTGGAGACCGCTGACACCTCGCGGGCGGATTATGTGTGGCTGCCGATCCGGTTTGTTCAGGACGATCGGTCCGTCCGGCCCGTCATCGACTGGACTGACCGCTGGGTACCAGACATTTTGTAAGAGAGGTCACCATGAAGGCAATAGATTTTAACTGCAACTGGCACTTTTCCGATGCTCTTACCGGAAGAGAAGAAAACGTCGTGCTTCCGCATGATGCGATGATCAACACGAAGAGAGTGCCGGGAGGACATACGTATTTCCTTCTGGCCGGTTTTCAGGGTGGAGATTATGTGTATCGCAAAACCCTGGAAGTTACGCCGGAACTGGAAGGAAAGAAGCTGGTTCTGGAGTTTGAAGCCGTGTACTGCATGACGGAAGTCTTCGTCAATGGAATAAAAGCGGCAGAAAAAGCCTACGGCTTCACCCCGTTTGCGGTGGATCTCAATCCTTATATCAGGGTTGGAAAAAATCTGATCGAGGTGATCGCCAGGGTTCCGAAGGAAGGCCACGGGAGATGGTACACCGGAGGAGGAATCTATCGCCCGGTGCACCTCCTGGTGGGTGAAAGCTCGTACATCAAACGGTATGGAGTCAGAGTGACGACAAAATCGATCCATCCAGCAGTGGTTGAGACTGAAATTCTTACCTGTGGCGGCGATGAGGCAGAGATTGCCATCTATGAGAAGACAACCGACCGGCTTGTGGTCTTCGGCACGGCGGCGATACAGAATGGCAGAGCAGTCAGGCAGTTTCAGATCGATCATGCCCTTCTCTGGAGCGCGGAGGAGCCAAATCTGTATCTCGCGACAGTGAAGCTGCTGGAGAACGGCGCTGTGCGCGATACGATCACGGAACAATTCGGAATTCGGACACTCGCCGTGGATCCGGAAAGAGGACTTCTGATCAATCAGCAATCGGTCTTTCTGCGCGGAGGATGCATTCACAATGACATGGGTGTCATCGGCGTCATCAATAACGATGCCACAGAACTCGAGCGCGCAAGAAAGATTAAGAAATCAGGATTTAATGCCATCCGAAGCGCGCATCATCCGATGAGCCGCAGCCTGATGAAGGCCTGCGACGAAGTCGGTTTATATGTGATGGATGAGGCATTTGACTCCTGGTTTCGCATGAAGAACAGAAATCCTTATGTGCAGCATTTTGAAGAGGATTTCAAGACGGACACGACCGCAATGGTCCAGGACGCGTATAACCATCCGAGCGTGGTGATTTACTCGATCGGGAATGAAATACCTGAGGCGGGCAGTGTGAAAGGCGTCCGCATCGGAAAGGAGATAGTCGATACCATCCACAGTCTTGACAATGCGAGACTGACGACACTCTGCCCCAGTGTCCACTGGCTGAGGGAATATCTGGAGGGGACGCCATATCTGACCAGGGATGAGGACGAATGGATCGCAGAGAATGCAGCCAATCGGGAGAAAGACTGGAATCATTATGTCAAAATATTCACCGGAGCGGTCAACAATCTTCCGGACAGTGAGAAGGGGCAGGTCTATCCGGAGACCTATGTAAGGCAGGATGAGGAGGCGACCAGGAGACTGTATCCGTATCTCGACATCGCGGGATACAACTATTATGAGGAGCGGTATGAGAAGCTGCATGAGCTTCATCCGGAACGTGTGATTCTGGGAACAGAGACCAGGCATACAATGATGGTCAATACCATGCGGTTCGCCAGGACCCATCCGTATCTGATCGGAGATTTTGTCTGGACACTTCAGGACCATCTCGGAGAAGCCAACTGCTGTAACCTGCACTATGATGAGTCGGAGAAGAACTATAAGGATTACCCCTGGCTGATCAATTACGGTGGGGTCATTGATATCAATGGAACGATTCTCCCGGCGATTCACCGCTATGAATTTGCCTGGGGTGAATATAGCGGGAAACCGAAGCACGGACTTTTTCTTGCCAGCCAGCCGCCGATTCACAATGGAAAAGCGCCGCTGGTAGAGAGCTACCGCTGGACTGATACGGTGGACGGTTGGACGTATGAGGGCTTTGAGGGGAAGAAGACCTTTGTTGATGCTTATACCGACGCCGATACCGTGGCAGTATTCATTAATGGAAAACATGCCGGGACGGCAAAGGTCAGGGATTATTTTGCCAAAATTCCGTGCACCTATGAGCCGGGCAAACTGATGGGAATCGGGTATGACCGGAATGGGCAGGAGCTCTATCGCACCACGTTGCATACCGCCGGACACGAGAATATCATCACTGTCCGAACAGAGCGGAAGGAACTGGATTCGGGCGGACAGGATTTTGCGTTTCTCGATGTTTCCATTACGGACAGGGAGGGCAATATCAAACTTCTGCCAGATCGCACGGTAACCATTCAGGTGGAAGGCGCGGGTAGATTACAGGGATTTGGCAGCGCGTATTACAAGAATGAAGAGTCCTATGATCAGAATCATCACAAGACCTGGCAGGGACGACTGCGGGCAGTTATCCGGAGCACAGAAGAAAAAGGGAGCATCAGAGTGACGTTTTCCAGCGAGGACTGTGAAACGGCAGCTGTGATGCTCGAGGCAAAATAAGCGTTTTCAGCGGGCTTCGGTCACAGACCGAGGCCCTTGCTGATGTTGACGATGAAGTCCTGTACGTTGGTGACGATGCCGTGGGCGGCGAGGCTGCCGCGGTCTGTCAGCTTGTTGACGGTGAACTCGGAGATGTCAACACAGTAGAAATAGACCTGTCTGACCGTGCCGTCCGGCAGGACGCGGTAGGACGGCGTCATGTTGCCGGTCGCGATGGTATGGAGCATCGTCGCCATGCAGATGACGGTGGTCGCTTTGCGGATCTGGGCACGCATGGCGTCCTGCGCCTCATAGACATTGCCGTAGACCGGCGGGAGCGGCCCGTCGTCCCGGATCGAACCGGCGAGCACATAGGGCACATGGTATTTCTCACAGCTGTAGATGATGCCGTTGTCAATGTGCTCCTTCTCGATGAACTGCGGGATGCCGCCATCGTACTTCACGCGGTTGATGGTGTCGAGATGGTTGTAGTGGCCGAGCGGCTGGCTCTCCTGCGTGTAGATATTCTGGCCGAGCGCCGTGTGGAGGTAGGCTCCCTCCAGGTCGTGTGTGGCCAGCGCATTGCCGGCGAGCACGGCGTCCGCATAGCCGCCTGCAATAATCTTTGAAAATGCATTTCTTGCGTCGCTGTCAAAGGCGAACGCGGGGCCCATCACCCATACAATATAGCCGTGGTCCTTTTCATAACGAAGAAGATCGTAGATTTCATCATAATCTCTCGAGAACGCGGTCTCGCGGGAGCGGCCCTGCCGGAACGCGAAGGTATCGTGATGCGCAGCGCCCTCGCGGAAGCCGTCCGGGTACAGGTAGATGCCCTCCTCGCAGTTCTCCGTGCGGCCGCAGATCACCTGATCTCCCTTTTTCAGCCGACGCGGTTCGGTCACTTCGATTCTGCCGTTCACCAGAACCGGAACGCAGTCCATGCGGCTTTCCTCGGCAAACAGCCATTTTCCGTCGATTTTGAAATATTCCGGGTATATACTCATGGCATGGAAACGGAGTGGTGCGACGGCGTCGAACGGCGCCGGCTCTGTGACGGCGTTCGGTGCGTTCACGAACTGCGCTTCGGTGAAATCGGGCGGACAATACCTGCGAAGTTCAAAACTCATGATGCGGCCTCCTGCATAGTTTTTATGATAGCTGGGTCAGAGGAGTGCGGACGGTTTCCCTGACACCCAGTTCATTTGGCTCCATTATAGCGGTTCTTCGATGCTGTGCAATTGATATTCTTCCGGATGGGAGCATCGGCGGACAGGATTGACAGAGGACGGAAATGGCAAAACGAAGATACGACGCGGAGGAGGAAATCTACTATTTTATCCGGCTTTATGCCGCGACCGGTCTGGTATGTCACCGCTGGTCGGAGGAAAGTGGCCTGGAAGGCGGGGCCGATGAATTTGATCCGGTGAGGAGTCATCCGCCGCTGCTCGAAACGCTTCTGGACGGGACAAGACGACAGAAACTGCCCTGCCTTTGGCAGGATGTGCATGGCGTGCTCTTTGCCGGAATACAGGCACGTGGGGCGTGCTATCTGCTGGGTCCGGCCGTATCCGGGCCGCTCGATGTGGTGACGCTTCACCGCTATTATTTTGATTATGGAATGAAGCGTGGCATGGAGAAGCAGATTCCGGTGCTCTCCTTCACGCGATTTCTGGCGGTGGTGCAGCTGGTTTACTTCTATCTGACCGGAGAGAGGACAGAGGACCAGGAAATCCTGGCTGCGAATGGTCACGGTACATTTCAGGGCGAAGCAGAGAAGGTGAGGCAGGGGCGGTATTCCCTGCAGGGGGAGGAGGACGCTCTACAGCATCACACCTATCACGAGGAGAGAGAGCTTCTCGATGCGATTCGGGAGGGACGGGCAGAAACTGCGGTGAAGATGGCCATGGTGCTCGACGAGGAGGCGGGGCGGCTGTCAGACAATGAATTGAAGCACTGGGAGCGTCTGGCGGTGAGCTGCGTGACGCTGGGCACACGTGCGGCTGTCGATGGCGGAGTGTCGCCGACGGAGGCCTATGAGACCTCGGATTATTACCTGCGGGCATTGGACGGCGCCGACACCATCCCGGCGGTGATCGCACTCCGAAACAGCGCACTCGCCGATTTTGCCGGACGGGTTCAGCGAAGGCAGGAACACTTCAGAAGCTCCAGCTATGTCGAACAGTGCTGCGACTATGTCGCCAAGCACTACCGGGAGAAGATCTCTCTCCCGGAGATTGCGGGCAGACTCGGGATCAGCGCGCCGTACCTTTCGAGGCTTTTTTCTGAGGAAAAGGGTGCGAGTCTGCGGGAATATATTGTGAAGGTCCGGGTGGAAAAGGCGAAAAATCTTCTCATGTATGCGGACCAGAGCATGCAGACCATTGGAGAATATGTGGGATTTCCGTCACAGAGCTACTTCTGCAGAATGTTCCGGAAGGTGACGGGCATGACGCCGCGGTCCTTCCGGGAGAAGCACAAGCCGAAGGAGTTTCTGCAGGAAACAAACCATCCGGGAATGCAGATTTTATCATGAGATGGTATAATCTTGGCAATTGTGGTGACGCAGGAAAAAGGCAGCCAGAGGATAGGCCGGAGGTGTGCTGTACAGCGGCAGACGGTAAAGGTGCCGGAGACGCCCGATGCAGAGGCAGGAGGACAAATGAAACCATACGCGGAAATGACGAAAGAGGAACTGGCTTCGGAATATGAGCAGATGAAACAGATCTATCATAAATATCAGGGTATGGAACTGAACCTCAATATGGCGAGAGGAAAGCCCTGTCGGGAGCAGCTGGACCTGTCCATGGATATGATGAACGTGCTGACGAGCGACGCGGACCTGTCCTGTGCGGACGGCACGGACTGCCGCAATTATGGCGTGCTCGACGGCATCGAGGAAGCCAAGGAGCTGATGGGGCAGATGATGGAGAATGATCCGGCTAACATCATTGTCTATGGCAATTCCTCGCTGAACGTCATGTACGACACGGTCTCCAGGGCGTACACACACGGCATCATGGGCAATACGCCCTGGTGCAAGCTGGACCGGGTGAAATTCCTCTGCCCGGTGCCGGGATATGACAGACACTTCGGCATCACCGAATATTTTGGCATCGATATGATTCCGGTTCCGATGAGTGAGACCGGTCCGGATATGGATATGGTGGAGAAGCTGGTCGCGGAGGACGAGTCCATCAAGGGCATCTGGTGTGTGCCGAAGTATTCCAACCCACAGGGATACTGCTACTCGGATGAGACGGTGCGCCGATTCGCCAGACTCCGCCCGGCGGCCAGGGATTTCCGTATCTTCTGGGACAATGCGTACGGAGTGCATCATCTGTACGAGGATCCGGAGAAGCAGATTCATATCATAGAGATTCTCGCGGAGTGCAAGAAAGCCGGCAATCCGGATATGGTCTATAAGTTCGCCTCCACATCCAAGATCACGTTCCCGGGCAGCGGCATTTCCGCGCTCGCGACCTCGGAGAACAACCTGGTGGATATCAAGAATCAGCTGAAGCATCAGACCATCGGCCATGATAAGGTGAATCAGCTGCGGCATGTGCGCTTCTTCAGCAACGGATATACCGTGCAGGAGCACATGATGAAGCACGCGGCCATCCTCCGGCCAAAATTCGAGGCAGTTGAGGAGATCTTCGAGAAGGAGCTGGGCGGACTTGGCATCGCAACCTGGACAAGACCGCTCGGCGGGTATTTCATCAGCTTTGACGCCTGCAGCGGGACGGCGCGTCAGATCGTCGACAAGGCGAAGAAGGCCGGCGTGACGCTGACCGGTGCGGGCGCGACGTGGCCCTATCACAAGGACCCGAACGACAGCAATATCCGGATCGCGCCGTCTTACCCGCCGCTGGAGGATCTGAGAACGGCAGCCACGCTGTTCACGGTCTGTGTCCGTATGGTCACAGCGGGAAATATGCTGAACAAGATGAACACGGTTGAGGTATGAGCGGGAGGCAGACTGAGAGGGCTAAGGCTTTCAGGGTATACCTTTGATAGTTCGGATTTGTACGGGCCCCGGCAGCGGGACCGTTTGAGACTGACATGGTTGAATTCAGGAGCCGCCTGCGGCATGCAGACGGCTCCTACGCGGTTAAAGAGGACGGAAATGGCGACAAAAGTATTCAGTTTTGAGGAAGAACCGGCAGAGGAGAAGGCAGGCAGCACCGGCAGGACGCAGGGCTCTGACGTCTCCGCGGAGAAGCAGGAAGCAGGGGTGGACGCCGCAGCAGCGGACCGCGCGGCGGAGCCGCTTCCGGAGGTCTGTACTTATACGGTACTGCGTCAGGACGCGGAGGAAGCTGACCCGGCGCATCCGCTTCTGATTCTGGATAACGCGGACGGAAAGCTGAAACACCACACGGATGGCCTTTTTGCCGCGCCGGGAAGACGGACACAGTTCTGCTTTCGCGGCATGCGGGCGGATATCAGGCAGGTCGACCAGCGGTTTGTGGAGCTTCTCCGCTGGCTTGCCACGAACGGAATCAGCGTCCGCCTCTCCGGGCAGGACACGCCGGACGGATACGCTGTCTACAAAATCTGCGAGATTGACACCGGGAGTGGAACGAAGCTGTCCGCAGAGGATGGCTTTCTGCAGTATGTGATCAGCAGACTGCTGGAGACGAAGGCGCCGGAGCTTTCATCCCAGGGAGCGGGCGCACCGGAGGAGGACGAGGAGGCGGACAGCGATGAGATGAAGCTGACGAGTCTTCAGTCCATGACGGACTTCCTGGACTGTGCGCGGAGTGCCCTGCCGGCGAATATACGAAAATGGGCGAGGCGAAATCTTGCCATTGCCAAATCCTCGGATGTCAGCCAGGAGGAGAAACGGCATGCGCAGCACGCGCTCTCACTCATGCTGAATATCCGCTGGAAGGATTCGTATTTTGGCGCCATCGATCCGGACAGGGCGCGCCGGATCCTCGATGAAGAGCTGTATGGCATGGAAAAGGTAAAGCAGAGAATCATCGAGACGATCATCCAGATCAACCGCACGCATACACTGCCGGCATACGGTCTGCTTCTGGTGGGTCCTGCGGGAACCGGAAAATCACAGATTGCGTATGCGGTCGCGCGGATTCTGGGCCTTCCGTGGACGAGCCTTGACATGAGTTCCATTCATGACCCGGAGCAGCTCACGGGCAGTTCGCGCGTCTATTCCAATGCCAAGCCGGGCAGCATCATGGAGGCATTTTCGCTCGCCGGGGAATCGAATCTGGTGTTTATCATCAATGAGCTCGACAAGGCGGATTCAAAGGATTCTACCGGCAGTCCGGCAGATGCGCTGCTGACACTGCTCGACAACCTTGGCTTTACGGACAACTACATGGAATGCACGATCCCGACGGCGGGAGTGTATCCGATCGCAACGGCCAACGACAAGAGCCGGATCTCGGAGCCGCTGCTCACCCGGTTTGCGGTCATTGACATTCCGGATTACACGCCGGAGGAGAAAAAGCAGATTTTCCTCCGCTATTCTCTTCCGCGCGTGCTGCGGCGCATGGGACTCAGGGATGGGGAATGCGTCGTGACAGAGGAGGCGGCGCAGGCTGTCGTGGAGGAGTACCGGGATATGCCGGGTGTCCGCGATCTCGAGCAGGCGGCGGAGCATCTGGCAGCGAATGCGCTGTATCAGATCGAGACGGCCAGCGTGCGCAGTGTAGTGTTCGACCGGGATGCGGTACAGCGCGTTCTGGGGTGATCGACGGGAGTTTTGCCGGATTTTGCAGTATAATGGTGCATAGCTTCAGGGCGGGAGGAAGAGTATGGGATTGTTCGGACGCCATAGAAAAGAAGACACGGAAAGCAGGAAGTCCGGCAGCGGCAGCACGGCCGCCGCAGCGCCTTCTGACGGCGCGGCGAAGCAGGCAGCAGCGGTGCATGAGCCGGAGCTGAACAAAGATGAGGGAAAGGAATCCGGCGAGAGCGGGCAGCCAGGGAAGAATCCGGAAGAGAGCGCGGCGGAGTCAAAGAAAGGCGCACAGGATGTACAGGAAGGCAGCGCGTCTCCAGAGAGCGGCAAAAGCAGTGCGCCTTCAGAAGATGACAGTGCGGAGGAGTCCACTGACCGCGGCGGAGAGGACGAGGATGCCGGGGAAGATCCGCTGGTCCGGATGCAGGAGCGGGCGGATCAGACAGCTGGAGGCATTGACAGGGCGAAGACCACGGAGACTTCCGTCATCGGACCGAAGCATACAAAGGAAATTCGCAAGATGTCGCGGCTTGAACTCATCGACGTCATTTACGCGCTGGCGATCAAGAACCGGGATCTGAAAAAGGAAAATGCCGATCTCCGGACGGAAGCGGAGACGCGCAGCATGAAGCTTGCGAAGGCCGGCTCCATTGCCGACGCCTCGGTGGCTGTGAGCCGCCTGTTTGAGGCGGCACAGGCTGCTGCGGATCAGTATGTGAATTCCGTTCGCGCCGCGTGCGAGGACCCGGCGCTGCAGAAGGAAATTTTGAAGCACGGGACAGGCTATCAGCCGATCGGTTCCTATGTTTACGGCGTGAACGACAGGGTGAGCGCAGTTTCTGCCGAGAAGGATGACACACAGAGCGCCGGGACGGACAACCATGCCGACACGAATGCTGTCAGCACGGTCAGGGGAAAGAATGCGCAGAGCGCGGAGGCGGACAAGGCAGGTACCATCATCCGGAAGGCGCAGGGGCAGGCCAACGTAATCGTGATGCAGGCGAGGACCGCGGCGGATCAGGAGTACAAGACGGCGCTCGAGGCACACCGGACGGCCAATGACAAGCTGCGCGAGGCGGAGGAAAAGCTGGCACAGCTTCAGCTGCAGCTTGCTTCTATTGCAGAGCAGGCAAGGACGAAGCTGGCCGATGCGGACAGAGAGTCAGCGGCCAGACTGGACAATGCAAAGCAGCAGGCAGATGCGACGATCCGGGATGCCAACAAATCGTCTTTTGACAAAATCGCCGAGGCAGAAAAGGCGGCTTCGCAGAAGCTCGAGGAAGCTGGAAAGGCGGCGGAGCTGACCAGAAGCGCGGCGGATCAGTATGCGGAGCAGACAAGAAAAGATGCCGATGCTTATGCGAAGCAGACCCGCGAGGCTGCGGACAAGGAAGCTGCAGAGAAAAAGGAAACTGCCGGGCAGGAGGCGGAAGCCTGTCTGAAGGAGGCTGCCGGGAAGGCCGAGGAACAGCGCAGGACCGCGGAGACGGAATCCCGTGGCAGGGCGGACGCGCTTCTTGCGGAAACCAGGAAGCAGGCCGACGAAAAACTCACGGCAGCGGATGAAGAGATCAGAGCAAAGCAGAATGCCGCAGAGGAGGAGATCCGGGCAAAGCGGAGCGCGGCGGACGAGGAGATTTCAAAGAAGCAGGCGGAAGCGGACGCGAAAATCAGCGCTATGCTCGATGCCGCCGCGCAGGAGGCCGCTGCACTGAAATCCAAAGCGGAAGCCGATGCGGCAGCGAAGCAGCAGAATGCGGATGCCGAGATCAGGGCGAGCATGGCAGTGGCGGAGACAAAAGCCGCGGCGAGGCTTGCGGCGGCGGGAGACGACGCAGGGAAGAAGCGCAGCGCCGCAGAGCAGGAAGCGCAGCAACGGCTCGCTGCCGCGGACGAGGAAGCGGCAAAGAAGCTTGCGGAGGCCGACCGGATGGCGGAGGAAAGGCTCGCGAAGGCTGACGAGGATGCCGGGGCGAAGATCCGGGATGCGGAGAAGAGAGCGACTGATCGCATCCGCGAGACGGGACTTCGTCTGGAGGATACGCGTCAGAAGCAGGCGGAGGCACAGAAGGAACTGGAGGAGGTCAACCGGCAGGTGGAGGATGCGAAGCAGCGTCTGAAGGAAGCCGAAGATCAGGTGGAGCAGGCCCGCGCTGCCACCAATGAGGAAGCGGATTCGAAACTTGCCGCCGCGGAGATCAAGCTCCGCACCGCGGAGGAGAAGTCGGAGGCGGCGATCGCGCAGTATGCAAAGGCGACGGCGGAACTGAAGGAAGCGCAGGACCGCCACGACTATGTGAAGAAAGAATATGAGGCGGTCAAGAAGAAGGAAGCCGAGGTAGAGGCGCGGGAACGGGCGCTGGACAGAGAGGCGAACATGTCTGCAGAGGAGCTGTTCAACAAACGTCTGAAGGAACTCGCTGCCATGGTCAGGGCAAACCCGGAGCTACAGTCGAAGCTTTCAGACAGACTGTGATCTATGTATCGGAAGACGAGGTGCG
Organism: uncultured Lachnospiraceae bacterium; assembly: GCA_902781655.1. Taxonomy (GTDB): domain Bacteria; phylum Bacillota; class Clostridia; order Lachnospirales; family Lachnospiraceae; genus CAG-791. The sequence continues at coordinate 25,632 of CACZJZ010000010.1, forward strand.
GCACGGGTATGAGTATGCCAGTTCATAAACAGGATTCGGACGAGATTCCAAATCCGATCAGCCAGTTGGAAATTCCACCGCTTGAGGAAATCGACCGGGAGAGAAAGCGGCTGATCGGGAATAAGGAAACAAAAATGATCACCATCATGATCATCGTGCTGGTGATCCTGATGGTGATCGCGGTGATTCTTGCGGGACTTCTCACGGGATTTCTGCCGGAGGAGAAGATCGGGCAGTTCTTCCGGCAGCTGTTCCATATGGGAGTGTTTCTGATCCTTTCCTGGTGAGGTTATGTCACAGCGCAGTTCAGGTGTCATTCGGTCAGAACTGCTCGCCGTCGTTTTCCTCATATTTCACATCGCAGTACTTGCAACGGTATATCTCGCGCTTCTCATCGGCGAGATAGAAAATGTGCGGAAGTTCCCGCTCCGTGGTGGAGATACAGCGGGGGTTGTTGCAGTGCAGCACTCCGACGATCTCCCTCGGCAGCTGGAGCTTCTTTTTTTCGATGATCTGACCGTCCTTGATGACATTCACGGTAATGTTGTGGTCTATGAATGCCAGAACGTCCAGATTGAGCATATCAATGGGGCATTCCACCTTCAAAATATCTTTTTTCCCCATCTGCTGGCTCCGTGCATTGGTGATGATGGCAACCATGCAGTCGAGCTTGTCGAGGCCGAGATGCTTGTAAATATACATGGCTCTGCCGGCCGGGATATGGTCGAGCACAAACCCCTCTTCGATTTTTCCTACATTCAGCATAGCACTCCATTTCTGCCGAAAAAGACGCGGCGCTGGGTATAAACAGGATGGGAATTCGACCGATGCGATGACTTCTGATATTCTTTAAAACTGATAGTCACCGGCAAGGCCGAGGAGTTCCAGAATGACAGCCTCGCGGACGAAGACGCCGTACCGGACCTGAAGAAAATAGGCGGCTCTCGGATCGTCATCTACCTCCGGCGCTATTTCGTTCACGCGCGGAAGCGGGTGAAGAACATAGCAGTCGGATTTTGCGCGGGAGAGTTTCTTCTCGTCGAGGACGTAGAAATCCTTGAGCCGGATGTAATCCTCCTCGTTGAAGAACCGTTCGCGCTGCACGCGGGTCATATAGAGAATGTCGAGTTCCGGGATGGCGTCCTCGAGGCGCGTCACCTCTGTGTAGGGAATGTGGCGGTCCCGCAGGAGATCCGTCACATAGTCAGGCATCTTCAGCTCGTCCGGGGATATGAAGACAAAACGAATTCCGGAGTAGCGGCTCATGGATTCCACGAGGGAGTGTACCGTGCGGCCGAATTTCAGATCGCCGCACAGGCCGATGGTCATGCCCGTCAGTCCGCCCTTCAGTTTCCGGATCGTCTGCATGTCGAGCAGCGTCTGGGTGGGATGCTGATGTCCGCCGTCTCCGGCGTTGATGATCGGAATAGTGGAGTAGTGGGCTGCCACAGTCGCGGCGCCTTCCTTCGGATGGCGGATGGCTGCGATGTCGGCAAAGCACGAGATGACACGGATCGTATCGGCGACGGTTTCGCCCTTGGTGGCGGATGAGACATTGCCGGACGGGAAGCCAATGACGCTTCCACCGAGATTCAGCATCGCTGTCTCGTGGGATAGTCTTGTGCGGGTGCTGGGTTCAAAGAACAGGGTTGCGAGTTTTCTGCCGTCACAGATGTGGGCATACTTCCCGGGATTTGCCTCCAGGTCGTCTGCCAGCAGAAAGAGCTGACGGGTTTCTTCAACAGTGAAGTCCTGCGGTGTCAAGAGATGACGCATGCTTCCTCCTTATGGAATGAAACCAGAACAACGGTCGGGAAATTCCAAAACCGAATTATCTTAGCATTCCATGGGGAAGGGTGTCAAACAGGATTCCGGGACGTCAGCGCCGTGTCGAAGGCAATTCCTTTGGCAGCGAAAAAGCGGGACATGGTCTTGTCCCAGATTTTGTCTGGTTCGCGGCCGGGGAGAAAGGTGCGGTAGGAGACGCCGGTGATGAGCTGTGCGCCGCTGCCGTCGTAGCGAATGGTAAGGCCGAGGGAGGAGACAGCCTCTGCGCTGTCTCCGAGGGTTCCGGAAAGGTATTCTCCCTTCAGAAGAAGGACGATCCGAAAGGAGGCGGGCGCTTTTTTGCCGGCGATGAGGTCGCGGCAGAGCGGGCGCACGTCAGTCCAGGCGGCATGCGCGCAGGGATGCAGCTGTTTGTCGCTCCATTCCTCAGCAGAGAAGAATTTCTGGTTCAGGCTGCCGTCGAGGTCCCAGGTCACCGCGGTGCGGAACTGGGCGGATTCCACCAGGAAGGATGAAAAGCAGTCGGTGGAGAACAGCTTTTCCATAAAGGATGCGAGATTTTGAATCCGAAATTCCTGCATGGGAGAGTTATTCCTCCGTGGGATGTTGGTGCTCGTCGTGCTGGAGCTGGTTCTGCAGCAGGAGGGCAACCTTGATCCGGTCGCGGGCGACATGAATCTTTGTGCCGTCGTCCATCGTGATGCTGAGAAAACCGATTTTGCGAACGTGATGCATATTGAGATAGGTCTTGAGATCGGTCATCATGAAGTGGCCGAAGTTGATCACATCGTCAAAGGCGTTTTCCACCGAAGTCAGGGAGGTGAGCACTGATTCGCTGCCGGACCTCGTGGTGTGAATCTGCGTCGAGGAACCTTTGGTGGATGCCCAGCAGATCTCATCCGGCAGGAGATAATAGGTGCTGTCCATCGCCAGACCGCGCACCTCGACGAGTTTGATTTTGTCTGCGGTGAGGGGAATCAACTCGTCCAGAACGGCAGAGAGATCCTTCACCAGAATCGGCTTCCGGAGAAAACGCACCTGCATCGGAAAGGGAACCTGATCCCTGCTGTGCGCGAACTCCTTCTCATAATCAATCGAGGAAGACATGAGAACAAAGTATCCGCTGGCGCCGCGGCGCATCAGCTGGATCATCAGCTGAAAGCCGTCGGGTTCCGTGTGCTGCATATCCAGAAAGAAAATGTCATAGGTCGTCGGGCATGGCAGCACCGCGTCGGCACTGCCGAACGAATCGACATAGTAGCCTTCCTCTGCCGTGCGTCGCCGGTCGACCTCCCGGCCGAGCAGACGTTCTGTTTGATGACGATCCGCGATATTATCTTCCACGATGGCAATATGCATGATAATTCCCCCGCATGGAAATTGTTCTATTCCAATGAGTCAGCCCCAATGATTTAGCTCAGGCTGCCTGCACACGGCATGCGCCGCGACTACCGGACCGAGACGGAGAAGTGTGTCACAAGAAAGGCCGCCGCGCCGACCTGCAGCAGCAGAATCGCAGGCATGCCGATCCGGAACTTCCATTTCCGCGTCTTATGATGAAACCCGACCATGCCGACCAGGGCGCCGATGCTGCCTCCGATGAGGGCGAGCAGAAAAAGCGTCGCCTCCGGCACCCGAAATTCATGATTGACCGCCTTATGCTTGTCGATGCCGAACACGATCCAGGTCAGGATATTGATGAGCAGAGCGTATAAAATCAGAAACTGTGCTGTAGACATAAAACCTCCGGAGCCTTCAGTGACTCCAGAGGTAATTGTAGTGAAAATATGGGGAGATCGCAAGAATTGTCCCTGACAAGTTTAGCTTGTTCGGGACAATTCCCGGGAATCAGTTGTGTTTGACGGAGCTGTTGAGTCTGGCCTTCACTTCCTGCATCTTCATGGCGCGGACTTTCTCGGGCAGGCCGAAGAGGGTGATGAAGCCGGAAGCGTCTTTGTGGTCGTAGAGGTCGCCTGTCGTGAAGGAGGCGAGGCTCTCGTTGTACATGGAGTAGAGGGCGGTGGTGCCGGCCTTGATGATGTTCCCCTTGTAGAGGATGAGGTTGACGGTGCCGGTCACGTATTCGTTGACCTTCTCAAAGAAGGCCTGATCTGCCTCGCGGAGCGGGGAGAACCATTTCCCCTCGTAGACGAGGCTGGCAAAATCTCCAGACAGACGTTTCTTCTCTTCATATGTCTTGCGGTCGAGCACGAGTTCCTCAAGCTGCTGGTGCGCCTCATAGAGGATGGTGCCGCCGGGTGTTTCATAGACGCCGCGGCTCTTCATGCCGACGACGCGGTTCTCGACGATATCGATGATGCCGATGCCGTTTTCACCGCCGAGGACGTTCAGCTTGCGGATGATGTCGGAGAGTTTCATCTTCTCGCCGTTCAGCGCGACGGGGATGCCGTGTTCAAAATCAATGGAGAGTTTCGTCTCTTTGTCGGGCGCTTCCTGCGGGGTTTTAGTCAGAACGAGGAGGTGCTTGTAGTTGGGCTCGTTCGCCGGATTCTCCAGCTCGAGACCCTCGTGGCTGATGTGCCAGAGGTTGCGGTCGCGGCTGTAGGCGTTGTCGTCGGAATCGAAGGGAAGCTGGATTCCGTGCTTGCGGATATATTTGATCTCATCCTCGCGGGACTGCATCTGCCACTTGGGATCGCGCCACGGTGCGATGATATGGATATCCGGCGCGAGCGCCTTGATGCCGAGCTCGAAGCGGAGCTGGTCGTTGCCCTTTCCGGTCGCGCCGTGGCAGATCGCGACGGCATTCTCCTTGCGGGCGACCTCCACGAGTTTCTTCGCGATCAGCGGGCGCGCCATCGAGGTTCCGAGCAGATATTTGTTCTCATAGACGGCATGTGCCTGGATGCATGGGGCGATGTACTCGTCGGCAAATTCGTCGATGCAGTCAAGCTCGTACAGCTTGCAGGCGCCCGAGGATTTCGCTCTCTCATCGAGATTGGTCAGCTCTGATTCCTGTCCCACGTTGATGCAGCAGGCGACGACGTCATAGCCGTATGTTTCCTTCAGCCACGGGATGATGGCGGTGGTGTCAAGACCGCCCGAATATGCGAGTACTACTTTCTGCTTTTCTGCCATTTTATCTCCAATCTGCCGCGGGGTTCCGGCGGCTCTGGGTTCTTTGCCTGAACTGAGACGATGATACACCCGGGTTTATGCAATTACAAGAGTAAATATGCAAAATATTCAAGATGAGTGCATAAAAATACAGATCCAGAAATTTGACGCTCTGGGCGGGGGTGGGCTAAAATCGGCATCACAGAAGTATGAGCCAATCAGGTTAGAAAGATGTGTATTTGTGAGAAGCAAGTGCGATTCATTTAACGGCATTTATGAAGATGATAATATTCTCTACAGCAATAAGGAGGATTTGAAAAGCTATGCCAACCGATTAATTCATGATTTCGAGAGTGGGAAAATGGGGAAATATCTTTCCCGTCTTGAATATTATCAGCTCGCGCAATCAGAGAATAACAGGAATCACAATGCAGTCTTACTTGAAAGACAGATGATAGACCGGGTGAAGTCCGGAGATATGGATTCGCTGAAGAACATGTATTCCAATGCGGAGATGAATGTTGATTTTTCTACCATCGGGTATGTTTCAAAGGATGTGCTGAAAAGACATGAATATTACTCTTTGACGAGCATTATTCTTAATTCAAGAGCAGCAAAAGAGGCTGGCGTACCAGTTGAAACAGCTTATGGGCTTAGCGATATATTCATGCAGCAAATATCGGAAGCTACAACAATTGAGGAGTACGATAAGGTTTCTCTTCTGGCAATGGTTACATTTACCAAGCTGGTTTCTGATATAAAGAAGAATAAAAAATATCCATATATAGATGCCTGCAAGGATTATATCGCAAGAAATCTTCGCAAACCATTCAAGATTTCTGACATTGGGCCTCAAATTGGTGTCAATAACAGCTATCTGTCAAAAAAATTCTCAGAAACGGAAGGCATGACCATAAGTCAGTATGTTACACGGAAAAGATGTTCTCATGCGGCGAATCTATTAAAGTATTCTGATTATGAACTGAGCGATATTGCGGAGTATTTTTGTTTTTCATCGCATAGTCATTTTGGAGCTCAGTTTAAAAAGGTATATGGGATGACTCCAAGTGAATACAGGCAAAGATATAAGGAAAGCGGCACCTATTCTTATTAATTATCAGCTGTCAATTATATAAATGGCAAAGAATGTGATAGACAAGCAAAAATGGTGATATTTTTGCTTGTCTTTTTTTTATATAGTTCAACTATCAGGAAACAGTTTCGGCAGTTGTTTATTCCATCCAGGGAGGAATCATGGCTAAATTAAAAAGCGCAAACCCTGAAAAAATGGGTATCAAGGAAAAACTTGGGATCACTATGTATTCTACGAACAGTGGAATAGCTTCAATCTTCATGTCATCCATGTTTATGACATTTATGACGGACTATGCGGGTCTGGGCACATGGGGAGCTACATTGGCAACGACACTTCTATTAGTTGCCCGTATTGTAGATGCAATCGATGATCCTATCCAATCGATGATCATGGATGGTGCTAAACCCGGGAAGTATGGCAAGTACAAGCCGTTCTTTATGCTATCAATTATTCTGACCGCTATTGGCGTTATCGCGCTCTATGCATTGCCTGCCGGAATCGCAGATAAACCAATCATTGTTTCTATATGGGTTATATTTTTCTATCTGGTGTATGACATTGGAACATCATTCTACAATATTAACCTTCTGGCAAGAACAATGACAAATGATGTGGGAGAAAGAGCCAAGCTTATTATTGGGCCACGTGTCTGGGTCATGCTCCTTAGTATGATTGGATCTGCATTTACCGCAATCGCAGTCACATTATATGGCATTTTTGGAAGCTACAATATTGCCTTTATGATTCTTGCGACAGTTGCAACAGTAATTGCTTCTGTCATTGCGGTCATTGGATGGTTCATGGTCAAGGAACGCCACATCGTTGTGGAAGAGGAACAACAGAAAGTAAGTCCCAGGGATTTCATTGCCCTGCTTAAGGAAAATGACGCTATTCTGGTTGACGTTTGCAAGAACTTATTCTCTGGATTTATTTGGACAATGCTATTTGCAGCCCCGATATATTATATTAAGTGGGGCATGTGCGCTGACTTGACAACCGGCGAAGTTAATATGAATCTATTCGCGAAATATTCACTAATCGTATCTATGATGATGATACTCCCGCTTCTTCTGGGCACAATAGTCGGCAATCCGGTACTGAATCACGCGTTTAAAGATGATGTGATCAAGATGCAGAAATTTGACTATCTCATGCAGGGATTTGGCGGACTTGTGATTTTTATTTCGCATATTACAGGGATGGCAAGAAGCATGCCAGCAACCTTCTTTGCAGGAATGTTTATTATGGCATTCTTCATAGGGATTGATTTTATTCCCGGATCAGCAATTTCAATGGACATTATGGATTATACAGTTTATAAGACAGGTAAGGATAAGTCAGCAATGACTTCTGTTTTTGTAAACTTACTAAACAAGGTGCAAAATGCAGTTTCTGCAACACTTGTTGGAGGAATTCTCATTCTTATCGGATATAATGTCGATTCTGTAACCGGCAATTATCTGGGAAAACTATCGTCGATCCCTTCTATGCTTACAGGAATGGCTGTTGTCACTGGTATTGTTCCAGCAATACTTGCATTAATTTCAGTACTCATACTTAATAAGTTTCCTATTACAAAAGCGGTACGGGCTGAAATGAGAAAAGCTCTTGCGGAAAGGGAAAAGACGTTATAATCCGATTTACTTTGAGCATAAGCCACCTCCTGAGAGGTGGCTTTTTTAAAAAATGACCGGACAAATATAAAGGAGATAAAAGATGTCAGTAATTCATGCTGGTAAAACAAGCGGGATGAGTAATCGCGAGAAGCGCAATCTGGAACGTTCGAGAAGAGTTGCAACGGAAGGGATGGTCCTTCTACAAAATAATGGTGTGCTTCCAGTCTCTGTCTCATCAAAAGCGATAGCACTTTTTGGCAGTGGCGCCAGACGAACAGTCAAAGGTGGAACCGGATCAGGAGATGTCAACTCAAGAGTAGTTTATAACGTTGAGCAGGGTCTGGAGGAAGCCGGTTTTACGATAGGGAGTAAAAAATGGCTTCAGCTTCACGATGAAAATTGTACAAAAGCGTTTTATGCCTATGCGGATAATTTTGCGAAAATTGTAAAGGAACAGGGCTGGGCCGGCGTGATGACGGCAATGACCGACCCGTATCGCGATCCACAGGAGCCGGCTATCACAGATGATGATATCAGGAATCTGGACAATCATTTCGCAATTTATGTGGTAGCGAGAACTTCTGGAGAAGGCTCTGATCGAAAGAAGGCTGCTGGAGATTATGAGCTCTCAGAAATTGAAGTGACAAATATTACCTTCCTTACGGAACATTTTGATAACACGATAGTGATTATCAATGCAGGTGGAGTAATCGATACAAAGCCATTGAGAAATCTTAAGGGGATTGGAGCTGTTTTATTAATGAGCCAGGCTGGCGCAGCAGGTGGATTGGCTCTTGCTGATGTGCTGACAGGAAAGGTTACGCCGAGCGGACATCTGACTACGACATGGGCGGACAGCTATAGCGACTATCCAAACGCTTCAACCTTCAGCTATATGAATGGCGATGTCAACGATGAGTTTTATAATGAGGGAATTTATGTTGGATATCGCTACTTCGACAGTTTTGGAATTACTCCTGCATATCCATTTGGGTATGGACTATCGTACACTGATTTTGAGATTAAGACCAGTGATGTGAAATTGGATGGGGAGAAAGTTGTAGTAACAGTAGCTGTAAAAAATACAGGAAATACTTACAGCGGCCGCGAGACTGTTCAGGTATATGTATCTCAGCCACAGGGGAAGCTGAAGAAGGCTTATCAGGTGCTTGCCGGCTTCAAAAAGACCAGTCTCTTGTCCTGTGGACAGTGCGAAGAACTTGAAATCAGATTTTCCCTTAGAGATATTGCTTCCTATGACGAGGAGAAGGCACAGTATATTTTAGAGGCTGGAAAGTATTTTGTCAGAGTTGGTAACTATTCCAGAAATACGAAAATTGTGTGCGCCCTTGAAATCGATAACACTATCGTCACAGAACAGCTGGCGAATAAATTGGCAGTTGATACTGAACTATCGCTTATAGAAGCAGACGAGAGTAAATTCATCTCCTATCCGGGCGAGGCGGGTCAGAAGGCAGCCGCAAAGGTATTAGCGGTAGATGCTTCCCTGCTTCCTGTCAGAACTGTTGACTATGGATCTGCTCCAGAACTAATGACTACAAACAAGGACTATACCATTACTCTCAAGGATGTTCTGGACCATAAGGCAGGTCTTGAGGAACTTGTAGCTCAGCTGACAGTAGAGGAACTGGCTGATATTACTGTTGGCTCTGCAAGAGGCGGTATGGGGCAGAATTCTACGATTGGCGCAGCATCATCCGCCTGCCCTGGTGCAGCTGGTGACACCACCTCAGATCTCATTGAGAGTCGTGGCATTATGAATATTTCTCTGGCTGACGGGCCGGCAGGGCTCAGGCTTTCAAAGAACTTTGTGACCGACAAGGATAATAATATCATTGAGGGACTTGGAGATTCTTCCATGGGTAATCTCCCTCAACTGTTAGGAATTCCTGTGCCTGAGAGGCCTGAGGATGCGATCGATTATTACCAGTACTGTACTGCGCTTCCAATCGCAACGCATCTGGCGCAGACCTGGGATCTGGAAGCGATTAAGGAAGCTGGCGATATTGCAGGGGAGGAGATGGAAGAGTTTGGAGTTACTTTGTGGCTGGCTCCGGGCATGAACATCCACAGGAATCCCCTCTGCGGCCGTAATTTTGAATATTATTCTGAAGATCCTCTTGTTGCAGGTATGTGTGCGGCTGCTGATACTTCAGGTGTTCAGTCTCATAAGGGATGTGGAACAACAATAAAACATTTTGCACTCAATAACCAGGAGGAAAACAGAACGCATTCCAACTCTCATTGTTCAGAACGCGCAATCCGTGAAATCTACCTCAAAGGCTTTGAAATTGCGATCAGAGAATCACATCCGAAGGCGCTTATGACAAGCTATAACCTTGTGAATGGTGTTCACGCAGCAAATAATTGCGAACTGCTTGCTGATATTCTAAGAAAGGAATGGGGATACGAAGGCCTTGTGATGACTGACTGGGGAACAACAGATCCAGCACAGCAGGAATTTAAGTATGGTTCTTCAAATGCAGCTTTATGTATCAAGGCCAGCAATGATCTGACTATGCCCGGCTCACAGAGAGATGTGGATGATATTGTGCATGGAGTGGGAAAAGATTTTTCCATGGCGCAGCTTCAGGCCTGTGCACTCAGAGTGCTGAAACTGGTGGCTGAGACATATCAGGAATAATTACAGGCAATACAAGCGTATTTTGTATAAGGATGATACCATGCAGCAAATATCTTTTAATGACAACTGGATATTAGACGGCAGGAAAGTCAGACTTCCACATGATGCAATGATTACAGAAAAGAGAAGCGCGGACGCATCTGATGGAGGCCACGGCTACTTCCCGGGCGGAATATACACCTACACAAAGACCTTTGTTGCGCCCATGGATTGGGCCGGAAAAAATGTTTCCATTGAGTTTGAAGGCGTGTACAAAAACGCCCGGATATTCCTGAATGATGTACAAATCGGCAGTCATGCTTATGGCTATACAGGGTTTACGCTCTCACTTGAGAATTTGAAATATGGCGGGGAGAATACCCTGAAAGTAATAGCAGACAATTCAAAATTACCTAATTCCAGATGGTATACAGGATCTGGTATTTATCGTCCTGTATGGCTTTATATTGAAGAAAAGGACGGACTGAAGCATGATGCTGTGAAAATCTCCACAGTTGCCTTAGATCCTGCCACGATCCATGTTTCTGCCAATCAAACGGAGGCAGCGGTTGAGATTTATGACGGTGACAGTCTTGTTGCAAGTGGAAAGCCTGGAGATTTGGCAATTGAAAATGCAAAACTCTGGAGTGCAGAGACTCCGCATCTGTATACCTGCTGCGTGAAATACAAAGAGGATTGCATAGAAACAAAATTTGGCATTCGAACCATTGAATATAGCCCAAGGGGGTTTTGCATCAATGGAAAGCAGGTGCTTCTTCGAGGCGGATGCGTCCATCATGATCATGGCATTCTGGGCGCTGCCTGTCATGATGAGAGCGAATGGAGAAGAGTCAGAATACTAAAGGAAGCTGGCTTTAACGCAATACGTTCTTCCCACAATCCATGTAGCAGGGCAATGCTTGAAGCCTGTGATTTTTATGGAATGTACGTCATGGATGAATCCTTTGACACGTGGTACAAGCGAAAAACAGCCTTTGACTATGGTCTTGATTTTGAAAAAGAGTGGGCGAATGATACCGCTGCAATGGTGGAGAAGGACTTTAATCATCCTTCGGTGATTCTCTATTCCATCGGAAATGAAGTTGCTGAGCCTGCGGAGGCAAAGGGGCTTGATTATGGGAAAAAGCAGGTGGAACTTATCCATAAACTAGATCCATCGCGTCCGGTCACCTGCGGACTTAATCTCATGATTTTAAGCCGCGCGGCAAAAGGCCATGGAATTTATCAGGATGGAAAACAGACAGCAGGTGATTCAAATGCAAAGAGCAAAAATAAAGAAGAGAAAGTAAAGAACGGAAGTCTTGCATTTAATATCATGGCAAGCGTAGTTGGTACCAGTATGAATAAGGCAGGCAATTCTCCAAGGGTGGATAAGATTGCGACTCCTATGATAGATGCCTTAGACATCGCCGGATATAATTATGGGTCAGGCCGTTATCCGCTCGAAGGGAAACTCCATCCAGAAAGAATGATTATTGGCACAGAAACCTTCCCTCAGGATATCTATAAGAACTGGGAAATGGTAAAGAGGCTGCCATATCTCTTTGGCGACTTTATGTGGACTGGCTGGGATTATCTGGGAGAAGCTGGCATTGGCTGCTGGAGCTATACCGGAGGAAGACCTTTTAACAGACCTTATCCATGGATTCTGGCAGGTGCGGGAGTCATTGACATAACAGGACATCCGGATGGCTCATGCAGATACGCCTCTACAGTATGGGGACTGGAAAAGGCACCTGTAATAGCAGTTAAGCCTGTCAATCATCCTGGCGTTCGTCCAGGCAAATCGGTATGGCGAGGAACAAATGCGATCACAAGCTGGGCCTGGGCAGATTGCACAGGAAACAAGGCTGAGGTTGAAGTTTATTCCGATGCGGACCGTGTTGAACTGTTCCTTGGGGGAAAAAGTCTTGGAAGGAAAAAGATAAAAGAATGCAAGGCAATATTTAAGACAAAATATGCTCTAGAAGATCTTACAGCAGTGGCATATTCGGCGGAAGGAAAAGAGACTGGAAGAAGTAGCCTGTCTCCGGCAAGAGGCCAGCTTAAGCTCAGACTTACCAAGGAAGAAAGCAACAGTGATATCCATTATATTCCTGTTGAAATTGTGGGAGAAAATGACGTTGTAGAATCGAATGCAGATTGTTTGCTCAAAGTGTCCGTGATCGGGGGAACACTTCTTGGGTTTGGTTCTGCAAATCCATGTCATGAGGAGGATTATCGTTCCGGCGAATTTACAAGCTATTATGGACGTGCATTAGCAGTAGTCAGAACAGGTAGCAGGGATGAATCCTGCAGGGTTACCGTATCAGGCGGAGGCCTCGAAGCAGCAATAATTATTTAATATTGCCTGATGATTTAATACAGCAGGGCTTACGAAAAGGAAAATACTGCGGAATGCAATGCGAAGAAATAAATATCAGAGATCCATATGTTCTTGTCTATAACGACACATATTATATGTATGGCACAAGAGGGAAAAATGCCTTTAAGGGCGAAGAATTTGGATTTGATGTATACAAGAGCAAGGACTTGCTGAATTGGGATAATCCGATTGAAGTTTTTCATCGACCTGAGAATTTCTTCAGCAAGAAGAGTTACTGGGCACCTGAGGTACATCTGGTGGACGGGAAATTCTATATGTTAGCGACCTTTGGAAATATGAACAAAGGCCTTGGAACAGCAATATTAAAGGCAGATTCTCCCGAGGGGCCATTTATCATGTGGTCAGATGGATATGTGACTCCCAGGCAGTCGCGGTGTCTGGACGGAACCTTATATATTTCAAAAGATAAAAAGCCATATATGGTTTACTGTCATGAGTGGAAAGAGATACATAATGGCACAGTCTGTGCAATTCCTTTATCAGATGACCTGAAATGTGCAATCGGAGAGCCACGAATTCTTTTCTCAGCCTCAAGCGCCAGGCCTTTTGTCAAGAGGTTTTTATTCCGAAATTATGTTACGGATGGCCCATTTTTGATCAGAACAGAAGATAACAGGCTGCATATGCTCTGGTCAACCTATGCAAAAACCGGCTATGTGGAGGCTATGGCACATTCTGACAATGACGATATTACCGGCAATTGGACTGTAGATGACAGAGTTCTTTATGACCATGATGGCGGTCATGGAATGATATTCAGGACCACAGGCGGAGAATATAAGCTGGTATTGCACTATCCAAATACTTTCGGAAAAGAACATCCGGTATTTATTCCGCTAACCTATGAAGCCAGGGGCGGAGTTCGGGGTTCAGGTGCTGCAAACGGATTTGAATTTTTATGGATTTGACGGTGTTCCGCGCGGGGGCTACAATTCCATCAACGTATTACGCAGAGAGCGGGGAGACGGATGACGGGAAGAGGCAGGCGGCAGAAGTCGCAAAGCAGGCGGAACAATCGGAAGACGGAATGGATTCTTGCGGGACTGGGTTTTGCACTGTTTCTGCCGTATTTTCTTGCGTTCTGGCCGGGCGTATCCACGCCGGATTCCATCTGGCAGCTCCGGCAGGCGATGCATCTGACCAATTATCAGAACCAGCATCCCTTTCTCCATACCCTGATGATTGAGCTGTGCTACCGGATCGGCAGCACAGCAGCAGGCGCGCTGCATCATTTCTCGGGCGAAAGGCTGTTTCCCCACCTGTCTGATCAGGCCGCGCTGTATGGGGCAGGGACCGGAGCCGCTGATCGCATCGCCGGTAATCCGGTCTTTGTGAATTATGGCGTGGCACTTTATTCGCTTCTCTCGATGGCACTGCTCACGGCAGCAGATATGGCGGTGCTGCGCCTGCTCCGCCGCAACGGAGCGCCGCGCTGGGCGCTTGGCCTCCTGTGGCTTTTCTTCTTCGCGTTTCCCTTCAATGCGGTCCTTTCTATAACGATGTGGAAGGATGTTCCATTCTCCGCTGTGGTGATGCTGTCCATGGTTACTCTCTGGGATCATGAGCGGAACCGCCGCGTCTGGCGGCTCCGTGACCACGGCGGATTTGTTTTGCTGGGATTTCTGTTCTGTACGCTCCGCTCCAACGGAATTGCCGCCTGGATATTTTTCACGGTTGTTTATCTGCTGGTGCATCGCCATGCGCTGCGGAGAGGAAGGGAAGCAGGCAGAATTCTGGCAGATCTCGGACTCTCCCTGCTGTGTGCGGCGCTGTTTCTCGGACCAGTGCAGCGAACGGTACATGTGGAAAAGGCGGATCCGACCGAGATGCTGTCCATCCCCTTGCAGCAGGTGGCGTATACCATCGTGCGGAACGGCGAAGACGGAGGCGGGCGGATTACAGAGGAAGAACTGGGGACACTTCGGGAGCTCGTGGATGTGGAGCTGGTTCCGTCCTACTATGACAGCGGGCTGTCGGACGCCATCAAGGCGCTGGTCCGGGAGAGCCATGGCGGAGAGAAGATCATGCAAAATCCGGGCAGATGGGCTGCGCTTTATCTGCGGATCGGGCTGCGCAATCCGGACTGCTACGCAGAGGCGTATTACCGGCAGACATATGGCTACTATGTTCCGACAGCGGGCAGCAGGACCGGGTATGCGTCGGAGGTCCAGGAAAACCCGGTGGGTCTTTACCGGGTCTATCTTCTGCCATACGGCGCCGTGATCGGTGTCTATAACCTGCTGAATCTGTGCAGCAGGGCCTATTCCGCTGTGTGGTGCAATGCCTTTACGCTCTACCTGTTCCTGGGGGCTATGCTTGCTGCAGGCATCGTCGGGAAGCGGAAAAGGCGGCGGGAGAGAAGACGCTCCGGCGGGGCGGCACCTCACTCCGGGTACACGCCGCATCCGGGGCTTGTCTTTCTGCTGCCGGTCGGCATTCTGTTGACGGTTCTTCTCTCCACGCCCGCCGCCAATGATTTCCGGTATGTCTATCCGCTGTTTCTGTCTATGCCTGCGGCGGTGATTATGGCTCTGCGGACAAAATAAGAACGGGAAAATGACAGAAGATAGGAATAGTATGAACAGAGCGCTTCAGTCTGCCTGCAGGCCGAAGTGTTGACAGAGGGGGGAAAAGCTGTGTCATGTACATCTGTGCCGTCCGGGCAGAAAATCAGGAAGGATCGCAGCGGACAGAGACTCACGGCTGCGGTGGTTCTGGCCGGGATTGTTCTCCGGGTGATTTACTGCCTGGGCACGACGATTTTCGAGCGTCAGTATGACGCCGGGACCATTGCGCTCGACGCCGGGCACGTGGTCAGTGGCGGACATCTCGCCTACATTCAGTATCTCTATGAAAACGGGCGGCTGTCGGATTTTGATCCGACTACAGTCTATCAGTTCCATCATCCGCCGCTCTTTCACGCGGCAGCGGCGCTTTGGATGCGCTTCCTGTCGCTGTTTGTGCATGACACGGTGCAGCTGGAGGAGAGTATCCAGATGGTGCCGCTTGTCTGCGCGGTGATCACGCTTCTGATCTGCGTGAAGCTTTTCCGGCTGCTGCCGATGGAAGAGCGCGGCGTGCGCTTTGCGGCGGCGGTTCTCGCGTTCCACCCGACGCTCATCCAGTTCTCCGGCAGTGTCAACAACGACTGTATGGGACTGATGTTCACGGTGCTCATTCTGTATCAGGCGATGCGATGGAGCCGCAGACCGTCGGCAGGGCGGATTTTGCTGCTGGCGGTCTGGTTCGGACTCGGTGTCTCCACAAAGCAGAACGTCGCGGAGATGGCGGTGCCGGTCGGCGCGCTGTTTGCCTGGATCTTTTTTCATAATGAAAACCACAATGCGGGTGCCGTCCGGAGAAGGTGGCTTGCCCTGCAGTATGCTGCATTCCTTGCCGTGGGACTTCCGCTCTCCCTGTGGTTTTATGTCCGGAATCTGGTGCGCTGGCAAGTTCCGCTGCTCTGGGTTTACACCCTGCCGGACGACTCCTGGCAGTATGTGGGCGGCGTGCCGCTTGTGAACCGCTTCCTCTGGCCGGTGCCCTCGGAATTTCTGGGCAATCTGCGGCACTTCACGATTGGCTGCGGTTACAATGTCTGGCTTGAGATCATCCGGACCTCGATGCTGGGAGAATGGGACATGGCAGACGTCGGCCGGCCGGTCAAAATTCTGGCTGTCCTTCTGATGCTTTCCGGGGCACTGATCGGCCTGCTCTGTACCATCGATCTGGGTGCGGTGTGCCTTGGAGGCTCTGGGAGGAAGAAGCGATTCCTGTCACCAGAGGACCGGCTGCTGCTGGGTCTCACCTGGCTTGTCACGATGGTCAGTTATCTCAAATTTGTTTATGATTATCCGCAGCAGTGCAGCATGAATTTTCGCTATATCGCGGTGGTGCTCGTTCCGACGGCCGCGGCGGCAGGACTGTGGATGGCACCCGATGCTCCGGCAGGAGGGCGGGATAATGAATCGCAGCCCTTCCAGAAACTCTGGCGCGGCACGCACGGGTTCCTGCTGGTTCTGTTTGGCGTTCTTTCTGTGGGGATGATTGCAGTCTGGGCAGCGTAGTGTGGACTGGGATTCTGAAGGGTGTTCACAGGAAAAATATGGCATCAGATATGGGAATAAAAAAGTCGGAAAAAAGAAAAAAGGACGGCCGGAGTAACAGGCTCACGCTCCCGGCTGCTTCGGCAGCCATTGCAGCGGCACTGGTTCTGGTACTCTATGCAGCGCTCGGCTTCTTTCCGTTTGGGCGAAGCTCCGTTCTGCTCACGGATCTCTATTCCCAGTACGCGCCGCTCTTATACCGGTTCTATGACTGCGTGACAGGAAGGGTGGGACTCTTTGCCGAACTGAGGATGGCGGGCGGCGTCAATCTGTACGTGGATACCATCCGGGCATTTCTGGATCCCTTCAATTATATCCTTCTGTTCTTTGGACGGGAGCGGCTGTATCTGGCGCTCAGTATTCTGGTGCTGCTGTATATGGCCGCGGCGGCATATACGGCATGTCTTGCCCTGCGGCGCTTTTTCCCGGGCGCGGGAGGGCTGTGTGTGCCGCTTGCGGTTTGCTATGGCATCTCCGGATATGCGGTATACAATTATCAGATTTTGTACTGGCTGTTATTTCCGGTGTTGTTTCCGCTGCTGTCGATGGCTCTCTGCGATCTCCTGCGGGGAGAAAATCCGGGGAGGAGCGGACTGCTCTATGCGCTGCTTCTTGCATGGATGACGGCTGTCAGTCTTCAGCTTGGATGGGAGGTCTGTCTCGCGGTTTTCTTCGGTTCGGCATGCTATTTGTATTCCTGCTTTCCGCGGAAGGAACAGTCAGAAAAGCAGGCAGTCGGTGCGCGGCGGCTCTTTGTCTATACCGCGGCAGGGCTGCTTCTGGCCTTTCCGGTGCTCGTTCCGGCCGCGCTGCAGCTGCTCTCCTCCGCGCGGGCGGGGTACACGGCCGGGTATCTCGGCGTGATGCAGCAGCACGGACTCGACGATCTGTTTGAACGTCTGTTTCTTACGCTGCATCCGGGAGCGGCCGGCGTGTTCCTTGCTCTTCTTGCCGGGCGAAGGGCAAAGAAGAACTGGAAAAAGGATCCGACGGGGCAGAGGACGTTTCTTGTCCGCATCAATGTACTGCTGTGGTTGACCGTGCTCCTTCAGCCGGCGAATCTGATCTGGCATCTTGGGTCATACCGCTGCTTCCCGGTGCGGTATGGCTATATCGTGCTGTTTGCCGGACTTTGTCTGATCACGCGGGAGGCGGAGCTGCAGCGAAGCTGCGGTTCTGAGGAAAACGCAGACGCGCAGCAGGCGTGCGGCACTGAAGAGGGATGGCGCCGCAGATATGTGTCTGGCCTGCGTCGGGGCAAGCTGCTCTGCGGAGCCCTGGATATTCTGGCGGCTGGAGCGTTGCTGTGGCGCTGGCAGGTGGGCATCGCACAAGCCTTCTCAACGCTGGCGGTCAGCCAGTCCTGTCCGAAGCAGACGGCGCAGACGGCGCTCATTCTGAGCCTGCTCTGTCTCGGAACCGCGCTGCTGTTTTCTGCGGAGAACGGGACAGCCGGTTCCGGGAGAAAGAGTTCTTTCGGAGAAAAGCGGTCTTCCGGGGGAATGGATTCTTCCGGGGCAAATAGCTCTTCCGGGAAGAGGAGCGCTTTCGAGGGGATTCCTGGCAGAGGCGGATGGCCGGAAACAGCAGGGCAGGCATGGGGAGCATATGCCGCGATGTGCCTTTCTTCTCTGTGTCTTGCGTTCTGCGTGTTTCTGCCGGGAAGTCTGTCCATCCGCGGTATGAACGACGAGGCCTATGCCTTCATGACAAAATACGTCGCGGAGCATGGGCTGACGTCAGGCGGAATGCAGGCGGGAACGGATCTGTTCCAATATCGCGGCGCTGAGGAGGACCTGCCGCGCGATGCGGCACTGGTGACCGGAACAAGCTCACTGACCAGTTATTTTCCGACGCTCTCCGCGGCGACGCAGACGGCACTTTCCGGCCTTGGATATCAGACCTACTGGACCGCGACGGACGGAGAGGGCGGAACAGAGGACACGGACTGGCTTCTCGGGACGCCGCTGCTTCTCTCCGGAACTCCGGAGAATTATGCGTTCCAGGGCGGGAGCACAGAGGAGCATCAGGAGGCAGTTCAGGCGATTTGCAGGGAACTGTCCGCGGCGGGAGAGCAATCGAATTGGGCGCTGACTGCGGACGAAATCGTGGCTGTGCCGCGGAGAAACGAGCTTTTCGTAACACTGTCCGGCGTGAAGCATAACAGCACTGTATTTCTGCCTCTTGTGCTCCAGCCGGGATGGCATGCTGCGGTCAACGGACAGGCCGCTCTGATATCTCCGGTGTTCGGAGGATTCCTCGGCATTCCTGTCAGTGCGGGAAAGAATGAGATTCGCATCTGGTTCCGGCCGGCCGGGCTTTCGGCGGGATTACTCTGCGGCGCAGCGGGTATTTTGCTGCTTGTTCTGCTGCATTTTGGCAGGTCTGGCACAGGACTCATGGCAGCGCAGAGCCGCCGCGATCAAAATGACCCTGGCACCGGAGGAGCATGGCGGCAGATATACCGGTTCTTCTTTGCGGCAGGACTGGTCCTGATTTACCTCATACCGGCTGCCGGACTTCTGTTCTTCATGGGGAGAAAGGCATTCCGGACGTCTGCCGTGCCTCAGGCGTCCTGGCAGGTATTTGAGACAGAGGAGACGCCGGAGGGACTCCGGGTGCGGACGGTCGGCGAGAATCTCTGCCTGGGAGCCGGAGTCCGGGTCCGTGCGGACAGCATAGAGAGCAGAAAATTCCCTGCTTCTCTGGTGCGCAACGGCGTGGATGACGACCCGGCGGACCGGTGGTCCTCGGCAAATACCACGGAGAGTCATGATCACTGGCTCGAGGTGATTCTCCCGGAGCGAACCGGGGTCGGCGCTGTCCGGATCGTCTGGGAGCGCACGAATATGACGGCGGGCGCGGTCGAGGTTTCGGAGAATGGACGGGACTGGCGCACAGCGGCAAGGCTCAGCGCGCCGGAGAGCCTGGTGCAGGATGTGATTCTGGATGAGCCGGTGGAGGCAAAATATGTCCGTCTCCATGTGATGGATGTGCGGCAGGAGGAAAGCGATCTATCCCTGTACTACCAGAATGTGTCGGTGCTGGAGTTCGAGGTATTCTCCGGCATACGGGATGATTTTGTCATTCGGACACCGGTCGTCCGGGAGACGGAAGGAAGCGGGAAGCAGGCAGGAACAGGGCTGCAGGATCGGGACAATAGCGGAATCATCCCGTCTGAAAGGGAAGCAGTGCCGCAGGACCGGTGTGGAAGACGGATCCTCGTCACACCCGATGTGCCGGATGGGTTTGCGTTGACGTTTGCAGGGGCGCGGCCGGACGCCTACATCGATGAGGAGGGAAACTGCGCACAGACGCTCTCGGATGTCACAGTTCCTGTCGGGTATATCTTGTCGGAGGACGGCGTCACGGTCAGTCTGCCGGCCATGAAGGTGACGATTCCGGCATCGGAAGGCTGGAAGGACGGGGCGCGGTCTGCAAATCAGGGAAGTCCGGAAATGGGTCAGGAGCCGGACACAGCGGAGTGGCTGCCCACAGGAGGCACGATCCAGCTGACGAAGGATTCGAGCGTCCTGATTGCGACAGACAGGGAAGATGTGAAAAGTCTGCTTTCGGAGGAGGCCGCGCTGCTCGCGGAGGAGCTCGGCACATCCCTTCATGCGGGAGGTAGTCTGACTGTCGGAACTTATGAAGCCGGCGGGGAGGGGGCAGGAGGCGCGCAGCGTGAACGCGGCGCTGTGAATATCATTCTGCGGCTTTGCGAAAGTGGAGAAAACCCTGAAATTCCGGTGCCCGGAGCGGAAGGCTTCGTGATGGACCTTGGCTCGGATGGATCGGATATTGTTCTGACGGCCTCGACGATCCAGGGACTCAGGTGGGCCTGCGTGGAGCTGGAAAGCCTGGGCAGCGGTTCCATCGCGCGCGGATTCGCGAGGGATGTCCCGGCCTACGCGGTGCGCGGCTTCGGCATCGATGTGGCAAGGCGCAGTTTCTCTCTGGATTACCTGAAGGAAATCGTGAAGAGGATGTCCCGCGCGAGAATGAATACGATGGAGATTCACCTGAACGACAATGCGATTCTCGCGCAGAGCAGCTATGACGGGACGGTCGAGGGGGCAAGACAGCTCCCTGCCGCGTTCCGTCTGGAATCGGATCTCAGAGGAAAAGACGGGAAGAGTATCACGTCGGAGGATGGAAGCTATTCAAAGAAGGAGTTTGCGGAGCTCATCCGGTTCGGCGCAGTGTATGGCGTAGATGTAGTGCCGGAAATCGACACGCCGTCGCACTGTCTTGCGCTGACCAGGGCGTTTCCGGAGTACGGCAGAAGCGATACGCCGGAGGCAGCGGATGAGCTGGACCTGTCCCGGGATGGCGCCAGGAAGCTGGGTGAATCCGTCTGGAAGGAATATCTGGGAGAGAATGGCTGCTTTGCAGGCGCGGCGGCTGTCAGCATGGGCATGGACGAATATTTTGGAAATGCCGTGGATTTTGTGCGGTACTTTACGGAGCTTGCCGGCACCATTCAGGCTGAGGAGCCGGATAAAATCATCCGTGCGTGGGGGAGCTTCAGCCGGGAAGGAGCAGATTACAGCAGCGTACCGCGGTCTGTCCAGCTGAAAATTTGGGATCTCACCTGGGCGGATGCGAAGGAGATGACGGATGCGGGATTTGACATCATCAACACACAGGGAAGTCATCTCTACATTATTCCAGGCGCGGGATATGACCGCCTTGATCTATCTTATCTGGCGGAGGACTGGGAGCCGAATGTGTTCACGACAGACCGCGGCACGGAGGAAATTCCGGTGTACTCTCCGCAGATGCTCGGCGCGATGTATTACATGTGGAATGAGGACATGAGCGGAAATGAGGGAGCGGAGGCACTGGATGATGCGGCGCTCTTCGACCGGTTTGAGGAGCCGCTCGATATTCTGTCCGGAAAGCTGTGGAACGGGACGGCAATTGCGCCGGGGAAGCAATGAGGGTAGAATGGGGACTGCCGCGGCCAGATGAAGGGCGGTATATTGAGTTCAACAGGAGTAGTTTATGAGTTTTCGTTCCAGACTGGTGTCGGGACTGCTTGTGCTGGCACTGGCAGGTGTTTTTGTTTGGACAACGTTTCGGGATAGTACGATCGGAGGGAAGAATGAGTCTGCGGGGACATCGCTCTTCACAGATGCCAGAAAGACCCTTTCTCTCTGGTATTGTGACGATACGCTGACCGATTATCTGAATGAAGTGGCGGTGGCGTGGAATGATTCCGGCAACAGGTACCGGGTTGAGCCGCATCTGGTGGATGGCGTCGAATTTCTGGAATCGGTGAACAAGGCATCGATTGCGGCGGATAAAAATATGCCAGATATTTATATTCTGCAGGACTCCAGTCTCGGCCGTGCCTACGAGGCCGGACTTGCCAGTGAGATAACGGACGCGAAGGATTTTGCGGATGATGTGGTGTATCCGGCAGCTGCGCGGAACGCGGTGACATATCAGGGAAAGATTGTCGCGTATCCGTTTTACTTTGAGACGGCGGCGCTGCTCTACAATGAGGATTATCTGCAGGAGGCGGCATCTGACGCGGGCGACGCGGCCGTGCCGGAGACAATTCAGGATATTCTGCGCTTTGCCGATCAGTATAACGCGCCGGAGAATGTGACGAGCATCTTCAACTGGGATGTCAACGATCTGTTTTATAATTATTATTTCATCGGGAACACGATGTCGGTCGGCGGGGACAGCGGAGACGACGAGAGCAAAATCGACATTTACAACGCGCCGACTATCCAGGCGCTCCGGGTTTATCAGAAGCTGGGGCAGTTCTTCTCCATCGATACTGCGACCAGCAGCTATGATCAGGTGCTGAGCGATTTTGCCGGCGGAAAGACGTTGTTCACGGTGGCGACGACCGATGCGGTGCAGAAGCTCGCGGACTGGTCGGCGGACGGCACGTTCCAGTGGCATTACGGCGTGGCGGCACTGCCGGATATCAGGGAGGATTTTGCGACGAGAGGGCTGTCAGTAACTTCGTGCCTGGTGGTGAACGGGTATTCGGAGAACCAGGACGCGGCCAACCGCTTCGTTCAGTTCCTGCTGAATGATCACAACGAGGATTTCAGCGGGCGGACGGGATACCGCCTGGCAAGAAACGGCTGCAAAACGGAGGATTCGCACTGGGACGGGTTTTATCAGGCTTACACGCAGTCCGTGCCGGAACCCAAGATGGTCGCGACGGAGAATTTCTGGATGCTGGCGGAGAATGCCATGCAGCAGGTCTGGGACGGCGCGGAGCCGAACAGCACGCTGAAAAGTCTCTATGAGCAGGTGGAGGTGCAGGTCACGGGCAATACGTCATTTCAGGCGGACGCAATTGCGGACCCGGAGGAGGTCGATGTCATTCCGGATACGTCGGATTGAGGATGCGGATTTCTTTTTCTGAAAGTGATTGACGAAGTCAAAAATCAGTGCTATATAAATACTCAACCGAAGCACAAAAATACTTGTATACAGGGAATACAATTTGTGCGGTCGGAGATCAGAACAGAATATCGCGGAGATCCGGGTGGTTTCCGCATTCGACAAAGGCGTCGTTTTCCAGTTGGGAAACGGCGCCTTTTCTGGTTTCCGGAGAGGTCAGAAGGGAGTGAATATTATGAAAAGGGCTTGGAGTGCAGTACTGAGTGTTTCGCTCGCAGCGACCGTGCTTGCCGGCTGTGGATCCACCGGTTCCGGAGCCACAGCCGCGGACAGCGCAGCGAAGTCTTCTCCGGAGAGTGCAGGAGCTGCCGGTACGGCTGCCGCGGCGTCCTCCACTGCGTCGGGAACGGCTTCTGCAGATGACGCGGGCACACTTCACATCGCCTGGACAGCCGACTCACAGACGCTGGATGTCCAGACGACCAGTGCCGATTACGGCATTCCGATGAACGTGTATGACCGTCTGTTTGAGATCAAACTGAATGATGACGGCAGCACGCAGCTGGTAAACAGTCTGGTAAAGGATTACACCGTATCGGACGACGGCCTTACCTATCAATTCACGCTTCGCGATGATGTCAAATTCTCGGACGGCACCCCGCTGACCGCAAACGATGTGGCGTTCTCTCTCATTCGTCTGCTGGGCCTTGATACCAGCGTCAACACGGATTTTGCCTCCTGCATCAAGGGAGCGGAAGACTATATCGCCAGAGAGGGGTACAGCTACGACGACACCCTGGAGGGCATACAGGTGGTTGACGACACGCATCTGACGATCACGCTGGCCTATCCTTTTGCCGGATTCCTGTATGAGCTGGCGACACCGCCCTGCTCGATTTACTCAAAGGCAGCGGTGGAAGCCGCGGGCGATGACTACGGCAATGATTACAAGTCGGCCATCGGCTCCGGCCCTTACATGCTCACCGGCTGGACGAGAGACAGCAGCATTGAGCTGACGCAGAACCCGAATTACTGGGGAGACACGCCGAGTGTCAGGAACGTCGACATTCAGATCGTTCCGGACGCCTCCACCATCAGCATGATGTTCCAGAATGGTCAGCTTGACATTCTGGACTGCGATATTCTGGACTCCTCTGTCGTGGAATCGACCTATAAGACACAGTACGCTGACAAGATTGTCACGGCGAACCGTCTGGCCACTACCTATTTCATTCTGAATGAGGACAACGAGTATCTGAAGGATGTGAAAGTCCGCAAAGCCGTTCAGATGGCAATTGACCGCCAGAGCATCCTGGATACCGTGTACAGCGGCGACGGAAATCTCTGCGACGGCATCTATCCGAAGGGACTCATCGGATACAGCGAGGACAATCAGGGCTGGCTGAAGTATGACCCGGACGGCGCAAAGAAGCTGCTTGAGGAAGCGGGCTATCAGGACGGCGACATTTCCTTCGAGATCGCGACGGACAGCTCCGACAGCGCGAATACCTCTCTCGTGGTGCAGATGATACAGGCAAATCTGCAGGCGATCGGTATCAACACGGAGATCAAGTCCTATGATGAGGCAAGCTGGCTGGCACTCCGCAAGTCGGGCGAGATGACCTCCTTTGTGGGAACCTGGACCGCAGATTTCAACGATCCGGATAACTTCATCTATACCTTCTTCGGCACAGCCGACAAGACGAAACTGCGCAGCATCAATTACAAGGATGAAGACGTCATGAAGCGCATTCAGAATGCCCGGGCTATCACGGACGACGATAAGCGCATAGCCGAGTACGACGCGCTGGAGAAGAAGATCATTGAGGACGACGCAGCATGGGTGCCGCTGTTCGGCAGAACTCATCTGTTCGTCACAGGCGACCGGGTCAGGAAATACGTTCCGCACTGGGCAGGCTACGGTGACTTCTTCGTCAACGAGGTGGAGCTGGCGGATTAAGTTCTGACAGCCGGAGAAAATCGTTTGGGTTTGCAGCTCACAGACGGAGGCCTGTGGGCTGCAAACCGTATCAGGAATGACCGCACTTTGTATTCATCTGACAGCGCGACAGAGATGGGGTGCTGCGCATCGCCCCGCCGACAAGAGGAATTTCATGAAACAGATTGTAAAGAGATTATTGGAAACCATCGTGGTACTGCTGGGGGTCATTCTGCTGATCTTCATTATGCTGCGTGTCGTGCCCGGCGATCCGGTGACGACGCTGCTCGGCGAGCATGTCAACCAGCAGACGATTGACCGGCTGACCAAAACCATGCATCTTGACCGGCCGATCCTGGAGCAGTTCTTTCTGTACGTCGGAGGCCTGCTGCGCGGCGACATGGGCCAGAGCTACAAGTATAACCGCCCGGTGACACAGATGATCATGGACGCTTTTCCCTACACCCTGGCGCTCGCGATCATGGCTTCCATCTTTGCCTGGGCGCTGGGTCTGATTCTCGGCATCTTCGCGGCAGTGAAGCAGAATCGACTGCCTGATCATCTCTTCATGGGAATTTCTCTGTTCGGTGTCTCCATGCCTGTCTTTATGGCGGCGCTGTTTCTGCAGTATCTGTTTGCATTCAAATGGAAAGTACTTCCGCTCAAGGCGGACGGCAGCTTCCTCTCGATGATTCTTCCGGCGATCGCCCTCGGCTGGAACAGCGCCGGGAGCGTCGCCAGAATCACGCGTTCCAGTCTCCTTGAGGCGATGCAGGCTGACTACATCGATACTGCAAAGGCCAAGGGTCTTCTCGGGAGAGCAGTCATCCTGCGGCACGCGCTGAAGAACTCGATGCTGCCGGTCATCACCATGATGGCGCTGCAGCTTTCGAGCATGCTGTCCGGCGCTGTCATCAGTGAGACCGTTTTCGCCATTCCCGGCATCGGGAGACTGGCCACATCTGCTATTGAAAACCGTGACATGCCGGTGCTGCAGGGCACCGTCATTTTCACGACGGTGATCGTCATCGCCGGAAACTTCATTGCGGATATTCTGTACTCCGTACTGGATCCGCGCATCCGCAAGGCGGCCTGAGACAGGGAGGATATCGTGACTATTCGCAGGAGAAAAGAACTTGTCAGGGAACTGGAGCAGAGGAGTTTCTCTGCTGATGCATCCGCAGAAAATCCCGGCGCGGCGGAGAACGGCGCGAAGGAAGAGCTGGCCAGTCAGATTGGAGAAAAAGATGGCATAGCTGAACGGATGCTCCGCATGTGCAGACAGAACAAGCTGGCGCTTGTCTCAGCCATCGTGATTCTGATTATTATTTTGCTTGCCGTGTTTGCGCCGCTTATCGCGCCTTACGGCGAGGCGCAGCAGGATGTCATCAACCGGCTGCAGGGACCGAGTCTGAAGCACCTGTTCGGAACAGACGAACTGGGAAGAGATGTTTTCTCCCGGATCCTTTATGGATCCCGGGTCTCTCTGATTGTTGGTATTCTGCCCAGTCTGATCGCGCTGGTCATCGGTGTGGTTATGGGGCTTCTGGCAGGGTATTTCGGCGGCGCTGTCGATGCGCTGATCATGCGCCTCGCCGATATCATGCTCTCCATTCCTTCCCTGCTTCTCGCCATGGTGATCATGTACACGCTCGGCGCTTCTACGATCAACCTGTTTATCGCGCTCTCCATGATTAACTGGGCGAGCATCGCCCGCGTGGTCCGTTCCCAGACGCTTTCGCTCAAGGAGAGTGAATATGTGGAAGCAGCCAGATCGATCGGCGTTTCGAGCGGCAAAATCATGTTCCGCCACATCTTTCCGAACTGTATTCCCAGTCTGATTGTGCTCTTCACGCTGGAGGTTCCGTCCTCCATCCTTTCGGAGAGTTCCCTCAGCTTCCTCGGCATCGGCGTCCAGCCGCCCGCAGCCTCCTGGGGCCTCATGGTCAACCAGGCAAAACAATTCCTGTTCACGCAGCCGTGGCTCAGCCTTGCGCCATGCATCTCCATCATGGTGGTGGTGCTGGCGTTCAACTTCCTTGGCGATGGTCTGCGGGATGTACTGGATCCGCATATGAAGAACAGCTGATGGCGCAGAAGAGTGCGGTATGGAGTATGAAGATGGCGATGAGTGAGAAGAAGGAAAAAGAAACCGTGACGAAAACGGATCCGGAGGATGTCCTGGAGCTTCATGACCTGAAATCTTGGTTTTATACGGAAAAAGGAATTGTCAAAGCAGTGGATGGCGTGAATCTGCGCATTCCGAAGGGCAAAATTGTCGGCCTTGTCGGAGAGAGCGGCTGCGGCAAGAGCATGACGGCGCGGTCCATTATGGGACTCCTCAAATTTCCGGGCAGGATCGCGGGCGGAAGTATTCTCTTTGACGGAAAGGACCTCGCGAAGCTCGGGGAAAAGGAGCTTCGCAGCATCTGCGGCAAGGATATCTCGATGGTCTTCCAGGAGCCGATGACGAGCCTCAATCCGGTGCTGAAGGTCGGCAGGCAGGTGAGCGAGACGCTCCTTGTTCACAATCCGGAGATCGGCCGGGAGGAGGCAAGAAAGCGGGTTGTCGACATGTTCGGAAAGGTCGGCATCCCGGAGCCGGAGAAGCGGTATGACAGTTATCCGCACGAGCTGTCCGGCGGCCTGCGTCAGCGCGTCTGCATCGCCATGGCGATGATCTGCAGGCCGAAGCTGCTGATCGCGGACGAGCCGACCACCGCCCTGGACGTCACCATTGAAGCGCAGATTCTCAAGCTGATGCAGCAGCTCTGCGCGGAGAGTGGGACGAGCATTCTGATTATCACGCATAATCTCGGCGTTGTCGCGGAGATCTGCGACGAGGTCTATGTCATGTATGCCGGGCGCATCGTGGAGCAGGCGGATACCTTCGAACTGTTCGATCACGTCGAGCATCCGTACACGAAAGGACTGATGGCGTCGATTCCACGCATTGGAAAGAATCCGGAACGACTCTATACAATCCCTGGCGTGGTGCCGAACCTGCTTCACCTGCCGCAGGGCTGTGCGTTCTGCACGAGATGCCCCTGCGCCACGGAGCAATGCCGGACTGAGAAACCGGTCCTGACAGAGATTCGTGAAGGTCACTGGTCTGCCTGCTTTCTGAACCAGGCAAAATCAGAGTAAGCTGCAAGGAGCAGCGGCTTGAACGTGACGTCGATACGTCGCTTTCAAACTGACAATGGTGCCGCGAGAGACGCGGCACGGGGTGTGCGCATGGAGAAATCAGGCAGTGAGAAGAAGGAAATCCTTCTGAAGGCAGAAGGTGTTTACAAGGAATTCCCGACAGGGAAAAAGGGGCAGGCGGTACATGCCGTGAACGGCGTCGATCTCACAATTTTCCGGGGTGAGACACTGGCGCTGGTCGGCGAGAGCGGCTGCGGCAAGTCGACGCTGGGCCGGGCGCTGATTCATATGCTTCCGCTGACGGACGGCATCGTCACCTACCGGAATCAGGTGATTTCGACCATGAGCGACAAGGTTTTCCGGCCGCTCCGCCCGAAGATGCAGATGATATTCCAGGATCCGTACGCCAGTCTTGATCCAAGAATGACGGTGCGCGACATCATCGCGGAGCCGCTTGTCACCTATCATGTGTGCAGGAACAGGGAGGAGACGACAGAGCGCGTGCTGCAGCTGATGAAGGCGGTGGGTGTGCCCGCGGATTTTATCTGGCGGTATCCGCATCAATTTTCCGGCGGGCAGCGGCAGAGAATCGGCATCGCGCGTGCCATCGCCCTCCGGCCGGAGCTGATCGTCTGCGATGAGCCGGTGTCGGCGCTGGACGTCTCCGTGCAGAGCCAGGTGCTGAACCTGCTCAAGGATCTGCAGAAGAAATATGGCCTTACCTATCTCTTCATCGGGCATGATCTCTCGGTCATCAATTTTATCGCAGACAGGGTCTGCGTCATGTTCCTCGGTTCGGTCTGTGAGGTGGCGGGAAAGGAGGACCTCTACAGCAGGCCGCTTCATCCCTACACGGAGTTCCTTCTCGATGCGATCCCGCAGCCGGATCCGCACCGACGCGGCGAAAAGCGGGAGGTGCTCTCCGGTGAAATTCCGAGTCCGGTGAATCTTCCATCGGGGTGCTGTTTCCGGACGAGATGTCCTTACGCGACCGGGCTGTGCGCGAAGGAGCGGCCGGAGCTGCGTGCGATTGGAAACCGTTTTGTAGCCTGCCACCACCCGCTGAAGCGGTAATGCGGAGACGTTTTCTTCCGGAGCGAGGAGGTAAAAAGTATGTACGATCTGAATCAGAATTTCAGCCGGTTTCCCGGCGGGTATCTGTTTGCGGCGGTGCGGCAGAAGAAGGAGGAGTTTCAGAGGAGCCATCCGGATGCGGATGTGATCAGTCTCGGGATCGGGGATGTGACGAAGCCACTGTGTCCGGTTGTGATGAAGGCGCTGGAGGACGCCGCTGCGGAGATGGGGGATGCCGCGACGTTCCGTGGATATGGGCCGTACGAGGGATATGCTTTTCTTCGGGAAGCCATTGCCAGGGTTGATTTCCAGCAATATGGCGTGAAGATTCTGCCGGATGAGATTTTTGTCGGGGACGGCGCGAAGAGCGATCTTGCCGGCATCACGGACCTGTTCTCGGACAGGAACCGGATTGCTATCTGCGAGCCGACATACCCTGCGTATGCAGACAGCAATGTCGTCGGCGGGAGATGCGGATATTTTGACGAGCACACGGGGCGCTGGACGAGTGTGATGTATCTGGACTGCACGGAGGACAACGGGTTTGTGCCCGAGGTGCCGGGCATGGGCGCTTCGTCGCCCGATATCATCTATCTGTGCTTCCCGAACAATCCGACCGGCGTGATGATCACGCGGAGCGCGCTGCAGCGGTGGGTCAACTACGCACTGGAGAAGGGGGCGGTGATTCTCTACGATGCGGCATATAACGCGTTTATCGAGACACCGGATGCCCCGCACACGATTTACGAGTGCGCCGGCGCGGAGCAGTGCGCAATCGAGCTGCGCAGCTTCTCCAAGACGGCCGGGTTTACCGGCATGCGCCTGTCATACATGGTGATTCCGGAGGCACTGCGCTGCGGTGGCGCCTCGCTCCGCAACATGTGGAAGCGGCGTCTCGGCGCGCGCTATAACGGCGCGCCGTATATCATTCAGCGGGCCGGGGCGGCTGTCTACACACCGGAGGGACAGAAGCAGACGGCGCAGCAGGTTGCGGAGTACAAGCAAAATACGAAGCGTATCCGCGCGGAGCTGGAGGCCATGGGGTATACGGCATACGGCGGTACGGATGCGCCGTACGTCTGGATGAAGCTGCCCGCGGGAATGAAATCCTGGGATTTCTTCGATCTGCTGCTCACGAAGGCCGGCGTGGTCGGCACGCCGGGCGTGGGCTTCGGCGCGGATGGAGAGGGATTCTTCCGGTTCACCGGATTTGGAACGCCGGAGCGGACGGAGGAGGCACTGGCACGGATCGCGAAACTGTGAAAACAGATCAGTGCACAGACAAGGGGGAGAGTGCGATTTGTACGGCAAGATTCTCAGCGAGATGGGCATGATGGCGTTCACGATGGCGGCAGGATATCTGCTTCGCAGGCGGGAACTCATCACCGATGCAGGCAAAAAGAGCCTCACCAATCTGATTCTGTACTTCATTCTCCCCTGCAATATCATCAAGGCATTCTGCATTCCCTTCAGCCGGCAGCTGCTGGTGCAGATGTCCATGGCGCTCTTTGCCGCCGTGCTGGTGCAGGCGATCAGTATGTTCCTTGCGGCGGTCGCCTACCGGCGTCTGCTGAAGGGAGAAAAGCAGGTCTTCCAGTATGGAACGGTCTGTTCCAATGCGGGCTTCATCGGCAATGCGGTGGCGCAGGGTGTGTATGGAGACACAGGACTTCTGATCGCCTCCATTTACCTCATTCCGCTCCGCATCGTGATGTGGACGGCGGGAATCTCCTACTTTACGGAGGGAGGCAGCGTGTGGAAGAGCATGAGAAAGGTGATGCTGCATCCCTGTATGATCGCGGTCTATATCGGGATGGCACTGTTCCTCACGCAGGCACCGCTTCCAGAGGTAATCAGCCTCTCGCTCTCGACGGTGAGCGCATCCTGCACCGGACTCATCATGGTATACATCGGGACAATCCTCTGCGGCGTCCATATCCGGGAGCTGGTCAGCAGGGATCAGATCTATTTTGCCGCTATCAGGCTGGTCGCGATTCCGGCGCTGACGTGGGGTATGTGCCGGATGATCCGCGCGGACAGTGTCATCACCGGCGTCTGCACACTGCTGGCGTCGATGCCGGCGGGCAGCACGACCTCGATTCTCGCGGCGCAGTACGGTGCGGATGAGAAGGCGGCGGCAAAATGCGTGGTTTTCACAACGGCGCTCTCCGCGGTGGCAATTCCGCTGTGGTGCATCGCCCTGCAGGGATGAATTGGAAAAAGACAGGAG
This sequence comes from uncultured Lachnospiraceae bacterium, assembly GCA_902781655.1. Lineage (GTDB taxonomy): Bacteria > Bacillota > Clostridia > Lachnospirales > Lachnospiraceae > CAG-791. The sequence continues at coordinate 57,132 of CACZJZ010000010.1, forward strand.
GAATATTCGATGGTGCTTCAAGGCGGCAGAACCTATTATGGTCCGAAAATTGGGATTCTGATGATGCGGACGCGCTTCCCGCGGATTCCCGGCGACCCGGGCAACGCGGCGACGTTTCCGTTTCCGGTGAGCTATCGGGTCGTGCCGGATCTGTTTCCTGCGGGACGGATTCCGGCGGACGCGGATGAGATCCTGCTTCAGGAATTCAGACAGGCGGCGCAGGATCTGGAGGCGGACGGCTGCCGTGCGATCACGACCGTATGCAGCTTTCTCGCTGGATTTCAGCGTGAACTGGCGGAAGCAGTCCGCATTCCGGTATTTACCTCCACACTGTCGCTGGTTCCGTGGGCATCGACGCTGATCGGGAAGGGACGTCCGATCGGCATTTTCTCGGACAACGCGGCGATGATGAATGACGATCTGTTCGGGCGGCTCGGCTGGTCCACGGCAGAATATCCGGTGACGGTCAGCGCGCTCCCGCAGGATTCAGAGTTCCATCGGGTGATCATCGAGGATCGGACGGAAGGCGATGTCGATCTCATCCGGCAGGAGATGCTGACGATGACGAAGAAGCACATGGAGGAACATCCGGACACAGGAGCAATTTTGCTTGAGTGCGCGAACTATGCGGCATTTCAGAAGGAGATCGCAGCGCAGGCGAAGGTTCCGGTGTTCAGCATCAACCAGCTCATTCTGATGATACAGGACGCGGTGTGAGAGAGGGAAGAATCCCGGTGGAGGCAGGACGGAAGATGGCAGCACAGAAAAAGGTACTGGTGACGGAGCCGGTGGATGAGGCGGGGACAAATCTGTTGAAGGCACATGGCTTTGAGGTTGTGCAGGGCACGGGGATCGAACAGGAGACGGTGATCCGCGAGGCACAGGGCTGCGGGGGCATTCTCACGAGAAATGCGCGCATCACCGCGGACGTCATGGATCATTGCCCGGAGCTCCGCGTCATCGGCGTGCACGGCGTCGGTGTGGATATCATCGATGTGGAGGCTGCGACCGCACGCAAAATCCAGGTGGTCAATGCGGCAGGCTCAAATCGCGAGGCGGTCGCGGAGTACGCGATGAGTCTGATTCTGATGCTCGCGAAGGGCAGCGTGCAGTACAACAATGAGCTGAAGGCGGGGAACCTTGCGATCCGAAAGATGAAGGGAGAAAATGTGCAGGGCAAGACGCTCGGCATTCTCGGCATGGGCAACATCGGCACGCAGGTGGCTCGCATCGCGCACGGCGGATTCGGTATGGAGGTGTTCGGATATAACAGGCATATTTCAGAACCGCAGAAGCTGGGCTTCTGCACGCTGCTTCCGGACAAGGAAGAGGTCATCCGGCGGGCGGATTTCCTGTCGCTTCATCTGCCGCTGACCGCCTCGACGCGCCATATCATCGGGGAGAGGGAACTCGAACTCATGAAGCCGACCGCCTATCTGGTCAACACCGGGCGCGGGGAGATCGTCGATGAGCAGGCGCTCATCCGGGCACTGCAGGAGAAGCGGATCAGAGGGGCGGGTCTTGACGTCTTTGAGGGCGGGCTGCCGAAGCCGGAGAATCCGCTCCTTCACATGGACAATGTCATCGTTTCTCCCCATACCGCGGCTTTCACGGTCGAGTCACTGCGCAACATGGCAAGACAGGCGGCGCAGGGCATTGCGGAAGTACTGGAGAACCGCGCGCCGTCCTGGCCGGTCAACCGGATTCCCGGCGCGCCGCAGCAAAAGAAGGTGTCCTGCATTCTGGACTACTATCAATATGAATTCGGAACGGAGGCAAAATAAGGACGGCGCAGAGAGCCAGGCTGTGCCTGGAACTGCTTATCCATGAAGGTATGCCTCAAATTTTGCAGCCTGCTTGACGTACAGGCTTGCGGATGGATAGAATAAAATCATTCCTTCGCGGAGCCCTTCATTTTACAGAGGAGGACTGTGCGATGAGATGGAACACACAGACATTCATGAAATTCTGTAAAGACAGGTCCGGGTATATCGGCCTGTCTTTTGTTGTCGGAGTGGTATGTCTCTGGTCCGTGGCCTGCGGGAGGCAGGGCACGGAACTGGAACTGTATGATGCCGGAGGCAGTGCTGCGGCATCCACTTTGCAGCAGGCAAATCAGGAGACGGAGGAATCTGAATCACAACAGAAGAAAGATTCCGATAAAACAGTCCAGACCCAGCGGAATGAATCGGGTGCGGCCGCAGACAGCGGTGCGACGGTTTCTGCAGAGGAAGAGGAAATTCTGGTCTTTGTCTGCGGCGCGGTGAAGAAGGAGGGAGTCTATTCGCTCGGCACAGATGCCAGGGTATATGAAGCGGTGGCGGCGGCAGGAGGCTTCGCTGAGGAGGCGGACCGGGATGCGGTGAATCTCGCCATGCCGATGCATGACGGGGAGCAGCTCAGGATTCCGACAGAGGAGGAGATAGCGGCGCTTTCACCGGAGACGGGGAAAGCGCAGCAAGATGTGACGGGCGGCAGCAGCATGTCCGGAGGTGTCGGTATCTCGGGCGGAATTTCTGAATCAGAAAATAATACAGGCGAAGCCTCCGGTTCCGTCGGGAAGATCAATCTCAATACGGCCACGCGGGAGCAGCTCATGACTGTCCCGGGAATCGGCGGTGTGCGGGCAGATGCGATTCTGGAATACCGGGAGAGCAGCGGCAGATTCCGGACCATAGAGGAGATCCAGAATGTGTCGGGAATCAAGGCGGGGATTTATGCGAAGATACAGAATTACATTGCGGTAGAGTAGGAAATTAATGTTAAAAAAGTATTACAATGTACTATACTAAGGAAGTGAAACCCGGATAGGACGGCTGACACGGGCGCGCTGGCACAGATTTTGCAGGGACGGAGCAGGATATGGCTAAAATTCTGGTGGTGGATGATGAAAAACTGATCGTCAAGGGAATCCGGTTCAGCCTCATGCAGGACGGCTACGAGGTGGATACGGCGTATGACGGAGAGGAAGCGCTGGAAAAGGCCAGAAGCAGCGCCTATGATGTCGTTCTTCTCGATGTGATGCTTCCGAAGCTGAATGGATTTGAGGTCTGCCAGCAGATACGCGAGTTCTCGGATATGCCGATCATCATGCTCACCGCGAAGGGCGAGGATATGGACAAAATTCTGGGGCTTGACTACGGCGCGGATGATTACATCACGAAGCCGTTCAACATTCTTGAGGTCAAGGCCAGGATCAAGGCGATCATGCGCCGCACTGCCGCTATGAAGCGGGCGCAGGCGCAGACAGTGAAACCGCGTGAGAACGTGCTCACAAGCGGCGATCTGAAACTCGACTGCGACAACAGACGGCTGTATATCGCGGGAAGGGAAATCAATCTGACCTCGAAGGAATTCGAGGTACTGGAGCTCCTCGTTCGCAATCCGGGTAAAGTTTACAGCCGCGAGAAGCTGCTCACCGACATCTGGGGCGAGGATTTTCCCGGAGACGTGCGCACGGTGGATGTGCATATCCGGCGTCTTCGCGAGAAAATCGAGCAAAATCCTTCCGAACCGCGCTATGTGCAGACAAAGTGGGGGATCGGGTATTATTTCCGTCAGCAGTAATGGAAGATCGTGATCTATATTGTAATAGAAATCTATGCTGAATAAACTGAAACTATTCTATCGGCGCTCCAGAATTCTGAGCAGTCTGCGCACGAGAATTTTTATTTTGATTCTCCTGATCGGCCTCGTTCCCTGCATTCTGCTGCATTACAGTATTCTGCAGGCGTATCACGGCCGCGCGGTCTCGGTGCGGACTTCCGAGGTCCGCACGCAGATGCGTGTTCTGGCCAATCACCTTATCACCTACAATTACATGGAAAATCCGTCCTCATACACGGTGAATGCGGAGCTGGATCTCTTCTCGACGCTGAATGACGGACGGGTGCTTGTCATTGATTCGCATCTCAAGGTCATCAAAGATACCTATGCAATTTCCGAGGGGAAGACCATCGTCACCGAGGAAGTGGTGCGCTGTCTGCAGGAAGGAACACCGGGCGCCTCCTCCGGGTATGATCCGGAGGATGGCTATATTGAGATGGTCACACCGATCGTGGAGACAGCATCCCTGGAGGCCGGAGATTTCTCCGGAAATCAGACGACAGAGGAAAAGGTCCGCGGCGTGCTGCTCACCAGTGTTTCAACGGATTCCATCGTACAGACCATGGAAGCGCTGAGCCGGACCGCCATGCTGATCGAGGTACTCGCTGCACTGATTATTTTATTCCTTGCGTTTCTTCTCTCCGGGCGGCTTGTCGCTCCCTTCAACCGTCTCACACAGCATATCAATGAGGTGAAGGAAGGGTTCTCCACGGAGCTGGTCCAGGAGCCTGCCTACTATGAGACGGAGCAGATTGTCGGCGCGTTTAACCGGGTGCTGGCCAGAATGCGGACGCTCGACGAGAGCCGGTCAGAGTTTGTATCCAATGTCTCCCACGAGCTTAAGACGCCGATGGCCTCCATGAAGGTTCTGGCCGATTCCCTCCTGCAGAATGAAAACGTTCCGGTGGAGATGTACCGGGAATTTCTGACCGACATTGACGCGGAGATTGACCGGGAGAACAAGATCATCAGCGATCTGCTCAGCCTCGTGAAGCTGGACAACAAGGAAGTGCGGATGAACATCACGAAGGTGAATATCGGAGATCTCACAGAGATCATCTGCCGCCGTATCCGCCCCCTGGCACAGAAACGCGACATCGAAATCACACTGGTTGTGGAACGCCCGGTGGTGGCGGAGATCGATGAGGTGAAGATGACACTTGTGCTCACCAATCTCATCGAAAATGCAGTCAAGTACAATAAGGAGCATGGAAAGGTAAACGTCACGATTGACGCGGACCATCAGAACTTCACTGTGACAGTGGAGGATACGGGCGTAGGGATTCCGGAGGATTCCATCGATCGCATCTACGAGCGGTTTTACCGGGTTGACAAGTCCCGCTCGCGAGAAGTGGGCGGGACAGGACTGGGGCTGGCGATCACGAAAAACGCGGTGCTGCTGCACCGCGGAACCATCAAGGTCCGCAGTAAGCTGGGCGAGGGATCCATCTTCACCGTGACTATCCCTCTCATTTACAACGCGACGCCGATCAACAAGGAACGGGCCAGCGCCCGTCAGCGGCGCAGGGAGCAGACCCAGATTCAGGGTCAGCTGGAGCATACGCTGCAGAAGACGGAGGAGCAGCTCCGCCGGACGCAGGCAAAACTCCACTTTATGGAACACAAGGTGGAGGAAGACCGTGCAAATGATGAGGACGCGGATGTCAAAATATGGGTCAGCAGCAGTGCGTCAGAGCAGGAACTGAAGGAAGAAAAGCAGGAAACGGAGAAAGCAGAGCAGGATTTGAAGAGAGAAGAGCAGGGCGCCGGCTGACATGAATTTGAGTGGGGCGAAACGACCTCTATTCACAGAGATGATGAGACAGAGAAGAAAAGGAAAACGATTGATCGCGACATTCGGAACGGCTTTACTGCTGCTTGTCATGCAGGTCGGGCTGATGACCGGATGCGGGAGTAGCAGAAAGACGGAGACGGCTGCCACCTCAGAGGATACGGTGACAATATACTATCTCGCAAAGGATGAAAAATCTCTGAACCCGGTGCCGTATCAGCCGGCGAAGCAGGGGAACGAGGCGCGCGTGGAGGAGCTTCTGCAGAAGCTGTCCACCAATGACTCTGTGGAGTATAAAGCCCCGATCACCGGGTTCACGCTTCTGGGGTATACCATCGACAATGGCGTTCTCACGCTGGATTTCCCGGCAAAATACAAGAAACTCGGGACAGCCAGAGAGACTCTGACGCGGGCAGCCATCGTCTGCACGCTCGGACAGGTGACCGGTATCAGTGGGGTCCGGTTCACGGTGGACGGGAAGGATCTTCTCGATGCGGACGGCAAGGCAGTAGGCGTGATGACGAGCGATTCCTTCGTGCTGAATATCGGGAAGGATATCGGCTCCTACGAGAAAGTCCGGTTGCATTTGTATTTTGCCAATGAGGAGGGGAACAAGCTGATCGGGGTATACCGAACGGTGGTATATAACAGCAATATCTCCATGGACAAGATGGTCGTGGAGGAGCTTCTCAAGGGACCGAACGGGCAGAGCATCTATCCGGCTATCAATCCGGAGACCAGGATCATCAGCGTCACGTCCAAGGATGGCGTGTGCTATGTCAATTTTGACAAGGCATTTCTGACGGAGCCGTATGCCGTGAGGCCGGAGGTCGCGATCTATTCGCTTGTAGATTCTCTCACGGAGCTTCCCGGGATCTCAAAGGTGCAGATCTCCATCGATGGAGACACGACGGCATCCTTCCTGGAGCAGATCCCACTGCAGACAGTCTTTGAACGGGATCTCAGCTTTGTGGACAACCCGTCCTAATGTCCTGTGTATCTTTATCTGGTTTCGCGCGGCATCCGCGGGAAACCCCGCAAAAATTGTATCGCTGCTGTACTTATCTCCTGCCGCGTTCCGCGCGGCATCTTACTTTCGCCTATGAGAAGACCATTCTGCGTGATGGCGCTGATCTTCGCGGCGGCTGTCTTTCTCCTTCTTCTGGCTGATCCTCCGGCACAGCCGTCCTATGAATGCCTGGACGGCAGGGAAGTCAGGGTGACCGGCGTGGTTTCCGGCAAGGAATTTCATACGGCGGCAGACGGAACCGTGACACTGCTTGTGAGTCTTCGGCAGGTGCAGTGGGCGGATGAGGTCAGCGGTTCTGAAACAGAAATCAGTCCGGAAGCCGGGCAGAGCCCGGAACCGGAGGGCATCAGACCAGCAGGCATCAGGCCGTCGGACAGCAGGCCGTCCATTCCGGATGGCGTTCTGCTCAGTCTTGATACGGATCCGGCGGCGCTCTACCGCGACGATGACCGGATTCCGGTCGGCGCGCTGGCCGAAGTATCCGGAACACTGCGCACGTTTCAGGAAGCCACGAATCCGGGTGAGTTTGACAGCCGGCTTTACTATCAGACGCTCAAGCTTAATTTCAGACTGAACCATGGAACGGTCCATCGCATCTCCGGCAGCAGACATCCGTTTCGCAACGCCCTGTACCGGACAAAAAGACGGCTGGCCGCGGTTCTCGATGCCTGCCTTACCACGGAAGAAGCCGCGGTACTCAAGGCCATGCTTCTGGGGGAGAAGGGTTTCCTCTCCGCGGAACTGAAGGCATTGTACCGGGAGAGCGGAATCATTCATATCCTTGCGATCTCAGGGCTGCATGTCACACTGCTCGGCATGGGATTTTTCCGGCTGCTGCGGCGCCTGCGCATGCCGATGCTCCCGGCGTGTGCTCTTGCGGCGGTATTCATGCTGCTCTACGGCGGCATGACGGGAATCCGCGGCTCCGGCGTGCGGGCTATCTGTATGTTTCTGGTGCATCTCGGCGCAAAATTACTGCGCCGCACATATGATCTTCTGACTGCAGCTGCTCTCGCGGCGGTTCTGCTTCTGATTGATCAGCCGCTGTATTTATGGAACAGCGGTTTTCTCTTTTCTTTCGGCGCGGTACTCGGCATCGGTATTCTGATGCCGGTGTTCCGCTCACCGTTTCTGAAAGCCCTGGCCGTTCCTGTCTGGACGATGCCGGTGTATCTGTGGTTCTATGGGACATTTCCACTCTATTCGCTTCTTCTGAATCTCGCCGTGATTCCGCTGATGCCGGTTGTCATGACGGCTGGCATTGCCGCTGCTGTCGCAGGGAGCTTATGGCCGGCAGCCGGCAGAGCTGCCGGTATCCCATGCCATGTGCTGTTGTATTTTTACCGCGCCGCGTGTGAGCTGACGGCAGGACTGCCAGGGCATCGCCTGATCCCCGGAAGGCCGTATCCATGGGAAATTGTGCTGTTTTATGGACTGCTTGCCGGAGCGGCGATGTTTGCGCTGCAGGCAGACAGATGGGAGGAACCGGAGAGCGATGAGGAGAAGATCAGACGGACGGTTTCATGGAGAAATCAGCGTAAAGCAATGCTGGAGGCGGGCAAAGGGCTGTTCCTCGCGGCAGCGGTGCTTGTCCTGTGCTGGAGGGACCACAGAGGATTGCAGCTGCATTTCCTGGATGTAGGGCAGGGGGACGGCATATTTCTTCAGGCAGACGGCACGTCAATTCTGATTGACGGCGGGAGTTCCAGCAAAGCCTCGCTGGGACAGTATCAGCTCGAACCATTTTTGCTGGAGGAGGGAGCCGGGCACCTGGATCTCGCCGTGCTGACACATGACGATTCCGATCACGCGAACGGGCTTCTCTGGCTGCTGGAGGAGGAATACGACATCCGCATGGTCGGGCTGGCGGATTTTGGAGAAACACCGGAAGAAAAGCGCGGGGAGAACGAGCAGCGGATTCTGGAGATATGCAGGACAAGGCATATTCCTGTGATCTATCTGCGCGAGGGCAGTGTGATACAGCCGGAGAGGAGGATAAAAGGGAACCGGCTGAGCGGAAGCGGGCCGCAGCTCTCGCTCATGTGCGTCCATCCTGCGCCGGAGCATCTCCATCCGGATGATATCAATCAGGATTCGGTCTCGTTCCTGGTGACTTACGGCCGCTTCTCCGCGATGCTGACCGGCGATCTGGAGGAGGATGGAGAGGAGGAATGTCTGCGGTATCTTCAGCGGAACGGGCTTCCGGAGGATAGCATCACGGTGCTCAAGGCGGGCCATCACGGGAGCCGGTATGCCTCCTCGACGGCGTGGCTGAAACACCTTCGACCGCGGTTCAGTGTGATTTCCTGCGGCCGGAACAACCGTTACGGGCATCCCGCGGCGGAGACGCTGGACCGCATCCGGGACGCCGGATCCGAAATACTGGATACAAGGCACACCGGTGAAATTACCTTTTGCACGGATGGCAGAAGCGTCCGGGTGAGGAAGTTTCTGGAAAACTGATTCTAAAGCGGCGTCGATCCGCCGCTTTCAGATGGATGCTGTATATGTCTGAAAGTGCACGCTTCCAGCGCATGGGAAGACTTGCCAATGAGAATGTTTTGCCGCAATATACAGAGAAGGGCGGAGCGTACGGGAGCGGCTCTGCAATGGGGATGGCGACAGGCTCCATGTCGTGATCAAGCCTGCTGTGACGACAGGGGAAAGGGCAGCATCGCATGGATGCTGACGAAGGCAAGAAATTATACAGAGCCGGGAATTTCTGGAAAGCCGCGCAGCTGTTCTGGCGCGGGTTTCTTCCGCATTATGTGGGGGACGACGTTTTCCTGAGGGGATATGATCTGCTTGCGTCGCACCGGATCGGGCATGGCAGCGGAGACGGAATGCCTGTGCAGCTGCCTGGAACGGAATTCCTGGAATCACAGCACAGTCTTCGCGGAATTCCGTACGGCGCCACAAATATGGCGGCGGCCGGATGCGGCATTCTCGCAGTATACAATCTGCTTCTTTATTGCGGAAGGCCGGAAAGTCTTGCCACGCTGATCCAGGAGGCGGAAATAGACGGAAGTGTGCTGCGTGGGAGATGGGGAACCTCTACGCTGGCTCTTCTCCGGATGCTGCGGAGAAGAGGATTTACGGTGATTTCCGTCACGGGCTGGAGGCGGCACGAGGCGGATTTTGACAGCCTGCTCCGGACCTATGACAGTTTCCTGATGAACCTGTATAATGATGAGAACGATATTCGCGCCATGGTACACACGGTCTGTGTGACGCGCCTAGGTCCTGACCGATTCCGGATCCACAATGCGGATGGGGAGAGGTGTCTCGATGCGGAAGCGTCATCGGTCCGCGCATTGTGCAAGGCTCTGCCGGGTGGAAAGGCACGGCCGATTCTGCTGGCCGGGGTCTTTTGTGCACCTTTTTAAAAAAGTGATTATCTGTCGGGGAGAAAAATGGCTGCTCGGAACAATGTCGGGAAAAAGAGAAGGGATGAGCCTTCCTTCGAGGAAGGACTGAAAGTACTGAACGCCGGGCTGAAAGCGGGAGCGTTCACCCACTTTTATCTGCTCTACGGCGATCAGGCCTATCTGCGAAATTCTTACCGGAATCTGATCCGGGACACGCTGATGAAGAGCGAGAGCGGATTCAGCATGGGCATGGGGAAGGACGGAGGCGCGGATTCCATGAATCTTGCGATTTTCACCGGATCGGATTTTACCGCGAAGCAGGTGATCGACTCGGCGGATACCCTGCCGTTCTTTGCGGAACGGCGGGTGATCATTCTGGAGGACACCGGTCTATGGAACAGCCGCCAGATGCCGTCGACGGAGTCTGAGGAGCTGGCGGAATATCTCGGGAACCAGCCGGACACGACGTATTTTATTTTGTCTGAACCCGCGGTTGACAGAACCAGAAAGCTCTATAAGGCACTCACGAAGGACCGCCAGGACTGTACCATTCTGAGATGCGAGGATATTCCGCAGGATATGATCGCAAAGTGGGTTGCAAACCAGTTCCGACGGGCCGGCAAGACGATCGGATCGGGTGTCCTCACCATGCTTCTTTCCTATACGGGGGAGGACATGCTCCATATCCGGTCGGAGGTGGAGAAGCTATGCGCGTATACCGGGGACCGGGCGGAGATCAGGCCGCAGGATATCCAGGATATCTGTACACCGGTCGCACAGGACCGGGTTTTCGAGATGGTCGAGGCCATCGCGGAGAAACGGACAGACCGGGCACTCCAGATTTATGCCGACCTGCTTCGACTGCAGACACCGCCGCAGGTTATTTTGGCCCTGATGGAGAGGCAATATAGAACAATGATGCAGGTGAAAGATTTCGGTCAGAGCATATCGGATACGGAAGCGGCTGCGAAGCTGGGGATGACGACTTGGTTCTATGCAAAATATGCGGCTGCCTGCCGCCGGTACGCCAGCGCAAGGGAAATCCGGGATGCCTATGCCAGCTGCATCCGTGCCGATGCTTTGTACAAAAGCGGGCGGATAGAGGACCGGGTGGCAGTGGAGATGCTGATCGTGGGGGCAGATTGTCCCTGACAAGTTTAGCTTGTTCGGGACAATCTGCTGGAGAAAGGTAGGTCAGGATGGACGAGAAAGTCAGGGTGCCGGCGCCGCAGGAGGTTTACCGGCATTTCAAGGGAAAGTATTATCAGGTCGTGACGATGGCGAAGGATGCGGAGTCGGGTGAGTCGCTTGTGGTTTATCAGGCGCTGTACGGGGAGTTCGGTATCTGGGCGAGGACGCTGCAGAATTTCACGGAGGAGCTGGATCCGGCAAAATATCCGTCCGCGGCGCAGCGTCGGCGTTTCGAGCGGGTGGATCGTGTCGGGGGTCTGCCGGCAGAAGATGACAGAGTGGATCATGGCGATACTGCGGAGCTGACGAAGGTATCTGAGAACGCAGGGTTCACGGGGGAGGAAGAAACGCTGCATCTTGACCCGCTTGTGGAGCAGTATCTTGACGCGGATTCCAACGAGGAGCGGCTCAATATTCTCGCGGCGCTTCGCCCGCGGGTGACCAACGACATGATTGATGTGTGCGCGATGGCCTCCGGTGTGGAGATCGACGAGGGCGATGTGCAGGAGCGCTGGCAGGAGCTGCGGGACTGTCTTCTCACGATCGATCATTATGAGCAGAGCCGGAGCCGGTTTCATGACAGCTGACAGGTATGGCGGGGCAATGGTCTGTACAGAGTGCGGGAAAATGACCGTTGATGCGGAAAAGCAGGACAGCGGTATGCCAGAAGAGGCTTGTGCGGAGGAGTCAGCGGTTCTTTCTGCGGCAGAGGATCGGAGGGACCGTATGGCGATGCGGTTGCTGGCCTGGTACCGGGAAAACCGCCGGGTTCTTCCGTGGCGGGAGGATCCGACGCCGTATCATGTCTGGCTCTCGGAGATTATGCTGCAGCAGACGAGGGTAGAGGCGGTAAAGGAGTATTATGCGCGGTTTCTTGCCGCACTGCCGGATATTTCCTCGCTGGCTGCCGCGCCGGAGGATCAGGTGATGAAGCTCTGGGAGGGGCTGGGCTATTATTCCCGGGCCCGCAATTTGCAGAAGGCGGCGAAGGTTGTCTGTACGGAGTATCAGGGCAGAATGCCGGAGACCGCAGCCGCACTTCGGAAACTTCCCGGCATCGGTGCCTACACGGCGGCAGCAATCGCGTCGATCGCCTGTGGCGAGCCGGAGCCGGCCCTGGACGGGAATCTGATGCGTGTATTTTCCAGAGTAACCCGCTATGAGGGGGAGATCTGCCAGCGCGCCTCAAAGGAGGCTGCGGAGCGGTTCTACCGCGGACTGTTTATGGCGGCGCCTGCCGGGCCGGGGCAGAGCAGCAATCTCTACGGTTCACTCAATCAGGCGCTGATGGATCTGGGCGCTACGATCTGCCTTCCGAATGGGGCGCCGGCCTGCGGCGCCTGTCCCTTGAGCGCATGCTGTACGATTCATCTTCAGGCACCCGGGAGGGAAGCTGCCCTTCCGATTATGCCGGCCAGGAAACCGCGGAAAGTTCAGAGGTACACGGTCTTTCTGCTACAGGATGCGGATCGCATCGCGCTTCGTCGCAGGCCGCCAAAGGGGCTGCTCGCCGGCCTGTTTGAGTTTCCGATGACGGAGGGACATCTGACGGAAAGGGAGGCCCTGCAGTATGTGCGAAAGCTCGGATTCTCTCCGATCCGGATTGAGGACGCGGGTGCGGCGAGGCATATTTTTACCCATGTCGAGTGGGACATGGTCGGATATGCGGTTCGTGTGGACGAGCTGGCCAAAATACGATATGATTCGAACGGCGGCGGGGGCGATATCATTCTCGCCGCGGCAGACGAAATCCGCGGCAGATATCCGATTCCTTCCGCATTTCGCCGGTATCGCGAATGGATTCTGAACAGAACTGGAGGATGGCAATGAAGCTTCTTTCCGTGACAGTGCCCTGCTACAATTCGGAGGGCTATATGGCGAGGTGCGTCGATTCCCTGCTTGCGGGCGGCGACGACATGGAAATCATCATTGTGGACGATGGATCCACAGACGGCACTGCGAAAATCGCGGACCGCTACCAGACCATGAATCCGAATGTCGTACGTGTGATTCACAAGGAAAACGGCGGCCACGGATCGGCCGTGAACGCCGGCATTGAAAACGCAACCGGTCTCTACTTCAAGGTGGTGGACAGCGACGACTGGGTGAACACGGAGGCGTTGCGGGAGATCATGGCTTTTCTCCGCTCGATCGCGGGAACAAGGCCGCAGCTTGATATGCTTGTGTCCAATTTTGTCTATGACAAAGTAGGGGAGAGCCGTCACCGGGTCATGCAGTACCGCGCCTCTCTGCCAGCCGGGCAGATGCTGACATGGGACGACACGAAGAAATTCCACCGGGGACATTATATTCTGATGCACAGTGTGATTTACCGCACGGGACTTCTGCGGGAATGCGGTCTGAAGCTCCCGGAGCACTGCTTCTATGTTGACAATCTTTACGTCTTTGAGCCGCTGCCGTATGTGAAGTATCTGTACTATCTGGATATCAATTTCTATCACTATTTCATCGGGCGGAGCGATCAGTCGGTGAATCAGAAGGTCATGATTTCCCGGATTGACCAGCAGATCCGCGTGAACAAGCTGATGGTGGACTATTACACGGATCGGGAGACAAGGAGCCGCCTGGCCAAAATTCCCGCCTGCCGGCAGTACATGTACAATTATCTGGAGATTATCACAACGATCTCTTCGATTCTTGCGCTGCTGTCCTATACAAAGGAAGACATGGACAAAAAAAAGGAACTCTGGGATTACATCCGCAGCAGGGATTTCTGGCTGTACCGCAGGCTCCGGACCAGCGTTTTAGGGTTTGCTTCCAACACGGTCCGGCGCGGTGGACGCGACATCACGGTGGGCGGCTACAAGCTGCTGCAGCGATTTTATCATTTCAACTGACGAAATTAGGTTTCCGAATTCTGCAGGCGCTTTTCCTGTTTTGCCGTATAGTTCCCGACGAAGGTGAAGCCCATGCGAAACGTCAGAAGATAGCAGGGCAGTGCCATCAGCAGTGCCATTGTGACGTCAAAGACAGAGTGCTGTTTGACAAACATGGTGGAGAGAATGATCAGGACTCCCTGTACGGTGATCAGCGCGCGGACGGATTTTTTCTGGAAACCGCGCCATCTGCTGCAGAATGCGGCGAGGATCATTGCCACAGAATTATACACATGGATGCTGGGGCAGACGTTGGTCGGCGTGTCGCTGCGGTAGATCGCCGAGACCATGTGCGTAAAGACGTTGTCCCGGGGCATCTGCGCGGGACGAAGATACTGGATGTTCGGCCACACGGTCGAAACGACGAGAAAGACCGTCATACCGATCGCCAGAAACGCACAGGCGCGGTGATATGTCGCCCTGTCCTTGAAATACAGAAGAACCATCATGATTGCGACGAAGAAAAACCATGCGTAGTAGGGAAGAATGAACTCCTCGATGAATGGAATTTTGCCGTCCAGTGCTGTATAGACCACGGTGTAATGAAGACGGTTCATCCGCTCCAGAATGGAGAACCAGACCATATACACCGCCATGTAAAGCGCCATCGGATACGCATCATTCGCGACTGCATTGATGAATTTCAGATGCTGTATCGTTCCGTGGCAGTCGCTGAAATGATCGGGAACAGATGTATTTCTGAATTTCTCAACAAGCCGCTTCATGAAAATTGACACCTCGTGCCGCGCTCTTTGCGGTACATCTCTGACTATCTTTGCCGGGTGTGAAGGAAAACAGCAGTTCCATTTCCACACTGCCGTCATTTTAGCCGCATGCCGGAAATCGCACAATAGTGCTTCTGACGAAAAATCGTCGATTTCTGTTCGCTTCTCATGCAGTAATTATCAATTTGAAACGATCCGGCTCCCTGAACCGTCTCTGACAATGACAATCTGAGCGGGGTGCATACACATCGGGTGAAGGTGAATTCCAGAAAACGCGGCATGGCTGCCGGAGGAAAATAGTGCTCCGCGCGGACAGAAGGAGGTCAGAGCACCCGTACAGACGGACATTCTGCGTTCTGAGATTGCCCTGTACAGGACGGGATGATACACTCATGCTTACGGGGATGGTCCCGCAGCTGATGGACGATGGGAGGTTTCAATGTATTCACTGGAGCTTTTGAAGAGAGAAGACCCGGAAATCGCGCAGGCTATTTCGGACGAAATGCAGAGGCAGAACGATCATCTGGAGCTGATTGCCTCGGAAAACTGGGTGAGCAAGGCTGTCATGGCGGCGATGGGAAGCCCGCTGACGAATAAGTACGCGGAAGGATATCCGGGACACCGGTATTACGGCGGATGTCAGTATATCGATGTCGTGGAGGAACTGGCCAGAGAACGTGCCAAAAAGCTCTTCGGATGCTCCTATGCCAATGTTCAGCCTCATTCCGGCGCGCAGGCCAATCTGGCTGTGGAATTTGCTATTCTGAAGCCGGGCGATACTCTCATGGGCATGGATCTTAACATGGGCGGCCATTTGACTCATGGCAGCAGCGCGAATATTTCCGGCACCTATTTCCACGTCGTTCCCTACGGGGTGGATGAAAACGGGTACCTTGATTACGACAGGCTGATGGAGCTTGCCATGGAGAATCGCCCGAAGCTGATCATCGCTGGCGCTTCCGCCTATGCAAGGACAATCGATTTCACCAAATTCCGGGAGGTGGCAGATGCCTGCGGCGCTGTGCTGATGGCGGACATCGCGCATATTGCGGGATTGGTCGCCACCGGACTTCATCCAAGTCCGATCGGCGTCGCAGACATCGTCACGACAACGACGCACAAGACGCTGCGCGGGCCCCGCGGCGGCATGATCCTTGCCAATGAGGACGCCGCAAAGGAATTCAAGTTGAACAAGGCGGTATTCCCAGGCATCCAGGGCGGCCCGCTGGAGCATGTAATCGCAGGCAAGGCGGTTTGCTTCAAGGAAGATCTGCAGCCGGAATTCAGAACCTACTCCGAACAGATTTTGAAAAACGCGCAGGCTCTCTGCAGCAGTCTGATGAAGAGGGGGGTCAAAATTGTCTCTGATGGCACCGACAATCATCTGATGGTCATCGATCTCACTAATTTTGACGAGACCGGCAAGGAAGTGGAGAAGTGGCTGGACGACGCGCACATCACCGTCAACAAAGAGACGATTCCGAATGAAACGCGCAGCCCGTTTGTGACATCAGGACTTCGTCTCGGTACGCCGGCGGTGACGACGAGAGGACTGAAGGAAGCGGATATGGATGACCTGGCGGAGGCAATCTCGCTTGTGATCCGGAACCGCGAGGAAGGTATCGGGCCTGCCAGAGCAATTGTTGCGCAGATTACGGCAAAATATCCGCTCGATCTGACGGAAAACTAAATCTGGGCTATGGCGCCGCCGGCACTATTGCCCGGGCCGGGAGAAAGCCCTTTCGGGCGTTTCTCTCACAGACAGTGCAAGGAGTGCGGCATGGGCATAAAAAGAAGGACTGCGGGGGATTCTCCCACAGTCCTTTTTCTGTGCGGCACCCTTGAGATGGTGGTCAATAGCCGAGTGATTCCCCGATCAGGAAAACCTTGATTCTTCCGACACCGCCGCTGCTTCTTCTGGTAATCACGATCTGATTGCATATGCTGTCAGGGGTCTGGCAGTCGCAGCAGTAGCCGACCTTTGTGCAGGGATTCGGCCTCGAGAGACGTATGTTGTTGGCCGGCGCAGCAGTGTTCCTCGCGCGCAGGATGGCAGAATTGAGATCGGGCGTAACCTTGTCCATGGATGCGAGAACGAATACATGGCTGGGACCGGTGATCAGGCAGGCAACTCTGCCTCCCATGCCATCTATGTTGACCAGCTGGCCATCACGCGACAGGGCGTTCGTGCTCATGAGGTAATAATCGCAGAGCGTCTGCTCTGCGTATATCGCCCGTTTTTCCGCAGGCGTCTTTGCGGTGTCGCGGTCTTTCACAATATACGGACCCTTCTTAACGGCGTCCAGCAGCCCCATTTCCACAAGCGTCATACTGCCGCCCCAGGTGACGGAGGAACCCTCCGGGATTTGGGAGAGAACTGCCTTCAATGCTTCCTCTGCGGTCTCGTGATATTCGGCATCCATGCCGCGCATCTTCAAATTTTTGATCACGGCCTGTGACAGGAGCTCTCTGGTTTGATCTATTGGTTTGCTATTCTGTTCCATATGTGATCCTCCCTATCTTTTTATTTTCGTTGGGACGGAATGCGGCGGACCCGGATGACTGGATATTTATATTTTACCATTTCGGAGGATTTTTTCTATTTTTTCTGCATGGATGTCAATTTCCTTTAACGTCAGTCAGACTGAACACAACGAAAGATGAAGTTAGCAATTTTGCGAATATTAAGACAATAATATAAATGAAGGCAAAATTATTGACAACTATTGAGCGAGATGATATATTGTAATCAACAAAGAAACAGAGAAAGAAATCGATCCCAGAGAAATGGATTGAGAGTTGCAAATCACATGCAAAACTGCTGGACGGGGCAGGAAAACCAATGGGCTGAGTAATGGAACTGTTCACTTGCAGAGCTGCATAAAAGGGCAGCAGGACCAATGTACAGAATTTAATTCCTTTACCGTATGCGGAGGTTCCGCAAATTTGATCAGGGAGGTACACTCCACCGGAATAGGCAGAGTTCCAAAGATCTATAATTTGAAAGGAATATGATTTCTCTTTGAAAAGTGAAATGTCAGTCGGCGACGAATGGTGACGAAGTAAGGACTGATACAAGTGATCAGATTCCATCATCACATGTACGAAGTACGAAAAAGGGTGCAAAGACGAATCATAAGCAGGTTTCAGAGAGTAATCGAAAAGCATCAGGTAGCCCCTGAAGAATTTACATAAGGGGTATGGAGGTGCAGTCCATTGGACAATGAACCGGACAGCATGATATAGGAGAGACTGTTGCGACGAGAAAACAACAGTCTCTCTTATTTTTTTGTGAAAGCAAGCTTGCTTGCAGTTGTTTCTAAAGCGGCAGTTGAAATCGGTTTTGTCGCGGTCTATAATCGAATTGGTCGGAATATTTCCGGATCATTCATAGCAGGAGGGTAGAAAATCCTGCTCAGTATGGATTCTGATCAGAGTCATTTCTGTCAGGATCCGTTCGTTCTATCTATTTCTGATAAAGAATCCCGAATTTATTTTGAACGTATTTTGTCCGTCGGATCACTGCTGCGAGCGCTTTTTCTGGCGGAGAGAAAGGACCAGATTATATTAGCGAGGAGAATTTATGACGAAGGATCAGTATGAGTCACTGCAGCTCTCTGCACTCCGGGACATTGCAAAACGCCGTGGAATGAAGGGCGTTTCGGCGCTGCGCAAGGCAGGGCTGATTGATGCGATGATGGAGCAGGACCGCAAAGAAGCGATTGCCAACATGGAGGCACGCAAAGCCCAGCGGACGGAACAAGCCGCAGAAACTGTAAGAGAGGAGCCGGACAGGAGCGGGCAGGAGCATCAGGCAAAGGAGGAACGGGCAGAGGGACACGCGCATACCAGAACACAGAGACATTCCTCCGGAGCAGCGGCTGCACGGACTGCCAGAGGACGCAGCATAAAGAAGGAGGACGCGAAGGCGAAGGCCAAGGAGACTGAGGAGCCCGGAGAAAGAGAAGATGCCGTCGGACGAACACAGGGGAAGAACAGAAGACCTTTCCGCAAGCAAATGCAGGGCCGTCGGGATACACAGAGCGTGCAGGAAACAGCCTCCTCTCAGCAGAACGGAACGGTGCGGCCCCAGGAGGCGGGTACTGAGAGGACAGCCCGCGCAGCCCGGCGTACAGACAATCAGGCGAGAAATAACGATCAGCTTCGGAAAAATAATCTGACGCGCCCGAACGAATCGCGGCGTCAGGATGAGCCGCCGCGCCAGGACAGCCCGCGCCGGCCCGATGTGCAGGCGCGCGATGACGGCCAGCGGCGTCAGGAAGGACTGACGCGTCAGAATGATCCGTCTTTTACGGGCGAACCTGCGCGGCAAAGCGATCTGACCCGCCAGAACGAGGGAATTCGCCAGGCGGAGGCGCCCCGGCAGAGAGAGTATCCCATACCCGCGCCTCGTCCCAATGCGGTGAGGGGAGCGCTTCGCCCGGACACACCTATTTTGCATAAGGACGAGATCAACGCTGAGCTAGATAGCGGACAGACGGCGCATGGCATTCTCGAAGTGATGCCGGACGGCTATGGCTTTATCCGCTGTGCGAATTATCTGCCAGGCGACAACGATGTCTATGTGGCGCCGAGCCAGATCAGACGGTTTAATCTGAAGACCGGGGACATAGTCACGGGAAACATCCGCGTCAGAACGTCCAGCGAGAAGTTCAGCGCACTACTTTATGTGACCTCAGTCAATAACCTTCCACCCGATGAAGCGACAAAACGCTATAATTTTGAAGATATGACACCGATCTTCCCGGACGAGAGAATCCGCCTCGAGAAGCCGGGTGCCGGTCTGGCCATGCGCATCATGGATCTGATGTGCCCGATCGGCAAGGGACAGCGCGGCATGATTGTGTCGCCGCCGAAGGCTGGAAAGACCACACTGCTCAAGGAAGTAGCGAAGTCTGTCAAGGCGAATCATCCGGAGATCCATCTCATTATCCTGCTGATCGATGAACGTCCCGAGGAAGTGACTGATATCAAAGAGGCGATTCAGGGGCCGAACATCGAGGTGATCTACTCTACCTTCGACGAGACACCGGAGCATCACAAGCGTGTTTCTGAGATGGTGATCGAGCGGGCCAGAAGACTGGTGGAGCATCGGCAGGATGTCATGATCCTGCTGGATTCGATCACCAGACTCACCAGGGCCTATAACCTCACAGAGCCCTCCAGCGGCCGTACACTGTCCGGCGGTCTCGATCCGGCGGCGCTGCACATGCCGAAGCGCTTCTTCGGCGCAGCCCGCAATATGAGAGAGGGCGGGTCGCTCACCATCCTCGCCACGGCGCTCATCGAAACCGGGAGCAAGATGGACGATGTCGTGTACGAGGAATTCAAGGGAACCGGCAACATGGAGATGGTGCTGGACCGCAGACTTTCCGAGCGCCGCATCTTCCCGGCTATCGACATACAGCGCTCCGGCACACGCCGCGACGACCTGCTCCTCACGCCGGAGGAACTGGAATCAATCAATATGATACGAAGGGCCTTCAACAGCATGAAGGCTGACGACGCGGTGGACCGTGTCATCGATCTTTTCGCCCGCACGCGCAGCAACGGAGAATTCGTGCAGATGGTAAAGAAAATCAACTGGTCATTTAACTGACGGAATGCTGGTTGTGAAGAGATGGCCAAAATGATAAGATGAAAACAATAGGTGCTGTTTTCGAACGCAGGGGGGATGGAAGCAGAAACGAAAGAAGGAGGTTTTGAGCATGAAGTATGTTTGCAAGGTGTGTGGCTTTGTCTATGAGGGGGACAATCCGCCGGAGGAGTGCCCGAAGTGTCATCAGAAGGGGGTTTTTGTTCCGGCAGAAACCACGAAGAATCCGTATGCCGGGACGAAGACGGAGAAGAATCTGCTGGAGGCGTTCGCAGGGGAGTCTCAGGCGAGGAATAAGTATACTTATTTCGCCTCTGTGGCAAAGAAGGCCGGATATGAGCAGATTGCGGCGCTGTTTCTGAAGACGGCGGAAAATGAGAAGGAGCACGCGAAGCTTTGGTTCAAGGCGCTCGGTCTGCTCGGTGACACGGAGGAGAATCTGGAGGCCGCTGCTTCCGGAGAGAATTACGAGTGGACGGATATGTATGCGCGCATGGCAAAGGATGCGGACGAGGAAGGGTTCCATGAACTGGCGGAACAGTTCCGCGGCGTCGCTGCCATTGAGAAGACGCATGAAGAGCGTTATCGGAAGCTTCTGCACAATGTTGAGATGAAGGAGGTTTTCCAGAAGAGCGAGGTCAAAATCTGGGAGTGCCGTAACTGCGGCCATATCGTTGTGGGTACGTCAGCACCGGAGGTGTGCCCGGTCTGCAAGCATCCGCAGTCGTTCTTTGAACTCAGGGCAGAGAATTATTGACCGGAGTCCGCGCTTTGTTGTACAGGAAGACAGCGAAATGTCTTCGGAGAGGAGTAGTCCATGGTATTTTACAAGTGCACCGAATGTGGCAATTTCATCACGTTTCTCGGAGAAAAGGCAGCGACACCTGTCTGCTGCGGTAAGCCGATGACGGAGGTAGTGCCGAACACAACGGATGCGGCGCAGGAGAAGCATGTTCCTGTAGTCACCGTGAACGGCAGCTGTGTGGAAGTGAACGTCGGGTCCGTGGATCATCCGATGCTTGAGAATCACTACATTCAGTTCGTCATTCTGGAGACCACGAACGGCTGGCAGAAGAAGGACCTGAAGCCGGGTGAAAAACCGCATGCCGTGTTTGCGCTGGCAGAGGGAGAGAAGCCGGTGGCAGCCTATGAGTATTGCAATCTGCACGGACTCTGGAAAGCAGAGATTTGAAACGACCGTATCGCTCCGCAACGCCGACCGTCGGTCGGCGTTCCCTTGAGCAGCGGCGAAAGAAAATAGGAAGGCAATACTTGAGAAATCGCGCTTATGTGCAGACATAAGCGCGATTTTTCTGCGATTTATCTTTGTTATAAGGCCTTTTCATCAGCAGCGCCCGTGGCGCGTCTTGCGTCAATGTAGTGAATCAGGCAGGCTGTAGTGCCTTTCACACCGAGTTTGGAGCTGTTGATGGAGAGATCATAGTTTCTGGAGTCTCCCCATTTTCCCTCACAGTAATAATTATGATAGTTCTTACGCTGTTGGTCTCTTCGTTTCATGAGTTTCAGGGCGTCATTGTCGTTCAGAAGATATATTTCCTTCACTCTGCTGATTTTGGCCGCAGTGTCGCCGAGGACGAAGATGGAGATCAGGCCTTTCAGATCTTTGAGTTTAGTCTCAGAGCAGCGTCCGACAATCACGAAGGATTCGCCGCTCTCGGCCTTCTTCCGGTAGTAATCAAATTCTATATGGGCGAGATTCTCCTGCATGGAGCTGGAATAGCCGTTGACGGTTCTGGAGAGAAAAACATTTTTGGGGCGCTCGTCATAGCGGGCGAGATCCTCTGATTCGAGGCCGTTTTCCTTTGCAATCTGAAAAATCAGATTGCGGTCGTACAGCGGGATGCCATAATGCGATGCAAGCGCCTCTGCAATTTCGTGACCGCCGCTGCCGAACTCTCTTCCGACTGACAGAATCAATTGGCCTGCATTTTCTGTGTGTGTGCTCATTGCACCTCTCCCCTTCCATGATTTCGTGGTGGAACTTCTGCCTCTATTATAACCCATGTGGGCGAGAAAACCCACGGTTTCAACTGTGAGGATGGTAGCCCACCAAGAATATTGAAAAATCTGAAAAATCTGAAGCGAAGGAAGATTTGACACTGCAAAGAAGCCGTTGTATTATGATATGATTTTTGCGGCCTCTATGCAAATAATTGAAAGGAAAATTGCAACTATGGACATTCGTTATTCCGCACATCCCAAGGACGTATCCCGCTACACCACCGAAGAGCTGCGGCGGGAGTTTCTGATTGAGAACCTGTATCAGCCCGACCAGGTCGGCGCTGTCTATTCCCATGTGGACCGCATGGTCACCCTGGGCATCCTGCCGGTGAACGAGACGGTCAGCATCGACAAGGGCATCGACGTCTGGAAGAATTTCGGTACATCCTACTTCCTGGAACGCCGGGAGATCGGCCTGTTCAATCTGGGCGGCGATGGCGTCTGCACCGTGGATGGCACGGCCTATGCCATGGGCCGCAAGGACTGCATCTACATCACCAGAGGAGCTAAGGAAGTGACCTTCTCCAGCAAGGATCCCCAGAATCCCGCTCGGTTCTACGGCGTATCCGCTCCGGCCCACTGCTCCTATGAGACCCGGCTCATCAAACTGGCTGACGCCGCCAAGCGTCCTCTGGGCAGCACAGAGCTGTCCAACAAGCGGGTCATCAACCAGTTCATCCACCCCGACGTGCTGCCCACCTGCCAGCTGTCCATGGGCATGACCGTCCTGGAGCCCGGCAGCGTCTGGAACACCATGCCGGTACATACCCACGAGCGCCGTATGGAGATCTACACTTACTTTGACATCCCCGAGGGAAATGTGGTGTTTCACCTTATGGGCAAACCCGACGAGACGCGACATATTGTGATGAAAAACTATGACGCCGTGATCTCTCCCTCCTGGTCCATCCATGCCGGCGCCGGCACCAGCAGCTACACCTTCATCTGGGCCATGGGCGGCGAGAATCAGGCTTTTGACGATATGGACACCGTGGTTACCACCGAAGTGCGCTGAAAAGGAGGACTCTTTCGTGGATATGCAGAATCTTTTTTCTCTGGAGGGCAAAGTTGCCCTTATCACCGGCGGCGCTTACGGTATTGGGTTTGCCATTGCGGAGGCTCTGGCAGGCGCGGGAGCGAAAATCGCCTTCAACTGCCGCAGCCAGTCGAACCTTGACAAGGCACTTGCAGATTATTCTGCCAAGGGAATTGAGGCAAAAGGCTATATCGCAGACGTGACAGACGAGTCTCAAGTGCAGGAGCTGGTAGAAAAGATCGAAGCGGATCTGGGTGGTGTGGATATTCTGGTGAACAACGCCGGTATTATCAAGCGTATTCCCATGACCGAGATGCGTGCCGAAGAATTCCGCCAGGTGGTGGACATCGACCTGGTCGGTCCGTTTATCTGCGCAAAGGCCGTCATTCCCGGCATGCTGAAAAAGGGACACGGCAAAATCATCAATATCTGCTCCATGATGAGCGAGCTGGGCCGGGAGACGGTTTCCGCCTATGCCGCGGCCAAGGGCGGCCTGAAAATGTTGACCCGGAACATCTGCTCGGAGTACGGCGAGGCCAACATCCAGTGCAACGGCATCGGCCCCGGCTACATCGCCACGCCCCAGACCGCCCCTCTGCGGGAGCGGCAGCCCGATGGCAGCCGTCACCCTTTCGATCAGTTCATCGTCTCCAAGACGCCCGCGGGCCGTTGGGGAACCCCGGAGGATCTGATGGGTCCGGCTGTGTTCCTGGCCTCCGACGCGTCGAACTTTGTCAACGGTCATATTCTCTATGTGGATGGCGGCATCCTGGCCTACATCGGCAAGCAGCCGTAAGGAGCGTCCTATGACAGAATTATAGACGCGTATCTCCGAGATCGGCGTGGTGCCGGTCATCAAGCTGAACCATCCCCAGCGGGACGCCGTGGCCCTGGCCGCAGGCGCGCAGTTCATTGTCACCCCCGGCATGGACCCGGATCTGGTCCGGTACTGCCAGGAAAAAGGCGTGGACATCTTCCCCGGTTGCACCCACCCCCCACGGACTACCACACGGCCTACAAGTTCGGCCTGGAGGTCCTGAAGTTCTTCCCTGCCGAGCAGTCCGGCGGCCTGGCTAAGATCAAAGCCACGAGCGCGCCGTTCCCGATGTTCAAGGTTATGCCCACTGGCGGTGTGTCCCTGAAAAATTTGAAGGAGTATCTGTCCTGTCCGGTCATCGCGGCCTGCGGCGGCAGCTATATGGTCACAGCGGATCTCATCGACAACCAGAAGTGGGACGAGATCACCGACCTGTGCAAAAAATCCATTGAGATTGTCAAGGAGGCCAGAAGCCATGGCTAAAGTTGTAACCTTTGGCGAGTTGATGCTCCGCCTTGACCCCCAATGGCTACTACCGCTTCTTCCAGAACGACCAGATGCAGGCTACTTTCGGCGGCGGCGACCGAGTGGGCATCTACTTCCTGGAAAAGGGCGCGTCCCAACGCGGCAGCGTCTGCATCTACGACCGGGCTCACTCCGCCATCCAGGAGGCCGATCCGGCGGAATTCGACTGGAACGCCATCTTCGAGGGAGCCGACTGGTTCCACTTCACCGGCATCACCCCGGCCCTGGGCCCCACCATGGTCCAGGCCTGTGAGGACGCTTGCAAGGCCGCCAAGGCCCACGGCGTGAAGAACTCCTGCGACCTGAACTACCGCGGCAAGCTCTGGACTCGCGCCGAGGTCCGGGAAGCCATGACGAAGCTGTGCCAGTATGTGGATGTGTGCATCTCCAACGAGGAGGATGCCAAGGACGTGTTCGGCATCGAGGCCGAGAACACCGATATCTACGGCGGCAAGCTGAACCACGAGGGCTACAAGTCCGTGGCAAAGCAGCTAAAGCAGCTGGCCGACAAGTTCGGCTTTGAGAAGGTGGCCATCACCCTGCGCTCCTCCATCTCTGCCAACGACAACGATTGGGCAGCCATGCTCTACGACGGGGAGAACTACTGCTTCTCCAAGAGCTACCACCTGCACATCGTGGACCGCGTTGGCGGCGGCGACAGCTTCGGCGCTGGCCTGATCTGCGCCCTGCTCTTCGGCAAGGATACCCAGGCGGCGGTGGAATTCGCCGTGGCGGCCTCCGCGCTGAAGCACTCCGTCGAGGGCGACTATAACCGAGTCAGCGTAGCTGAGGTGGAAAAGCTGGCCGGCGGCGACGGCTCCGGCCGGGTGCAACGGTAAAATGTCACTAAATGAAAACGAGCAGCTGAAAAGCCGCCGCTGAACAGGGCGCAAACAGACGATGTGCTGTTTGCGCCCTGTCTCGGTTCGACAGCAAACATGAAAACTCGTCAGAGAAAAAAGCACGAGTTTCCATGTTTGCTGTCGAATTATGTTTCTGCTTTCGAGTAAATTTTATAAATTTCAGGCTTTCTTTTTAAAAATCAGCAGATTAGCCAAATTAACGATAGCATTTTTGACGCGCTGTCGGGGCCCTCCGCTTTTGAAATTTTGGCTTCCCTAAATTTCAAAAGAATGGAGGTCTGCGTCATGTCGAGACGTAGGACAAAAGCAGAAGACATCAAAAACCCAGAGCATTATTTTAACTGGTACATAGATCCCATGTTTCCCGTGGAATATGACCGCTACATCGAGGTGTTCGGTGGGGGAAGCTGGGTGCTTTTGGGGAGGCCACTGGACAGGAACTGTATGGAGGTTTATAACGATTACAATTCCAACCTGGCAAATCTGTTTTACTGCGTAAAAAAACCGTACCATGGCCTTCTTAAAGGAGCTGGGATTCCTTCCCGTTAACAGCAGGGATGAGTTTGCGGTGATCCGGGATTTTATCAATAAGAA
Source organism: uncultured Lachnospiraceae bacterium (assembly GCA_902781655.1). GTDB lineage: Bacteria > Bacillota > Clostridia > Lachnospirales > Lachnospiraceae > CAG-791. Next base: position 83,215 of record CACZJZ010000010.1, read on the forward strand.
GGAATTCGACACCCGGTTTCTTCTGGAAGAGATGGATCTTGTAGAAAGGTATCTTCCGCCGCCGGAGGCGGAAGAGATCGGGAAGCTCCTTCTGGAAAACGCGGAGGTAACGGATGTGAAACGGGCGGCCGCCTTTTTTAAGCTCATCCGTTACAGCTACGGAAGCGGGTGTACTTCCTTCGCCTGCCAGCCCTTCGATGTGCGGCAATGCTTTGCCGCCATCTGGCAGGCATCCAGACAGAGTGAAAGAAACGTTATGGATATGGTATCCCGGAGATTTCGAGATCTATCACGGGATGCTGCAAAATTTCAGCAGGGTAGAACGGGGATTTAACTGGCCGGCATTCTGGCATATCGAAGACTGCCGGAAGAATGTGCGATTTCACAGAAGCTTTCTTTTGGACAGGAGGAATTACAGTCAGTACGTGGAGAGCCCGGAGGAGACGCTCCGAAGGCGGGCGTTCCGCTATGTCTTTATTCCGGACTGCAGAGCCGGGGAGATTGAATTGAAGGTGGTTCATCAATTTGTGAACATTCCTGTGCGGGGCAGTTTTTCCTGTGGGGACGGGCTTTTGAACCGGATCTGGGACGCTTCGTGCGAGACCTTCAGGCTTTGCAGCGGAATCTTTTTTTACCGACGGAATAAAGCGGGATCGCCGGATATGGTCAGGGGATGCGTACCAGAGCTATATGATCAACCGGTACCTGATGTTTGACGAGGAAATCAGCAAACGTACAATCTGGGCTTTGCGCGGAGACGATCCGGTCCGGCAGCATGTCAATACTATCGTGGATTATTACATGTACTAGATTATGAGCGCATACCAGCATTATGAAATGTCCGGCGATGTTGAATTTGTGCGGGCAATCTATCCAAAAGTGAAGAGTATGATGGAATTTCTGAAACAGCAGACGGACGAAAACGGTTTTATTACGGGAAGGCCGGGAGACTGGATATTCATAGACTGGTCGGAGTCGCTTGACAAGGCAGGGGCGGTCTGCGCCGAGCAGATTCTGCTGTCCAGGTGTTACCATACCATGTGGAAGCTGGAGAAACTTCTGGAAAGCCGCGCTTCCGTTTATCAGGAAAAATATTTGTCCATAAAAGAGAAAACGGACCGCTTTTTCTGGAACGAGCGAAAAGGCGCATATGTGGACAGCTTTGCGTCCGGATGGGAAAATGTATCCAGACATGCAAATATATTTGCGGTTCTGTTCGGACAGGCTGATGAAAGCAGGAAGAGAAGAATCTGCGAAAATGTGATATTTAATGAGGAGATTCCGCAGATTACCACGCCCTTTTTCCGCTTTTTTTGAACTGGAGGTTTTGTGCCGGATCGGGGAAAAAAGAGAAGCGCTGGAGCAGATCAGGGCCTACTGGGGCGGCATGATAGAAGCAGGGGCCGGAACGATATGGGAGGAATATGATCCCAAACAGGAAGGGGTTCAGCATTATGCGATGTATGGGGATCCATACGGCAAAAGCCTGTGTCATGCCTGGGGTGCGACGCCGGTTTATATTCTGAGAAGATACTTTATGGGTGTGGAGCCGGCCTCTCCGGGCTACGAAACCTTTCGGATCTGTCCGGAAACGGAGCTGTTCTCTGAGTTCAGATTTGAGACGCCGGTAAAGAATGGCATTGTCAGAATTCTGTGGGATGGCAGCACATTGACCGTATACACGGATCGAAAAGGAGGCACGCTGTACTATGCAGGCATGGAGTATGAGTTGAAAGAGTAGGGAAGCCTGTGCCTGAAGAGAAACTGAGATATGGGACTGGAAGATAGGGCAGGAGTTATGGAGAAAAGATATAAGGTACTGATTGTTGAAGATGAAATGCTGGTCCGGATCGGCATACAGTCGCTGATAGACTGGGATGAGATGGATATGGTCATTCTGGGAGATGCAGAAAATGGAAAAAAGGGGCTGGAGTATTTCAAAAACCAGGAAGAGGCTCCGGATATTGTTTTTACCGATATTAACATGCCGATTATGGACGGGCTGGATATGATGCAGACCGTAAGGGAAATGGGATATGACCGATGCATATTTATCATACTGACGGTTCTGGAGGAGTTTGATTACGCACGCCGCGCTTTAAAACTCGGGGCATTTGATTATATCCCCAAGCTGAATATGACCAGGGAAAATCTGACGGAAGTGCTTCAGAAAGCGAAAGAAAGGCTGGAAAATACCGTAGGGCTGGAGCAAAGGAAGGAAAGAAAGAGAACGGAAAACAGTCTGTCGCTGGCACGGCTGGTACAAGGCTATCTTCAGTTTCACATGTATACGATGCAGGAATTTTCAGAGCTGCTGGAAAAGTATGGAATCCGCCCGGATAACGGTTCTTTATTATGCGCTTCAGCAATGGTACATGACGCGGGAATGAGGCAGGCGGCGGATGAAGAAAGCGTTGCGGATGTCGCTCTCCTGAATACGCTGAATGATATATTCTGGACTTCCGGAAAAGGGTGCGTTTATGTAGATGAAAAAAATGTGTTTCATTTCATTCTTTTCTTTGAAGAGCGGAACAGGGATGGAGCCCTGCAAAAGTTCCGGGAGGCAGAAAGTATTGTTCAAATGTATTTCAACTGCAGAATGCAGATTGGTTTCAGCCGATGGGGAGAAAACCTGGGAGATTTACTTTTCCTTGTGGAAGAGAGCAAATGCGCCCTGGAAATGAATTCTTTCTGGAATCTGTCTGAATGGCTGTTTTACGGGGAGGATATTCGGGAGAAGCTTATCCTGTGCTGTCAGAAGGAACTACAGATACTAGGGGGAGAGGAGAACGGCTGGCAGGGCGAAATCGACTGTCAGAATGTTCAGGGTCAGAAGCAGATGCTGATCCGGCTGGAATATGATATTTTTCAGAGAATCATCCGAAAAAGGGAAATTCCGTTTCCTTCGGAAGAACAGGTTTCTCTGCTTGCAGAGGTGAGCTCCGGAAGAACTGCGCGGCAGATTACAGAAACCTTCAAGAGAAAACTGGAGGAGCGGATAGAAAAGTGGGAACAGGAGCTGGCTGAAAACAGGGAATTGAGGAAGGCAGTAGAATTTATTAAAGAGCATTATCCGGAAAACATAACCGTGGATCAGATTGCCGGAGCATCCGGATACAGTGTGAGCTATCTTTCCAGGCTGATGAAGGAACAGAACGGAAGGAGTATCATGGATTATCTGAACTGGTACAGAATTGAAAAAGCCAAGGAGATGATCTGGGAAAGCGGTCTGAAATCCTATGAGGTGGCAGAAAAAGTTGGAATTTCTGATCCGAATTATTTCTCCAGAATTTTTAAAAAGTATACGGGAAAAAGCGTTAATGAATACAGAAGGAATCCGGGAAGAGAGTGAGAGACGGGATGGGAAAATACAGAAGCTTCAGCAGACGTTTCAGACTGAAACTGTTTTTGTCCTTTGTGCTTACCTGCAGCGTTATGCTGGGGGCTGCTTTTGAAATTTTTTATAGGGAAGCGAGCAATCTGCTTCTGGAGCAGTCCGGAAACGATACGGGTTATCAGCTGGAACAGACGGAGGCATATATAGAAAATCTGGAATCAGAAACAATGCGCATTCTGCAGATGTTGATGCTGGATTACGGGCAGAGCAGATTTTTAAATGGATTATCCGGAGACGAAACGGATAAGGTTATGGCGGCAAGAACGCTGTTTGAACAGATACGGAATGTGCTTGACAATTATACCTACGTAGACACGGTTTTCTATTATGGGTATGACGGAACGGTACTGGGATCCGGAAATAATTTTCAACGATATGTGCAGAATGGTAACAGTGAGGGGGAGTTTCCCTGCTCCTGGCTCTACTCGGCTCCCGTTTATCAGGAGCTGCTCAGTGGAGAGAAGCAGTACAGCTGGATTGGCGGAATGGGAAAGAATAATTTCTGCTTTTATCAGGATGCGGAAGCCGGGAATTATCTGACCTTTCTCGCCAGGCTGAACGTACAGTTCAGGCAACCGGTTGTCATAGCGATCAATATAAAGGAGAACTATCTGTCAGAGCTTTATGACGGGCAGGAAGATACATATCATACCAGGTATATTACGGACCGAAATGGAATGATTATATCCTCCGGCGACAGTTCAGTGATTGGAAACCAGAGCGGATACGGGGAAGATCAGCTACAGAGTCTGGTGGATTCCGTGATCCGGACAACGCTGGATGGAGAAGAAATACAGACTGTGCTCAGATCTGTGGAAGCGACTGACTGGATTATCATAGACGAAGTTCCGGTCTCCTGGCTGATGAAGGATGTGGATGCGCTGAAAAGGTATCAGCTGGTGATTTTAATTGTGAGCCTGCTTGCAGCTGCTGGTCTGTCCCAGTTCTGGATTTTTCATATTACGGCGCCTCTGATGCGGCTGACAGGAAAAATGAAGGAAATGGAGGAGGGCAGGCTTGGCGGCATGCTGGAGGAAAAAACGGTTCGGGAGCTCGGAGTGGTGGGGCGGCAGTTTAACCGGATGTCGGAGGGAATCGTATCCTTAATTGATAAGAACAGACATATGGAAGAAGAAAAGAGATATCTGGAAATAGAAACGCTTCGGCAGCAGATCAATCCTCACTTTATTTATAACACGCTGAACACGATTAAATGGATGGCAGTATTGTCCAAAAATGACAATATTACGGTATGTGTGGAGGCCTTTGGAAACCTGCTTCGTCCCATTTTCAGACATGGGCAGGAGGAGTGCACTCTCGGGGAAGAACTCCGCTATGTGACGGACTATGTTACAATTATGAACTTCCGATATGGAAACCAGCTGAAGCTGGCAGTATACAGCAGAAAAGAAGATGAGGCGTACAAGGTTCCACGCCTGATTCTCCAGCCCTTTCTGGAAAACAGTATTCTGCATGGAATGAAGGGAGAAGGAACTGTCCTTCAGATTACCGTGGAGGTTCGGATAAAAGATGATATGGAGATTTCCATAAAGGATAATGGAAGGGGGATGTCAGAAGAAAATCTAAAAATTCTGCAAAAAAATATGGAAGACGGGATGGAGATTCGGACAGAAGAAAAGGAAAAAATTGGAAAAACCGGGATCGGCGTATCCAATGTATGCAGGAGGATCCGGCTGATCTACGGTTCGGATTACGGCGTGCAGATCAGAAGCAGAGAAGGCGTGGGAACAGAGGTACTCATCAGGATGCCGGCAGTAACGGCATAATTGTGCTAAAAATCACAGCATTGTGCTTATAAAAGAGGGGGAAGGACAGAGAATTGGACAGACATGTGCTATAAATAAAAAGCACTTACATGGAAAAATGAATGGCATATTTACTATAATTCTGTGCAGAAAAGAGAGGAGAGTGGTAAATATGCTGAAAACGAAGCAAGGCAGACCGCAGAAGCAGATGGTGAAATCGAACAGAGGACGAAGACTGTTCTTTATGATCCTTCCATTTATGCTTTTAACGTTTGCCTTTTCTTATGTGCCGTTATTCGGATGGCTGTATGCTTTTTTCGATTATAAGATCGGCCGCAGTCTTTTTGAATGCTCGTTTGTGGGGCTGGAGCATTTCAGAGAGATCATCAGTAATCCGACGGAGTTTCTCAAGGTGCTGAGAAATACGCTGGTGATGAGCGGACTGAGTCTTCTTGTTTCTCCGCTACCCGCATTGTTTGCGATTCTTCTGAACGAGCTGCGGGGGAGACGGCGGAAAAAAGCGGTGCAGACGCTGACTACGCTTCCCAATTTCATCAGCTGGATCATCGTATATTCGTTGACCTTCGCCATTTTTTCCACGGATGGAATGCTGAGCAATCTGTTCCGCCTGTTCGGGCTTGAGGGAAACAGTTATAATCCGCTGTCGGACGGGGAGCACGTATGGCTGGTTCAGCTGCTTCTGCACATCTGGAAGAGTCTGGGGTGGAACGCCATCATTTATATTGCGGCGATCTCAGGAATTGATCAGGAGCTTTATGACGCGGCGGATGTGGACGGGGCCGGAAAGCTGCAGAGAATTCTGCACATCACAATTCCGGGGCTGACTCCCACCTTCTTCGTCCTGCTTCTGCTGGCGATCAGTAATCTTCTGAACAATGGCTTCGATCAATACTTTGTGTTCCATAATGCTATTGTGGCGGATAAGATTGAAGTGCTGGACTATTACGTTTATAAGATCGCGATTCTGACCAACCAGTATTCAAAATCCATCGCAATAGGAATGGCAAAATCGCTGATCAGTATTCTGCTGCTGTTTGGAGCAAACACCTTATCCAAAAAGGTGCGCGGCGAATCCATTGTGTAGGAACGGAGGAAAGAAGAAATGCGTCAAACAAAATTGAAACTCAGGGGGCTTCCTTTTCAGGCTTTTTTGAATATCCTGTTTCTGGCACTGGTTATCCTTTGCGTTTATCCGTTCTATTATATTCTTGTATATTCCCTGAGCGATCCGGACAGGGCGGCCTATGCCTTTTTGTATCCGATCGGCTTTAATCTGGATGGATACCGCATGCTGTTTCAGCTGAACAATATCTTTCATGCGGCTGTGATTTCTGCGTTGAGAACCGTACTGGGTACGCTGATCACGGTTGCGTGCACCAGCTTTGCAGCGTATCTGGTGACCGAACGGGAGATGATGTGGAGAACCTTTGTATACCGCTTTTTTGTGATAACAATGTATCTGAATGCGGGGCTGATTCCCTGGTATCTGACCATGCGGGCATACGGGCTGAAAAACAACTTTCTGCTCTACATTCTTCCAGGTGCCGTCAGCGCTTATTATATGATTCTGACAAAGACCTATATTGAATCGCTCCCGGAATCGCTGGAGGAATCCGCCATGCTGGATGGGGCCGGCTATGTGACGATATTCTGGAAGATCATTCTTCCGCTGTCCAAACCGATCATTGCGACGGTAGCAATCTATAACGCCGTAAATCAGTGGAACAGCTGGTCGGACAATTATTTTCTGGTCAGTGATGAAAATCTGCAGACGCTCCAGCTGATTCTTTACAATTATCTGAACAGTGCGACAAACCTGGCGCAGGCGTCGACGCAGCAGCTGGAAGCCATGGGAGCGAGCAGGACAATGACTCCCATGTCCATAAAGATGTGTATTACGGTGATTACTACCCTTCCCATCATGTGCGTATATCCGTTTCTGCAGAAGCATTTTGCAAAAGGAATTATGATCGGAGCTGTGAAGGGATAGATTTTTCCCACTGACATTATTAAGGATAAAACAGAATTTTACCAAAATAAAAGGAGAATGTGGAAATGAAATGGAAAAAAATGATGAGTCTGCTTCTGGCAGGACTGATGACAGTGTCTCTGGCCGGCTGTTCGGGAGAAAATGCGGAGACACAGTCCGCTGCGGAGAGTGCAGCCGGAGAAGAAACGTCAGAAGGAGAGGCGCAGGCAGCCGGAGAAGAGGGATACTCTGAGGATGAGCAGGTGGAAGTCACCTTCTGGAATCCGGGTGAAAGTCTGGAGGACGGAGTAGCGGACAATGCAGTGGCCGATGAAATTGCGAGAATTACCGGGGTGAGAATCCGGGTTGTAACAGGAGACGATGATAAATTTCAGGTGCTCCTTGCTGCCGGGGATCTTCCTGATGTGGTGTACTGTAACGGAACAGGAGCACAGTCTCCGGCCAGCCTCATTGATTCAGGACAGATTATTGCGCTCGATGAGCTTGTGGAAGAATATGGAGACAATATAAAAACATGGGGTGATGATGCGCTTACCTATTCAAGAAGTATTCTGAGTGATGATACGAACAGCCTTTACTTTATTCCCATGAATGTGTCGGATAATGGTGACGCGGAAGAAATCCCTACATTTTATGGAACAGGAATCGGCTATACCATGAGATGGGATATGTATGCACAGGCCGGATATCCGGAGATTACAGATGAGGATTCCTATCTGCAGGTTCTGGCTCAGATGCAGGAACAGTTTCAGCAGACGGAAGACGGAAAAACCATCTATGCCGTAGGCGGATGGTCCGACTGGGGAACCTGGGCATTTAGAATTCCCTATCTGTTTGCAAACGGCTACGGAGAAGGAAAAAATGCTACGCTGTATGACTCCATGACCGGAGAGATCGAAAAGATGTACTATTCGGACGAATACTGGAACGCTGTCCGTTTCTACAACAAGGCTTATAATATGGGGCTTTTGGATCCGGAATCCTTTACCCAGAGCTATGATGATTATGTGGCAAAGGCAAAAGCAGGACAGTATATCTCATTGGGGATCAATGGTTCCGGAGCGATCAATTCGATTAATGAGGCTCTTCAGGCATTAGATCCATCTTATGGGTATGAATATGTTCCATGTGGAATGGATTATTTATCAGGACTGTATAATTCATCTTCCCCTTATGGATGGGGCTCTGGAAACTTTGCTTTTGCAATTTCAGTAAATAATAAATATCCTGAAGAAACCATGCGTCTGCTAAACTTCTTATATTCGCCGGAAGGTTCAAGGCTTCTGATGTGCGGAGTTGAGGGAGAAGACTGGGAGTATACTGAGAACGGCAAAGTGGCTTATACGCAGCAATACCGGGAAGGAGTCGAAGCGGATCCCACAAACTATAAGAGGAACAGAGGCATTGAAGTATATCGTTATCTGAACGGGCTTGGCGGAATTCAGATCCTTGAAGACGGAACACCCGTAGATATCGATAACACCTCTGAAAGTATCGGCGCTTCCGTCACTCAGTGCGATCTGGATTACTGCGAATATTATTCGGAAATTTATGGAGAAGATTTCGCATATCCGGGCGAGGCGGTAGCAAAACTCCTGGAAGATGGGGAATATGAGTTCGCAACGGAATATACTGGCCTGGTGAATGAGCTGACCCTTGCAGTCACGGATGATGCGTCTTCTACCCTGACAGAAATTGATACGATGATGAACACGGATTTCATCAATTTGATCATGCTTCCGGAGGTGGAACTGGAAGCAGCCATAGAGTCAGAGATACAGAAGATAGACGCATCCGGTTATGCAGATCTGCAGGACACCATAAGCAGCCTGACTGAAGATGCAGAAGAACGGGCGGCATCTATCGGGTAAAATCGGACATAAATAACAGCCAACGGTCAGAAATATCCGGGAAACCCGGATATTTCTGACCTCTCTGTATAGGGGATAAATATGGAAAATATCAGGGGATTTATTGAAAAAGCGGATCTGTATTATCGGGGGATCAGACGGATTCCGGAGGCTGGCATTCCAATCGGAAACGGAAGAATGGGAAGCCTTGTGTGGATGGATGAAGAGGAACTGCATCTGCAGTGGAACAGAGTAGACGTATTTGCCAATGATGCGTCCAGCCAGTCCTTTCCCAAAATGGATACGGACTATGGCAGCGGCACCGGTATGGTGGACCTTTCCTTTGGCACGGGTAGGGATGTTGTCTTTGGAGAAGAGACAAAGCAGCATCTGTCCGTATATGATGGAAGGCTGGAAATTGTGTCCGGGGATGTGGAGATTAAAATCTTCCTGGATATGGACAGGGATATCTGTTATATGCATATTCGTGACAGGAGAGAGAAGCCGCAGAAGATCAGGCTGTCTTTGCGCACGGTTCGCGGGGGCAGTCTGTATCGGGCGGGAATACGGCCGCAGGTACATCCTTCGCTGCAAAAGGATAAGCTGTATTCCTATGCGGGAACCGGAGAACACATGGCAGTTTCCTGTCTGGAAAAGGAAGAGGAGACGGTTCGGCTGAGGCAGTTCTTTGAAGAAAAAGAATATTTCTGTCAGTCTCTTCTGGAGGTAAGCAGTTTCGGCAGAAAGCCGCAGGCGCGCATCAGAAATCAGAGCGAAGCTGTTCTGGAGTGGACGGCCTCCGGAGAGGATCTGTGGATCCGGATGGAAACAGCCCAGAGTTTTGAAAGAGAGACATTGAAGCTCCGGACGAAGGAAAACTTGACTGTGGGAAAAATGGAGGAGGCGAAGGCAGTTTCTGAAAAATGGTGGCATGATTTCTGGGAAAGAGCGCCCAAAATGCGCCTGCACAGTGAAGATGGAAAAGCGGACATAGTGAGCATGCACAGCGTCTATTTTCTGTATCTGATGGCGGTAACCTCCAGAGGAAGCTATATGCCAAGATATGGAGGGCTGTTGTTCTATACGGCGGGGGATTACCGGTACTGGGGAGCCCAATACTGGTGGCATAATCAGTCCTGCTATTACGCGCCTCTGGTGAAGCTGGGCTGTCATGAACTGGCAGACGCCTGTTTTTCGCATTACTGGAATTCCATGGAAAGCTACAGGATGGCTGCAAAACAGCAGTGGGGAACACGGGGAATCTTCATTCCGGAAACCTGCTGGTTTTCGGGTCCCTGCAGGATACCGGAAGAGCTTCAGGATGAAATGCAGAAGCTGTATACGCTCCAAAAGCCATGGGAATCGAGAAGCGAGGCCTTTCGCAGCTTTGCCAGAGGGCGCAACACCTATGAAAGCCGGTGGAACTGGGAGGATCCGGACTCTGAGGATGGAACGAGGGGATATGGACCCTACGCATATGTGACCCATATTTTTTCCACCACGGCGAAAATTGCGATGCTCTTTTGGGAAAGATACCTGGAAAGCGCGGACAGAGAATGGCTGGAGAGGAGAGCATATCCGGTACTTTTTAATACGGCGGAAATGTATCTGCATCTGCCATTCTGGCAGGAAGGAGAGGACGGCCTGCTGCATATCTGTCATGTGAACAACCATGAGGATCTCTGGAATGCCCGGGACACCATTTCAGAGCTTTCCGCCGTACATGGTATTCTTCCGACAGCGGCACGGGCAGCGGAGATCCTTCAGAGGGACGAGGAGAAAAGAGCGGAGTGGACAGCTTTCGAAAAGCGGGTGACGCCTGTTCTTACCAATGAAAGCGCCGGCGCGCTTCTTCCCAGAAAGGAAGGGGAAGAGAAGATGTGGTGCTGTGGCGCGGCGCCGGCGCAAATGAGCAGACCGGGCTATTATCATAATATGGATCCGGTCAATATTTTCCATCTTCTGACGATGGAGACGCCGGAAGGGGAATTTCGGACGACTGGAGAAAATACCTATCGTAAGTGTCTTGAACTGCATGGCTTTGGAATGGAAAAGGCGGAAATAGGAGAACTGGATCCGTTTGTCCTTTCAGTGGGAAAGATGGGAGATAAAAAAGCGGTGGAATTCTTTCTCCCGGAAATTATTGCAAATGTAAATCCGGATAATTTTATTGACAGGGAAGGAACCGGATATACGGTGATTCTGGATAACCGAATGACGCTACGGGAGGGCGTTCAGGCCATAGGTGCGCAGCGGCTGGGGCAGGCTTCGGAATCCATGGCCTGCGCGCTCTGCAATGGAGTCCCCGGCGCGCCGGGAGAGGAGCCTGTGCTGCATCTGTTTGAGGGGCTTCCGGATGGATGGGACGCGGAATTTGAGCTTCCCGGCGGAAATGGATACCGGGTATATGCCAAAAGGGAAAAGGGAGAAATTTGTTATCTGAAATTTGAGAATCATGGTGAGATGAGGCTGCAGGTATGCAATCCATGGGGAAATCAGCAGGTTGTAATGGATTACGGAGAAAAGCAGAAGATTACCGGCGGCGAAAGATTCCTGATCGATGGAACCTGTATCGTATGCCGAAAAAAAGACAGGCCGCTTTAATGTTTTCCCGCCTGTCAGGATTCTTCCACGAATTTATGCTTTTGTAATTGCGGTTGGAATTAAGTAATACATTCCCAACCGATGAGACTATATAACAGCCTATACGAAACCAGTTTTTTGGTTGATTCCTATATTTTCGTTCCTGGCTGGCCCGTTTCAGTCAGATATAGTGCCGAAAATCCCTCTTTTCGACACTAAGCACCTTGAATCATGTCGACATTTCAGAGAAGCGTGATCTACTCCACCTTGTGATCGGGCCGGGAGAGGAAGCAAAAGTATCCCTTCCGGACGGAAGGGACTGGCTGAGGAGGGAAGACTGCAGGGTGCTGTTCGCCTTTGTGACGCCGGAATACGACTGGGAAGGCGCGGAGGAATGGAATCTGAAGGCCTGGGGACTTCGCGGCCTGGAGCAGTTTTCGCTCTGCGGGGAGGAGGAATGCTCAGCGGACGCGGGAGGGAAGGCACAGCCTGCGAAACAGACGGCCGTGAGGCAGGGGTCTGAAAAACAGTCGGCTGTGGGACAGGAGCTGCTGCAGAGGCCAATGCGCTATGCACTGATGCGAGCGCCCGTCAGCAATGACATACGGGTTGGCGAAATGTGGAAGCTCCGGATGCTGGATCAGCTTCAGACGAAGATGTATGAATGCCGGACAGAGCAGACGGAGGACGGATGTCGTGTGATTTCCTGTCTGTCCCTTGGGGCGAAGGTTTATCAGAATATCTGCAACATCGTTCTGAGCGTTCATGTGGCGACTGACCGAAGGCTGAGATTTGTCTCGGAGGTTTCCGTGGGAGAGCTGCATGGCCCGCTGCCCCGGTTTGGAATCCAGATTCCGCTGAAAAGGGAAATGGAGCGGGTGGACTATTACGGATACGGCCCCTTTGAAAGCTATATCGACAAACGGCGCGCCAGCTATATGGGAATCTTCCATGCCGGAAAGGAGGAGCTGTTTGTAGACTATATCCGTCCTCAGGAAAATTCCTCCCACTATGGCTACGAATGGGTATCGGTGGGTGGAGAAAGCCTGGTCTGCCGCGTTTCTTCCGGCCAGCCCTTTTCCTTTCAGGTCAGTGAGTATGAGCTGGAGGAGCTGATGGAAAAAACACACAGCCATGAGCTGCAGAAGACGGACTGCACCAATCTGTTCATTGACTACAGACAACACGGGATCGGGAGCGAAAGCTGCTGCACCACCATGCTGGAAAAATACCGGTTTGCGGAGAGGAAATTCCGGTTGTGCGCCCAGCCAAGGGTGTGTAGCCTAACCGGTGGGAATCCGGTATATACAAGGCCTAACCAGCCAGATATTAGCGAGTCTTGGGATGGTGCCAGTAATGACACCTGACAAGCGTAGACAGCAAGCAAGTAGGGTCGTTAAAGCGATTCGTCTTAACTGGTGCGGAAGGCAACATCGTGCAGCTCGACATGGTGAGAACTGCATGGCACTGCGGGGTCAGAGAGCCGATCATGCTTGACAACGAGGACACACATCAACTGGGGAGAGCCTGCTACCTCTCACAAAAGAGTATGACATACCAACTGAAAAGGGAGGATGTCAAACGGGTGGCAGGCAGTCGGATAACTTCATAGTACCAATGAAGTCGGGTAATGCCGACAGAGGGAAGGAGGTTACACAGTAACGATCTCTCTGAGGACACATCATCCGTACTCAGGGACGGAGGAAATGATGGGAACGAAATTAGAGAGAATAGCAGAGATTTCAGCGGTAACAAGAAGACCCATATTCACAAGTCTGTACCACCTTATAAATGAAGACCTGCTGAAAGCATGTCACAGGGAACTGGACGGAAAGAAGGCAGTCGGAATAGATAAGGTGACCAAAGAGGAATACGGGAAGCAACTTGACAGCAACATAGCTGACCTTGTGAAACGCCTAAAGAATAAATCGTACAAGCCACTCCCACAAAATAGTGCAGTTGGCACTAAAGAAGATACTGGAAGCGATTTATGAGCCAAGGTTTCTGAATTGTATGTACGGTTTCAGGCCTAAGCGGGGATGCCATGAAGCGGTCAAAGAAGTTTATCAACGGGTATCACACGGCAAGATAAACTTTATTGTGGATGCCGATATAAAAGGCTTCTTCGATCATATCGACCATGAATGGATGATGAAATTCCTGGAATGGCATATCAAAGACCCGAACATCCTGTGGCTGGTGCGGAAGTACCTAAAAGCGGGAGTGATGATCGACGGGAAATACGAGGATACGGAAGAGGGAACCATACAGGGTGGAAATATCAGCCCAACGCTGGCAAACATATACATGCACAACGTACTGACACTTTGGTTCAAGCTGGTGATTCAGAAAGAGGCAAGAGGCGAATGCTTTCTTGTAAACTATGCGGATGATTTTGTGGCGGGGTTCCAATACAAATCGGACGCAGAACACTACTATGCGGCGCTCAAAGAACGCATGGCGAAGTTCAACCTCGAACTGGAAGACAGTAAGAGCAGGCTGATTGAATTCGGGCGTTATGCGGAGCAAAACCGCAAGGCAAGAGGTTTGGGAAAGCCGGAGACATTTGACTTTCTTGGATTTACCTTCTACTACGGTAAGAGCAGGAAAGGCTATCCGTGGCCCAAAGTCAAAACATCGCGGAAGAAGTTTGAGAAGAAGCTGAAAGAATTCAAGGAGTGGCTCTACGATAACAAGAACCAGCCCGCAAAAGACATAGTGAAACAACTAAATGTGAAACTGGTTGGCTACTACCGGTATTATGGGGTGACATTTAACGTCTACAAGCTTAGTGCATTCCTACATCGGGTACAGCAGTTTCTTTTCAAAGCGATGAACAGACGAGGATGCAGACGCACATACACATGGAACGGATTTGTTGACATGCTGAAGTGCTATCCACTTGCCAAGCCCAAAGTCTACTATCCGCTGTATTAAAGCGAATGTTACTGTGAGGAGCCGGATGCGGGAAAGCCGCACGTCCGGATCTGTGAGGGGCTAAGGGTGGAGAGCCCTTAGTCTACTCGACTGCCTTTGAGCTGGAATGCTCCTGCAAAAGTAAGCCTGACAGAGAAAAGAGAGCGTAAAACGCTTCGGAACGAATGAAAAGCGTTTCAGAATGGAGAAAAAATGATTGATTTTCAGGGAAATGCGAAACAATTAAGACACATTTGGTCAAACTGCGTCGGGGCCGGGCGCGCGAACGAGGGACTGCGCGCGGACTGGCAGCAGCAGTTAAAAACGGTTGTGAACGCCTGCGGCTTCCGCTATCTGCGCTTCCATGGCCTGCTTCATGACGATATGCATGCCTATACGGAGGAAAACGGCGTACCCCGATATAATTTTCAGTACATAGACAAGCTTTTCGATTATATGCTGGACTGTGGCATCCGCCCCTTTGTGGAGTTCGGTTTTCTGCCGAAGGCATTGGCAGGAGGGGACGCAACCCAGTTCTGGTGGAAGGGAAATGTGGAACCGCCTGAAGACTATGGAAAGTGGGCTGCCCTGATCGGCGAACTGGTCAGGCACTGGCAGAAGCGGTACGGAAAAGAGGAAACCGAAAAATGGTACTATGAGGTATGGAACGAGCCGAACCTGAGACCCTTCTGGGCGGGGACAAAGACTCAGTATTTCGAACTGTATAAAGCGACGGTAAAGGCCGTGAAGGAGGTGGATGAAAAGCTCCGTGTGGGCGGGCCGGCCACCAGCAATTTCGTTCCGGATGAGAGGTTCGCGGGAGAGGTGGAGAATGTTTCCTGCCAGGCCACCTTCCGGGTGGAGGATTTGGACAGCCTGGAATGGCAGGGCGTGTGGATTCATGATTTTCTGGCATATTGTGAAAGGGAAAAGCTTTCGGTGGACTTTGTTTCTACCCATCCCTATCCCACGGATTTCGCCCTGGACGGACATGGGGAAACGAGCGGAAGGAGCCGTTATAAGGATTCCCTGCACGACGATATCCTGGGGCTGAAAAAGGCGGTAGCAAACAGCGCCTATCCGGACGCGGAAATTCATCTGACGGAATGGAGCTCCAGCCCCACATCAAGGGATTACAGCCATGATTATCTTCCGGCGGCCGCCTATGTGATGCGCAGCAACCTGCAGTGTGCCAATCTGGTGGATTCCCTTTCCTACTGGGTATTCACGGACGTGTTTGAAGAGTTGGGAGCAGGACCGAAGGCCTTCCACGGCGGCTTCGGCATGTTAACCCTGCAGGGAGTAAAGAAGCCGGTGTTCCATGCATACCGGATGCTGAACGAGCTGGGAGACGAGGAGCTGGAGCAGGGAGAGGGCTATATTTTCACCCGGAAGGGAGAAAGGCTTGCGGCGGCATTCTATCACTATCCGGAGGATTATAAGGGAACCGTTCCCATGTCCGTCTACCCGGATCAGTCCGTGGCGCGGGAATGTCAGGCGTTCGGAACCGAAAAACCATATCATTTCGTTGTCTCCGGGCTGATGCCGGGGGATACCTATACTTTAAGCATCCTGCATAAAGACGATATTGCGGTGGAGCTTTGGAACCGAATGGGTGCGCCTGCGGAGCCGGACCGGGAGCAGGAGAAGATGCTCCGGATGCAGGGAGAGGCGTTGGAAAGACGCTGCTTTACGGTGGATGAGGAAGGAAAGCTTACGCTGGACTTTTCTCTGGATTCCTGGTCCATCGCGCAGCTGGGGTGAAGGACGGGGCGGAATAGATGAAGGACAGGCTGAAAAAACTGGTGGAGGAATCGAGGACGGCTCTGGAGTAGCGGTCAGAAGAAACCTCCGTTCAAAATCAGAACATGCTCCGCTATATGCTCGGAAAGGCGGAAGCGGCGCTTCGCGGGGAATCTGCCGTGCCCGTCTCCGGGAGCAGGACGTTTCTGGAAATGGACGAGAGCGCATGGGCAGAATTTGCATATTCCCATTATGCCATGTTCGGTTTCGAGAAGGAGGAGGACGGAACGGAACTCTGGGGGCTGAGGCAGGCGCTGTACTGGTTCAGAGGAAGCGCGGAAGAGCGCGTGGAGTTTTATGGCTTCAGCGGCGGAGAAGCTTTGCAGGATGGCGAAGGCAGAAAGAGCGAAAAGGAACCGGAATTTTTCTTCGAAAAAAAGAAAAAGGATTATCTTCTGTTTTCCGAAGAGGAATGGGAGAGCATCCGGAAGCGTATCGGACAGCCCGGGTCGGCGGGAGCGCAGTATGATAAAATAAGGGTTATTGCCGATGAAGGAGAGATTCTGTTCAGCCTGCCCATATTGGCGAAGAATGTGAGCCTGACCCTGAAGGACGAAGGACGGGGCAGAGTGTATGTGCTTGGAACCGTCTATTACGGCGTGGACTTTGAACTGACCGCGCATAGGCCGGTACGGAAGGCATGGATTGAATATGGCAGAGTGACTCCCATGCATCCGGGAAAGGAAAGCATGATACCGTATCTGCGGCTGACCGCGGATGCGAAGGCGGGATTCGACTGTTTGATAAGAGGGAAAACCTGAAACATGAAGGTAAAGATGAACTAGGAGGCAGATATGGGAAACTATGAACAATGGGCGGAAACTGTACTCGAAAAAGTCCGCCATAAACTGGCATGGGTAAGTGAAAAAAATCAGGATAAGATACCATATACGACAGATTCCGAGGGAAATTATGACGACCGTTCCAGACAGGGGCAGGAGGGGGCGGATAACGGCATCAACTGGTGGACGAACGGCTTCTGGGGAGGACTCCAGTGGCTTTTATATCAGGATACCGGTGATGAGAGATATTTGAAAACAGCAAGGAACTTAGAAGAGAAGCTCAAACATTGTTTTCAGGAATATTATGGCCTGCACCATGACGTGGGCTTTATGTTCGTGCCGACAGCAGTGGCTGACTACAGGCTGACAGGAAATCCGGAATCCAGAAAAATCGGTTTACATGCCGCTGACATTCTGGCAGGAAGGTTTAATCCGGTAGGTAGATTTATACGTGCATGGAATGATATAGGAGAAGACACGAGAGGATGGGCCATCATAGATTGTATGTTTAACCTGTCGCTCCTTTATTGGGCCGCTGAAGAGACCGGAGACCCCAGGTTTAGGCAGATCGCAATGATGCATGCGGATACAGTAATGGAACATTTCGTAAGGCCTGACGGTTCTGTAAAGCATATCGTGGAATTTGACCCGGAAACAGGCGCTTATCTGAAAAGCCGCGGAGGGCAGGGATATCAGGAAGGTTCTTCCTGGACGCGTGGACAGGGCTGGGCGCTCTATGGCTTTATGATCAGCTATATTCATACGGGAAAGCAGGAATATCTTGATACGGCAAAAAAGATCGCACATTACTGTATGGCCAATATCCCGGAGAACGGGATCATTCCGGTGGATTTCCGCCAGCCGCCCGAACCTGCCTGGGAGGACTCCTGCGGCGCATGCGTCATAGCAGGAGGGCTCTTGGAGATATCCGGGCATGTCCCTGAACTGGAAAAGAAAATTTATGTGGAAGCGGCTGTGAAAATTCTAAAGGCGATTGATGGCTCGCGTGCCGACTGGACGGAAAAATGCGATGCGATCGTTCAGAACTGCAGCACTTCGTATCATGACAGGAATCACCACATGACGATGGTCTATGCGGACTATTTCTTTATCGAAGCCGTTTATAAGCTGAAAAATACAGGAATATTACTTTGGTAATAAGCAGGAGAAAGGATTTTAAGGATATTTTCGAAGAAGCAAGATAAAATTATGTAATACTTTCCCAACCAGTGAGACTATATCGACAATGACATAGTCTCAGATGGATGTTTTCTTCATCGACCTGTTGGGTCACGTTGATGGTTCTGGCGGAGCTGCCTTCGGCTTATTTTTGCTACCCAGCGGTCTGCCACGTTTACGCTTTACCGGCTGTTCCGTCTGATCGGATG
>CACZJZ010000011.1 GCA_902781655.1 uncultured Lachnospiraceae bacterium
TAATCTCAAGGAGTTGGAAGCAGATAAACTGATCGTCCGCACCGAGTATCCGCAGATCCCGCCGAAGGTGGAATATACGCTTTCGGAACGAGGAAAATCGCTGATGACTGTGCTGGATCAGCTCTGTGTCTGGGGCGAAGAGAATCGACTGGCAGAGTGATAACTTCTGATTTATATCTTGGAATACCTATCTTGTCTTCTTTCAAGTGGCTTTGAAATCAGTAGCGATTATATCCATTTCTCATTAGCACAATTTCGTTACTTAGTGTACCAAGTTTGGAATTCGTGAAAAACAGAAAAGCCGTCCCGATAATCCGAGACGGCAAAATACTGTCAATATTAAATTATGATGTCTTCATGTGCACCGCTTATTGTACTTCAAAGAGGATTAAAGCGATGGAAGGCGATGCAGATGATGATTCTGCATCGCCTTTTTTCTATTCCTGCTCAAATAGCCTTTCCACTGTCACAACCTCCGAAAATAGCAAAGCCACAGTCTCGCCAGTCAAAAATTCATCCAAATAGCCTTCCCACAGTCACGCCAGACCAACTTTCACATTTTTAAAGAAAAAGCGGCACCCGCCTCTCTTCTCAGATAGACGGATGCCGCAGAAATGGCTAAACACGGGATTTTCCAGCCCTCTTTTATTTTGCTCTTGATAGCTGAACCACTGTCTCAACATGCACGCTATTGCAGAAATTGTCCACCGGCGTAACCTTCCGCAGCTCGTATTCCTTTTCACACAGCTTCCGGAGATCTCGGGCAAGGGTGGCCGGATCGCAGCTGACGTAGACGACCCGCTTCGGCATGAGCTTCAGAATGATATTGATCGTGCCGTCGTCCAGTCCCTTCCGCGGCGGATCGACCACCACGACATCGACCGGATTGCGGCGTCCTTCCTTTCTGCGCCGTTCCACAAAGGCCGGCAGAACATCCTCTGCGCGCCCTGTCTCAAACAGTGCGTTGGAAATGCCGTTGCGCTCCGCGTTGATCTTGGCATCGCGCACGGCCTCCGGCACAACCTCGATGCCATAGACCTCCTTCGCACGCTTCGCCAGGAACAGGGAAATGGTCCCGATCCCGCAGTAAAGGTCGAGAACATATTCCTTCCCGGTCAGTGCCGCGTAATCCAGAGCGAGACTGTACATCTTCTCCGTCTGCTTCGGATTGATCTGATAGAAGGAGAGCGGAGAGATCCGGAACTGCAGCTGCGTGCCCGTGGGAACAAACGTCTGCATTTTTCTATTTCCGCATGTGGCGTTCTTTGCAGAACCCGCGGGAGAAACGCCTGGATGGGACTTCTCCCCGACCAGAACATCTATGCCGGCGGAATCCGTGCCACGGTGCTCCTTGACATCAAAGATATGGAGACTGTCCAGAATGCTGTCCTCTCCCCACAGGATTCGGAGTTTTCTGCCGAGTATTACATTGGTTTTGGCGCGGTTGACATTCAGCGAGATGCTGGTCACGTTCGGGAGAACGCGGATCATCTCCACGAGCTTGTCCTCTTCCGGCAGGCTGTCTCCGTTGACCACCAGGCAGACCATAGTCTGCTGGCTGTAGATGCCGTTCCGGATGAGGATATGTCGCAGCAGCCCTTCTCCCGTCTTCTCATCGTAGGCCGGCACATGGTACAGCTTCATATATTCCAGAATGGCTTCCAGAATTTTCTTGTTGTCCTCCGCCCCGAGCATACAGTCCGTCATCGGCACGATGCTGTGCGTGCGCCCTGCGTAGAAGCCGGTCAGCGGAACACCGTCCGTGCTCATGCCCACCGGGACCTGCTCCTTGTTGCGATAGCGGAACGGGTCGTCCATGCCGATGATCGGGTAGAGCACCTCATCGACCTTTTCCGCCGGAAAGCCGCCGATCCGGATGAGATCTCCCCGAACCTTGCGCTCCTTGAACGCGAGCTGATGCTCATAATCCAGGGATTGAATCTGGCAGCCGCCGCACTTATTGGAGATATCGCACTTCGGCTCCACGCGGAACGGCGACCGCTCCGTGATCTCCTCCAGTTTGGCGAAAGCATACTTCGGCGTAGCCTTCATCACCTTTGCCGTGACCTTATCCCCGATGACCGCGTCCTTGATGAAGAGCGTGTAGCCGTCCTCTGTATGGCCGATCCCATTGCCGTCCTGATCCATGTCCTCGATCGTCACCTCGAGCACATCGTCCTTATGCCAGGGTGTTTCCACCTTCTTTTGTGCCATCTCCGATCAACCTTCTTCCTGTTTCTTCCGCTGATCATCCCGCTGCGTGAAGTCCATGTGAGGATGCCGCACAGAACGCATCACGGGCCTACCTTTGCGGCCATCCACTTCGCTCCAGGCCACTATACACAATAGCAGCAGAGTTCTACACCTCTGTGCGCCGCACGTTTGATTCGACGCGTGCCTGGTAGCCAGCCCACGGATCGGTGTTGTTTCCCTGCAGAATTTCCTTGAACATCTCCATATGCGCGTCGGTGTTGTCCGCGTAATTCAGCGCTGCCGCCTCCATCAGTGCCGGTACCTTCGGGCTGCCGAACTCGAGTTTCCCGTGATGCGCGAGAATGCAGTGCCGCAGCTCCAGCGCCAGCATCGGCGGAAAGTCCGGAATCGCTTTCAGCTTCTCATCAATCATCTCGACACCGATCACAATGTGGCCGATAAGCTGGCCCTCCTCCGTATAATCATTCCGCGGAAACGCGGACAGTTCGCGCGTCTTGCCGATGTCGTGAAGCATCGCCGCCGGGACCAGCAGATCCTTCTTCAGCGTCGGATACAGACTGCAGTACGCATAACACAGCTTTGTCACATTGAGACTGTGCTCCAGCAGTCCGCCGACGAATCCATGGTGCATCGTCTTGGCTGCAGAGGATCCCCGGAATGCCGCGGCAAAACCGGTGTCCTCGAGAAAGAACGCCTGCAGCAGCGCTTTCATGTGCGGCTCCTCGATTTTATCGATATACCGGATGAAATCTGTCCACATCTCGTCGATGGAACGGTCTGAAACCGGAAGATAGTCCTTCGGATCATACTCTCCCTCCGCGACGCGGCGCACCCGTTTCACATTGAGCTGCAGACTGCCCTGGAACGACGTGATATCGCCCGTCACCTCGACATAATCCAGATTATCAAAATCTCCAATGCCCGCATTCCCGGGATCCCATATTTTGGCGTCGAGCGTCCCAGTCTTGTCCTGCAGCGTGAGGCTGTCATACGACTTGCCCGCCTTGGTTCTCAGTTCCTGCTTCTTCTTGCAAAGATAAATGTCGCGGACGGAGTCTCCCTCCCGCAGATCTGCGATAAAATGCATTCTTCCTGCTCCCTTTCCTGCTGCGATCTTCCGATACGGCGAGTCAGCAGCCATGCTGCGGCTGACATCGCGCTCTGCTCCGCTCCCGCCGCGGCCTGACGCTGCGCTTCTGAATTCCTTATGCCACGTGTTCTCTCTGCTATTCTTCTGCGCTCTGTCCCGTCCGGATCTTTCCCTGACATCGTGCCGTTCGATTCCGCTTGCCGCAAGCTCTTCAAATACCTCATTCGGAATTTTCATGCTCCCAGTCAAATTCCTTTCCAAATTCGAGCCATTCCTGTGCCGCCCTACATGATACCACATCTGTCACTTCGCGGGCTGTTCCTGAAGTATCGCCTGCAGGCTTTCCTCCTGATATCCGTCATTTCCCGTCCGCTGCACCTTGAGCTTCACATCGTCCCCGGGCTGATGAGAGCGCAGCTTCGTCAGAAGCTCACTCCAGGTGGTGATGCTGGTCCCGTCAAATTCCGTTATGACATCGCCGCTGATCACGCCGGCGGCCATAGCCGGCGAACCCTCCTCAACCTTGCGGACATAGGCGCCCTGCGGCACCCCCTGCTCCTTAGTGACATTCTCCGGCACATCCGCGCCGTGGATGCCGAGATACGCCGGCTTCTCCCCATTGGAGAGCTGCCCGATCAGCGCTTTCATGTCCGTGATGCCGACCGCGCTGATCATATTCTTCATATCCGCGCCGTTATAATCCATGTCAATGATGCCGAGAACCTGCCCGCTGAGATTGATCAGGACACCCGACGCCGCGCTGCTGCCATAGATATCCGTGGTCAGCAGTTTATAGGAAGCGTCGATGACGTCCAGCGAGGTGGATGTGCTCGTCACAATTCCGTATGACACAGAACCGACCGTCCCCGCCGGCGCGCCGAGCGCGATCACCGGCGTTCCGGTGAGATTGGACTGCTTGGAACTGCCAAGCTCCGCAATGGCAAAATTCTGCCTTGCGGAATCCGAGATTTTGGTCCCATCCACGCCGACAACGGCATATCCACTGACGGTGTCTATCCCGACCGTCTTCCCCTTCATCAGAGTTCCATCCGGAAATGTGACCGTGATCTCATCCGCGCCCTGTACCGCCTGGTCCTCGCAGAGAATCAGAATCTGCTTATCATGCTCCGCGACAATGAGACCCGGCGCCTTTCCGCTATTCTCATATTCTTCCCCGTACCACGTCGAGTCCGCCGTGATTCTGGTCACAACCGCCACGGATTTTGAAGCCTTTGCGGCTGTATCGTTCAGCATACCGTAAATCTTCTGATAATCCGCGGCTGTATACGCGCGGCTGTCGATGACCTGTCCGATCTCCTGATCGAGATTCTCGCCGGAGGCATCGACCGCTTCCGCAGCTGCCTTCCGGGCGGCCTCCGCTGCAGCCTTTTCCGCGGCCGCAGATGCTGCGCTGGAGGCCAGATCCGAGTCATTTTGGATCATATCCGCCGGATTGATCTCCTCTGTCTCGAAACTGCTGCCCGCTGCGCTGTCCATGGTCTGTCCGTCCTCTGAAAAGGTAACCTCCTGAACCTTGTTTTCATCCGGGTAGAGCAGACGGCTAATCACCGGCTCCATCACCAGAAACACAAGACAGGCTACGCCGCCGAAGAGCACGGCAAGGCCCGCCGTTCCCAGCGTCCGCCTGAGAATCTTCCTGTGATTCACCGGGCGGGCCTTGATCTTCTCCTGCATGAAGCCGGTATCCACCATCGGCTCCTGTTCCTGTTTACTCCTGTTCTCTTCCATTCTGCCTTCACACCATGCGGGCCGGCTGCCGAATGACCCGCAAGATCAGCCCTCTCCACTCACAGTTCCTCAAACCGAAGCAGCGCGTCCGGCTGCGGCCTGTCGAGGAATCGTTCCTCCCCGCCATGTCGGATCACCCGGTTCCTGCCGCGGGTGAGCATGCCGATATCGCTGGCGGGAATGTCCTGCCGCCGGAGCGCCGCGAGGACCTCTGCCACACCGTCCTCCGGTACCGCCGCCAGGAGACTCCCAGTCGACCACATACAGCACGGATCGAGATCGTAGAAGTTACAGATCTCCACCGTCTCCTGCCGGATCGGCACCTGTTCCCAGTCCACCGTCAGACCACACTGCCAAAGATTCGCCATATACCACAGCGCGGCGTAGAGGCCTCCCTCCCCCAGCGCGACCATCGCGCAGCGGTCGCTGAACGCGTTGATCAGCCTCGCATCCTTCCGGATGGAGAGGTGATGAATTGCCTCTGCCGCCGTTTCCACAAAGGGAGCAGGAAACCGTTCCAGCAATTCCTCCCTCCTCCGGACGCCGAGAACGGCAGTCCCCTCCAGTCCGATCCATCTGGTCAGCACCAGATGAAAGCCGGGGATATCCTCCGCCCTGATCTTCTCATGCTTCTCGTCCGTGGGATCGCCGAGACACACGGACTCCACAAGCGGGACGTTCACCGCCCTGGTGATCTCCGTCCGCACCTGCGCGATCTGCACTCCCTCTTCCTCCGCCGTCTCGCAGATCTGATCGATGAGTCCCCGAAGCTCCGATTCCAATGTGCCCAGCGGCAGCATGATGGACACGCCGGCCAGACGCGGATACGCGCCCTTGGCGGCCAGCGTGTCCACCGCATGCAGCAGCGCGAGCCTGCCCGCCAGTCCCCGCGCCGCACTGAATGAAATCCTGCTCACGCTGCGGAGCACATAGTTCACGTCATCTCCCTCGAGCGGCAGAGAGCGGGATATTTCCTCCGCCTCCGCGTGCGCCCAGACTGCAGCCAGGCGCTTCCGGATGGCGCGATCATAGACAGTATCGTCCAGCTTCCCGATTTTCAGTTCCTTGTCCTTCATCACTATACCTCCATGCCGCTGATTTCAGGATTCCTCCTGCTGCTCCGCAAGCGGCAGCGTGAAGATAAATTCACTGCCGACACCCTCTGTGGAGACCACATTGATGTTCTCCCCATGTGCCCGGATGATCTCCCGAACGATCGAAAGTCCCAGTCCCGTCCCGGTCTTGTCCTTCCCGCGGGACAGGTCCGTCTTGTAAAACCGCTCCCAGATATTCTTCTGATCCTCCTTCGGGATGCCGATGCCCGAGTCCCTGACAGACACGAACACCTTGCTGCGCTTTACGGTCGTCTCGACCCGGACCACTGAGTCCGCATGACTGAATTTGATCGCGTTGTCAACCAGATTATAGAGCACCTGCTCGATCCGGTCCCGGTCGGCATTCACATGCAGCGTCTGCCCTGTCAGCACAAGCTCGATCGCAATCTTCCGACTCCTGCAGGTCTGCTCGAACGATGCGCCCACACTCCGGATCACCTCATTGATGTCAAAATCCGTCCTGCACAGCAGCATGCCTCCGGTGCTCAGATTATTCAGCATCAGCAGCCCGTTTGTGAGCTTCGTCAACCGGCTTGTCTCATTCAGCACCACCTGCAGATATTTTGCATGCAGTTCCGGCGGAATCGTGCCGTCGAGCATCGCCTCCAGAAACCCCTTCATGGAGGTCAGCGGAGAGCGGAAGTCATGGGATACGTTTGCGATGAACTTTTTCTGATCCTCCTCGGCTGTGTCGATCTCGCTCGCCATGTAGTTGAGTGAAGCGGCGAGGTATCCCATCTCATCCTCGGAATCCACGCTCACCCTATACTTCATGTTTCCGGCGGCGTACTGCTCCGTCGCCCGCGTGATGCGCCGGAGCGGCACATAGACCAGCTGCGTGAAGAAAATGAGAATGATCATGGAGAGAAGAAACAGCACAACCAGCTCGAGATAAGAGATGTTGAGAAGCCGATAGGCCTCCTCATTCACATCGTCATAATCCTTTGTGATACAGACATAGCCGCGGACGCGGTAATCGCTGGAAATAGGCGCGAGCACCGACAGGCGGTCCCCGTCGTACTCCCCGAAGAAATGGTCGACAAAATAATTCCTGCCTCCCGCCGTGACGGAGGGGTCGAAATCATGAATATAGACGTTCCCTGCCGGATCCGGCTCGGTGAACGAATTGACGACCATGCGGCCGGAGGGATTGATGATATAGATATCGGCATCCATGAAGGTGCCCAGCGCCCGGATCTGTTTCTGCACAGAGTCGAGCGATATCTCCGTGTTGTAGAGATCCGTCGCGTAGGTATCGGCGATCAGCGTGGCTTCCCCATAGAGCTTGTCCGCGGTGTCGCGCCGACAGTGCTCCTGCGTCATGCCGGCAATGAACGTCGCCACCACAATGAAGCCGAAAACCGCAAATACCAGATACCCGAGAAGAATCTTCAGATAAAGTGTCTTGTGCATAAGCGTATTCGCCGGCTCCCCGACTACTCCATCACTTCAAATTTGTATCCCACGGACCAGATTGTCGCAATCCGCCAGTGGGTGTGATCCGAGATTTTCTCCCGAATCCGCTTGATGTGGACGTCCACTGTCCGGGTATCGCCGTAATATTCATAGCCCCATATCTGATCCAGGAGCTGCTCCCGCGTGAAGACACGGTTGGGATTGGACGCAAGGAAATACAGAAGCTCCAGCTCCTTCGGCGGCATCTCCAGCGGCTTTCCCTGATACAGCACTGAATAATTGGTGAGATTGATGGAGAGATCCGGGTAGTCCACCCGCTTCTCCTTCTCCTGCGCCGCGGGCGATTTCTCCGCCCGGCTGCGCCGCAGAACCGCTTCGACCCGCGCCACCAGCTCCTTCGCGTCGAAGGGCTTCTCCATATAGTCGTCCGCGCCCATCTTGAGACCGAGCACCTTGTCAAATACCTCGCCCTTGGCGCTCAGCATAATGATCGGCAGCTGACTGGTTTTGCGCACCGTCTGACAGACCTGATATCCGTCCATCCCGGGCAGCATCAGGTCAAGAATCATCAGATCCGGCTTGTATGTCCCGATCGCCTCCAGCGCCGCCTCTCCGTCCCCGACCGTCATGGTGTCGTAGCACTCCTTGGTCAGATACAGGGCAATGAGTTCCGCGATGTTGGCGTCGTCGTCGACAATGAGAATTTTCTGTTTTGCTGCAGGCATATAACCCTTTCCGCGGTGATATTCCGCCGCACATTTTCCGGCGCCGCTAATCCAGCGTCACGACCGTGACGCCGGCGTCGCCCTCGCCAAAATCTCCGGCGCGGTACGATTTGATCCACTTCTGTTTCCGCAGGTACTCCTGCACAGCCCTCCGCAGCGCGCCGGTTCCCTTGCCATGCACGATGCGGACCTGATGGAGATGGGAAATCCGCGCATCGTCCAGATATTTATCCAGGGTATTGATCGCCTCGTCCGTCGTCATGCCGAGCAGATTGCATTCCGCGGAGATGGACGATACGCGGGAGAAGTCCATCTCAATATTCCGGTTCCGCGCCGCCGTCTCCAGCATCCGCATACGCCCGGCCCGGTCCGCTCCCTGCATATCAGAGCCATACGCGCCAGGCTGAAAAGATCGTCCGGACGGCTTCCCCTGCTGCCGCGCAGCGCCAGTCACGGCTGGCGTCTCGTCCCAGACCAGGTCGGACACCTTTGCCTCGGTGTGGATGATGCCGCAGAGCACACCGGCGATACCTTTCCTGTCCGGCAGCTTCTCCACCGTGCCGGACAGGCCCATGGACAGAATTCTGACGGCGTCGCCGATCTTCAGCTGATCCGCCTTCACTCTGCCTCTTGCCGCCGTCTCCGCGGACGGGCGGTAGGAGAGCTTCTGCTCCCGCCGCGAAACCTTGTCCCGCAGACCGGACCGGATCCGCTCCATGTCCGAGGTGTCCGCCACGTTGCCACCGCCCGGGTGGTTCTGGCTGGACGCGGCGCGGCGCAGGTCGGCGATTGCCTCGTCGGCCTCCCGCTTCGCGCTCGCCAGAATATCTCTCGCGCCCTCGTTGGCGCGGCGCAGGATCTCCTGCCGCCGCTCCTGGAGCTGTTTCTCCCGCTGCGCGATCTCCTTCTCCCGCCGGTCAAGCTCCGCACGGAGAGCCTCCGCCTCGCGCTTCTCTTTCTCCGCCTTCGCCCGCTCCGTATCGAGCTCGGTCAGAAGGTCCTCGAAGCTCCTGGTCTCGGTGCTGATCTGTTCCTTCGCCGTCTCGATGATATAGTTCGGCAAGCCCAGCTTTGCGGAGATTGCGAAGGCGTTCGACTTGCCCGCGATGCCCATGATCAGGTGGTATGTGGGCTGCAGCGTCTCCACGTCAAACTCGCAGCTCGCATTGATAACGCCCTTTGTCCGCATGGCATAGACCTTGAGCTCGCTGTAATGGGTCGTCGCCAACGTCCGGATGTGGCGCGTGTGCATAAAATTCAGGATCGAGATGGCGAGCGCCGCGCCCTCCGTCGGATCCGTGCCCGCGCCGAGCTCATCGATGAGACACAGACAGTCCTTGTCCGCGCGCCGGAGGATATCGACAATGTTGGTCATATGCGCGGAAAAGGTGGACAGATTCTGCTCGATGCTCTGCTCATCCCCGATATCGGCAAAGACCTCCCGGAACACGGAGATCTCGCTCCGGTCTCCCGCCGGGATGTGCAGGCCCGCCATGCCCATGAGTTCCAGCAGACCGACCGTCTTGAGCGTCACTGTTTTGCCGCCGGTATTCGGCCCGGTGATGACGACCATGTCCGTGTCCTCCCCGCCGAAGGAAATATCGATGGGGACGACCTTCTTCTTATCGATCAGCGGGTGGCGCGCCTTGCGGAGTGCGATATAGTGCTTCTCATTCATCACCGGCCGAACCGCGTCCATGTCGAGCGCGAGACTCGCCCGGGCAAAGATGAAGTCGAGCGCCGTCATATTTTTCTGATTGTCTTTGAGTTCAGTCAGATGCTCGTGGGCCTGGGCGGAGAGATCCGCGAGAATACGCTCGATCTCCTTCTTCTCCTCCACCTCCAGTTCCCGGAGGGAATTGTTGAGTTCAACGACCGCCGCGGGTTCGATGAACAGCGTTGAACCGGTGGCCGACTGGTCGTGCACAATGCCGGGAATCATACTCTTGTACTCAGCCCGCACCGGCAGACAGTAGCGGTCATCCCGTGTCGTGATGAGAGTGTCCTGCAGGTATTGGGAGTAGGATCCGTTCACCATCTTCTGAAGCTGCGAGTGGATCCGCTCATTGGCCCTGAGCTGCTCACGGCGGATGCGCCGCAGATCCGGACTCGCGTCGTCCGCGATGTCCTCCTCCGACAAAATACAACGCCTGATCTCAGAGGAGAGATGGGTCAGCGGCACCAGACAATCAAAGAGATCCCGTATTGTGCCATCCGCGCCGCCCTCCGATTTACCATACGTCCGTACCCTGGCCACATTTTCCAGAAACGCCGCCAGGTGCAGCAACTCCGGCGCACTGAGCGGCGCGCTGATCATCAGCGCGCGAAATTCGTCCGTGAAATCGCGGTTGTCTCCGAAGTTGATCGAACCCTTCCGGAAAATGCAGGACACGGCATCCTCTGTCTCCTCCTGTGCCCGGTCAATTTCCCGGATATCCCGCATCGGCAGAAGCGAGCGGCAGAGCTGTTTTCCGGGTTCACTGTCTGCCCGCTCCGCGAGCCGGGCAATGATTTTGTCATATTCACAAATGCGCAGTACTTTTTCGTTCATGTCGATATTTCTCAATGCTTCGTGACAATTCGTTCAATCCAGTGTGCGAAGCACAATCGGGCGGCGCTCCGCCGGCGTTCCCGTCGGCGCGTAATCGATAGCCCCATGGAAGCGCTGCTCCGCCTCCGCCAGCTTCCGGTCATCATTGGCATACAGAACAGCCACGGTTTCCCCCTTCTTCACCGTATCTCCGATCTTTTTCGAGAGAACGAGGCCGACGGTGAGATCAATCGTGTCCTCTCTGGCTGCGCGTCCGCCTCCAAGAATCATCGAGGTGTTGCCGATTTCGTCGCATTCCATGCGCACGATCACGCCGTCCTGCGGCGCCGCGATTTCCTTCCGGAGGTTCGCCCCGGGCATGTTCTCCGGGTGCCAGACCAGATCCGGATCTCCGCCCTGCGCCTGCACCATATCAGCAAGCCGCGCCAGCGCGCTTCCGTCCTCCAGCTTCTTTTTCATCAGGGAACGGGCCGATTCCACATCCGGACAGATATCCGACAGCACAAGCATCCTGCTGCCCAGGGCATAGCAGATCTCCGTGACGTCCGCCGGCCCCTCTCCGCGCAGAACGCCGATGGCTTCCTGGACCTCCAGAATATTGCCGACCGCATAGCCGAGCGGCTCGTCCATGTTCGAGATAACCGCACAAATCCGCCGTCCGGCCCGCCTGCCGATATCGATCATGGTTCTGGCGAGATCCTCCGCGGCGTCCAGATCCCGCATGAAGGCGCCGCTGCCGCAGGTGACGTCCAGCACGATAGCATCCGCCCCGCTCGCGAGCTTCTTGCTCATGATGGAACTCGCGATGAGCGGCTTGCTGTCCACTGTGGCTGTCACGTCCCGCAGCGCATAGAGCTTCCGGTCCGCCGGGACAAGATCTCCCGTCTGCGCGGCGATCGCGCAGCCAAGCCGGTTGACCTGCTCCGCAAACTCCTCCGTGGTGAGCGCCGCCCGGAATCCCGTGAAGCTCTCCAGCTTGTCGAGGGTCCCTCCGGTAAAGCCGAGTCCGCGCCCGCTCATCTTGGCGACCTTCGCGCCGCAGGCCGCGACCCATGGTACGAGCGCGATGCTGGTCTTGTCCCCCACACCGCCGGAGCTGTGCTTGTCCACCTTTATCCCGTGGATCGCCGACAGATCGCAGACGTCGCCGCTGTGCTCCATCGCGAGTGTAAGCTCCGCCGTCTCGCGCGGCGTCATTCCCTGAAACCAGATTGCCATCGTCATGGCAGACATCTGATAATCCGGAATTCTGCCGTCCACATATTCCCGGATCATGAAACGAATCTCCTCGTCTGTCAGTTCCCCACCATGCTTTTTTGTTTCAATCAGATCGATCATTCTCATTGCGATACCCCGTGCCGCGTTTTCTGCGGCACCCGCCACTTCATTGTCCTGCTGCCCGCAGTTCTGCCACAAACTCAGCCAGCCTGCCGAGCGCCTTCTTCAGACTCTCGATGGAATACGCGTAGGAAATGCGCAGATATCCCTCCCCGCAGTCGCCGAACGCGGTTCCCGGCACTATGGCGACCTTCTTCTCCTGCAGAAGCCTCGTCGCGAATTCGTCGCTCGTCATACCGAACTCCTGTACGGATGGAAATACATAAAAGGCGCCCTCCGGTTCAAAGCAGGGAAGCCCCATCTCCGCGAGCAGGTGAAGGACAAGTCTGCGCCGCTCATTGTACGAAGTGCGCATTCTCTCCACATCCGCGTCGCCGTTCCGAATTGCCTCGACTGCCGCGTACTGACTCGTGGTCGGCGCGCACATAATCGCGTACTGATGAATTTTGGTCATCTCGCGCAGGATCGGGCGCGGTCCGCAGGCATATCCGAGCCTCCATCCGGTCATTGCGTACGCTTTGGAAAATCCGTCAACCAGAACCGTCCGCTCCTGCATGCCGGGCAGCGACGCGATGGAGACATGCTTCTCCGCATAGGTCAGCGCACCGTAAATCTCATCGGACAAAATATACAGATCGTGCTTCTCGATGACCGGAACGAGCTTCATCAGATCCTCCCGGGTCATGATGGCTCCGGTCGGATTGTTCGGGTACGGCAGCACCAGAATCTTGGAGCGCGGCGTGCAGGCCGCCTCCAGCGCCTCCGGCGTCAGCTTGAACCGGTCCTCATTCCGAAGCCGGATGATCGCCGGCTTCGCGTCCGCGAGCACAGCGCAGGGCTCGTAGGAGACATAGCTCGGCTGCGGAATCAACACCTCGTCTCCCGGATTGATCATGGCGCGCAGCATCAGATCAATCGCCTCGGACCCGCCGACCGTGATCAGAATCTCCGAGAGAGGGTCATACGAAATACCCTGCTCACGCCGTATTTTGTCCGCGATCGCCTCGCGGAGTTCCTTCAGACCCGCATTGCTCGTGTAGAAGGTGCGCCCCCGCTCGAGAGAATAAATGCCCTCGTCGCGGATGTGCCACGGCGTGTCAAAATCCGGCTCTCCTACACCCAGGGATATGGCGTCCTTCATCTCGCTCACGATGTCGAAGAAGCGGCGGATGCCGGACGGTTTCAGCTCAGTCACTTTTCTGGAAAGCTGCTCCTCCACCGGACGGCGGCTGTCCGCCGCCTTCTCCTGTTTCTGTGTCCGCTCAGTCATGTCCAGGCCCCCTTACGGCGTGATGATCTCGCGCTGATCCTCTTCCTTCTTCTCCATAATCGTGCCGTGATCCTTGTATTTCTTTAAAATAAAATGTGTCGCGGTGCTGATCACGGTGTCGAGCGTCGAGAGCTTGTCTGACACGAAGGACGATACCTCCCGCAGCGTCCTTCCCTCCACGATGCACATCAGATCATAGGCGCCGGACATCAGATAGACGCTCGTCACCTCCGGATACTTGTAGATCCGCTCGGCGATATTGTCGAAACCCTGTCCCCGCTGCGGCGTCACGCGCACCTCGATGAGGGCCATGACCTTCTCCACGTCGGTCTTGTCCCAGTCGATCATGGTGTGATAGCCGCAGATCACGCCGTCATCCTCCAGCTTCTGAAGGCGCTCTCTGACATCGGCCTCCTCCATTCCCAGAAGCACTGCCAGTTCTTTTCTGTCGATCCGGCTGTTTTTCTCGATGATCGACAGGATTCTTTCATCCATAGAATCCATGGAAACCCCTTTCCTGCAGCCAGACATCTGCCGCAGCCCCTTTGTTTTCTCTTGTGTTCTCGCGCTGTTCGTACACAGTGTATCAAAAATAAAGTTTCTTTCAAACCGCCCGCCTCACTGCGCTGGCGCTTCTGCGCCGGCATCTGCCGGCGCAACGGCACCGGCTGCATCGCCCTGCTGAGGCGCTGTCTGCGCATCCGGTGCACCGCCCGCCGGACCTGTCTGCCTGGCTCCGTTATCCGCTGCCTGCGCAGCATTCCCGCTTGGCTGATCTGCGCCGCCCGCGGCCTGCCCGGCTGCCGTCTGATCTGCCGGTGTCTGGGCAGCCTCCGGCTGGCCCGCCGCTGCGGCAGCCACGGCCTGCGAAGCCTGCTGCGCCGCGGCCTGCGCGGCGGCCTCATCCGCACCGTTGGCAATGGCCTGCGCATACGCGTTCTTGGCCGCCGTCTCCGCCTGCGCCTGCAGCGCGGCGAGCGCCGCTTCTCCGGCCTTGTCCGTCTCGATATTGGCGAGCGCCGTCTCCACCGCGCTGATGCTCTGACTGCTGACCGCAGCCTGCAGCGCCTGCGTCATCGTGCCGAGCGTGCCGACCGTGCAGGATTTTGGCGCCATGTTATAGGTGCTGCGGTTGAACACCTCCCGGCTCACCTCTTTGCCGTTCTCCGTCACCACCTTCCAGAGCTGCGCGCGGTATCCGGTGTGCGCCGCGGTATAGGTGATCGTGCCGACCGGCTGCGTACTGTCCGTGTAGACGGCCTCGCCCTCCGGCTCGACGGTCTCCAGCGTCTCACTCTCAAAGCTTACCTTTCTGCCCGGGTCCCTGGTCTCTTTGCCATAAATATTGAACGTGATACTCTTGCCCGAAATCGTCCCCTCCAGATACACCGGACAGTCCAGCGTATTGGTGAATTTGAAATCCATGCCCGAGGACTCCGCGATGGCGGCGTCGTCCGAGAGATCGACGTACCCCACGACAAGCGAGTGATTGTGCCGCTCATCTACCTGAAGCTCCGCCCGGATCACCGCATTGTACAGCGTCGTGGACACCTGACAGATGCCGCCTCCGAAGCTGTCCACCACCTGAGACCCGAGATACGAGCCGGCCAGCTCGTAGCCGTTCTCCGCCGTGAAGGGTGTGATCGTCTTCAGCACCGAAAATTCCTGTCCGGGATAAACCACCGTTCCGTTGATGAAGCCGCAGGCGTTGGCGATATTGGTGCACCTCGCCTCTCCTGAATTCGGATAGCTGGTGGTAAAGGTGCCGAGCAGGTCCTTCACCTCTGCAAGCTCCTGTGCGGACCCGCGCGGCTGCTCTGTCTTCATGTCGAGCGCAATCGTCAGATTCTGTCCCTTCCAGTCGTCCGACAGGACAGACAGAATTTTGTCCGCGCTCGCCGCCTCATCGATCACAGTTCCCTGCGTCCCATCGTGCACCACGAACTGTCCGTTCTCCCTGGTCAGCCCGGCGTCCACTGCCTCCTGATTGAAGGAGGCGCACTGATTCTCCAGGACGGACATAATGTCCTCGCGCCGGAACCCGAGGTCCGCGGCGACCTCCGCGCCGTTCTGCTCCAGATCCTTTTTCTCCTTATACCGGGCAATCAGATTCGGTCCATGTCCATAGCTTCCTGCCTTCTCCACCGCGCTGTGGTCCGTCCAGGAAAGGCCCAGCTGATCCGCCGTCACCTCCACCGGGTCCTGTCCGCTGCCCTCGTCCCCGGTCAGTGTGATCACCGCCCTGCCGTATCCCGCGAAGGTGTCGCGCAGCTTCTGCTCCGCCGCAGCTTCTGTCATGCCGCCGACGTCCACGCCGCCGATCGTGATGCCGCTCTGAATCACACGGTCAGGATGCTTTATGCCGCTCTGCTTCGCTGCTGTTTCTCCGGACGCAGCCGTCTCATCCTGGATACTTGTCTGCACAGTGGCATTCTCCGTCTCCGCCGCGGATGCGTCCTGTCCTTCCGCGGACGCATACAGCACCGACATGCACAGTGGAATCACCATCGCCGCAATGAGAATGGCAATCAGAATACCTGCGATCACCCGCTTTTTCCGGTTGTTTCTGAAATTAATCATATATCCTGTGCTTCCTCCAGCCCTGCCGTGACGGACTTTTCCCCGTTCCATGTGCGCTGCCGTCTGTCACGAGGAATGCATCCGTGTTCCGGCAGCGCGGTGATATTCCGACTTTCGATTGTACATCCGGGACTCCGCGGCCAAAATCAGCGTATCACTCTCCAGCTCGTTTCTTTTCTGCACACCGTACCCAAGCGACATGGATACGCCCTTCCGCGCATCTTCCTGCTGAATCTGCCTGATCAGCTTCTCCGCTCCGGCATTCCCGCAGTTCTCGGCAATCAGGACAAACTCGTCCCCGCCCATCCGGAACACATGATCCCGGTCCGAGAATCGGACGAGCGTGTCCGCCGCGCGCCGGATGAGATTGTCTCCCGCGCGGTGTCCTCCCGTGTCATTGGTCTCCTTCAGGCCGTTAATATCTCCGAAAATCAGCGCGACCGACTGGTCCTCAGTTCCTGGTTCCATCGTGCCGGTCAGTCGGATCACATACTGCTCATATCCCAAGCGGTTCATCACACCTGTGAGCTGATCCCGCAGGCACAGATCCCTGAGATGCTGAATCCGGTCGCGGTTCTGCAGCAGGCCGGAAAGGAACCCGCTCATCTCCCGGACGATCCTGACGTTCTCCTCTCGCGCTGCATCTTTGCCGTTAATCGCCGCGAGCCATCCCGCGGAAAGCCCCTCCGCCTCCATCGCACAGGCAGTCAGGCTATGGATATCTTCATCGGTCATCTCCGGATGCTGCTTTCGATACTGGTCAAAATCCGGGATGACGACGCAGCCGTCCTCCCGCTGCTGTTCTTTCAGGAAGGAAAATACCTCGCGATCTATCTTCTGCAGTGCAGGCATCCGCGCCGGAATACCAGTCTTCGTTCTCTCATAGGTGCAATGCATCACATCCCCGTCCTGTTCCTCCAGAACCAGGACGCAGTCTGCCTGCAGCAGATTCCGGACGCCGTCCAGAGCCAGACAAATCCCCGACTCTGGTTCCGGTTCCTTCATCGCGGCCGCCATCAGGCCGCTGACCGTCTCCTCCCGCCTGAGCGCGTCGGATTTTTCTTCAGGAACCTGCGGGGAAATGTCCGAATGACGTCCCGCCGTGACGCCGGAGCGGTCCTCCGTGACCTGATACAGGTGCACGACCGCCAGCCAGTCGTCCTGCTCTCCGGAGAGTCTGCGCGCCTCCATCCGGAAATACTGTCCGTTGTCCACATAGGTGATATGCTCGTCGCGGCTGCTGGAGAAGACTCTGGCAAAGAAGGAGAGCCACTTTCTGTGCATCGGATGCCAGTCCGCCTGTATATCCCCGCGTGCCTTCTGAAGGCCGCTTGTCCCGGACAGCCTGAGCGCTCCCAGAAAAGAGTCATTGGCAAACAGCAGGTCCATGGTCTGGCCGCAAATATGAACCAGACCCACCGGCATCGCGCCAGCTACCCGGATCAGATCCGTGGCGTCATACATCTGATTCTCGCGCTCATTCTCCGGCACGAGACGGTCCTTGTCCGACTTTTTCTCCACCTCCCCGCAGCTCACCGGTCTTCCGTAATAATAGCCCTGTATCTTCCCGCATCCGATCTCATGCAGAAATGCGACCTGCTCCGGCGTCTCCACGCCCTCCGCGACGGTATGAATTCCCAGTGCTTTGGCCATGTCCGAAATGCCGGTCAGAATTTTGCGGCTCTGCTCGTTGAAATTCCGGAAGAAGTTCATGTCGAGCTTAATCTCGTCAAATTTAAAATCGTGCAGGGAGTTGAGCGACGAGTACTGGCTGCCGAAATCGTCCAGCCAGACCTGGTATCCGGCGTTGTGGAAGCGCTTCACGCCCTCCCGGACCGCGCTGCTGTTGCCCGCCAGCGTCGACTCCGTGATCTCGAACCGCAGACATTCCCGCGGCAAACCGTTCGCCGCGGTCTCCCGCTCAGCCAGACCGCAGATATCTGTCTGAACAAAATCATCCAGAGCCAGATTGACGGAGACCGGAATCGGCTTCTGTCCCTTCTCCAGCCGGGCGCGCTGCATCGCGCAGACCTGACGCAGCACATAGGTATCCAGTCTGCTGATGAGCCTCGATCTCTCCAGAACCGGAATGAAGATTCCCGGCATAATCATCCCTTTTTCCGGATCCTCCCAGCGGGCAAGCGCCTCACAGCCGCAGAGTCTCCCGGTCAGGGTGCGCACGATCGGCTGAAAATAGACCTTGATGTACTGCTTCTCCAATGCCTCCTCAAAGTGCTGCAGGATATAAGTGTTCCATTCGATCCTCTCTCCCATATCTGGCGTGTAGACCGCCCAGCACCGGTTCGCGTCGTCGCGGATGGAATCGCAGGCGATTTTGGCGTGATCGGCCGCCTGCCGCACCTCCTCATCTCCGGCCCCAGCGCCCGGATCGCAGATCCCGGCTTTCAGGGAGATACCATGATTGCGGATGTATCTGTTCCCCCGGCTGCAGGCTGCCTCAATTTTCTGACAGACCTCATCCTTTTCCACATACGCGCAGAAGCGGTCCGCACTGATGTGCGCGAGCGGCTGCCCGGGAAAGACCCGGCGCAGCGTGTCGGCGACAATCCAGATACATTCATCTCCCGCCTGCACACCGAACATCCGGTTGTATTCCTTGAAATTGACAATATTGAAGCTGACCTGCACCCTGCTTCCAAAACGCCCTTCCCTGCGGTCCTGTCGGGCCAGATCCAGCACCTTTTCATAGAAATCGTGCATTCCCATGAGCCCGGTGAAGCGGTCCTGCATCCATCCCCGCTGTATCAGCACCGACGGAATCAGATTCATGGCCCAGACCTCTCCCGCGGAAGGCAAATCACTCCGCCATAAAAACGCCTGCGCTCTTTTCTCCTGTCCGTCCAGCGTCCGGAAACGATACGTGAGATAGCGATATCCTTCCGCTTTCCAGCGCAGCCGGTTCTCTCCCTCCGCCGTCCTGTTGTCGCATCCGTCTGCTGTCTCTTCCTTTCTCTCTGTTCCGGTTCTTCCAGCCTCAAAAAAATCCTGCAGCGGACGGTAGTCCTCCGCCTCCACCATCCCGCGGAAACAGCCTCCCGTCATTCTGAGAAAAGTCTCCTGATCCGGACAGGCATAGGAAAAGAGAACGGACCCGTTCACGTAAAGAATCCGTTCCTCCTCACCAGAAAAGATGCAGCACCCTCCCGCAGCACTGTCCAGCACAGCTGCCCTGTCTGCCTGTGATTTATTTTCCGATTGAATCATGTTCCCTTCTCTTTTCTCTTTCTTCTGCCACTGTCCCGGCCGCAGTTGTATGGGAATAGTTTACCGCAGATATGGGAGAATGGGGAAATTGAATTATGCCCGACGGATCGTCTCTGGAGCATACCAATCCATCCGCCTGATTATTCCGGCCTGGTCATTCCGGCTTTCGGCGCGGCGGAAACACAGCAGCGCCGTGCTGTCCGAAACCTGCTATAATGACAAAACCGGACACCCGCGCGGATGTCGCAGAATATACCGCAGAATATACGACACGGAGTATAGTATGAGAAACGAACTGACAAAGAAGGATATTGACGAAATGCAGGCGGAGATCGACCACCGCAAGCTGGAGCTCCGGCCGAAGCTCCTCGAGGAGGTCAAGGAGACCCGGGCGCAGGGCGATCTCTCGGAAAACTATGAATACCACGCGGCCAAGCAGGCCAAGAATCATAACGACGCGCGCATCCGGTATCTGGAGCGCATGATCAAGACGGCGCGGGTGATTCCGGAGCAGAAGGTTCCGGCGGGCGTCGCCGCACTTGGCCGGAAGGTCACCATCTACATCCCCGGGGACGATGCCGAGGAGTGTTACACCATCACCTCCACGGTCCGCGAGGATTCCCTGAAGGGCCTGATCAGCGTGGAATCCCCGCTCGGGCGGGCGCTGCTGAACCACCATGTCGGCGATACCGTGACCGTCCATGTCAGCAGCTCCTACAGCTATGATCTCATCATCCGCAAGATCGAGAATGCCGACGACGAGGGCGAAATACGGGCGTTCTGACAAGATGCCCTCATCACGTCAGCCGCTTGTTGAAATTGCCGTCGATATTGACCCCTTCATTCTCGACGATGAACGCCTTCGGATCATACAGATGGATGATGCTGCGCAGGCGGTTGACCTCGTATTTGCTCACGAAAATGACAAAAATCTTCACATCCTCGCCGGTGAACACGCCGCTCGCGTCGATCTCCGTCATGCCGCGGTGCAGACGCCCCATCACATTGACCTCCATCGGCTTCGTATCCTTGAGCTTTGTCACCACGAGAATCTGCGAGCTGATGTTCTGCGTGTGAATTTTGTCACAGGCGACAGAATTGAATACAGAGTAAATCAGCGAATAAATCACCGTCGGAATATCGAAGATAAAAAGACAAAATCCATACAGGACGATATTGCTGAGCAGCGCCACCTTTCCGATAGACAGGCCCTGCTTCTCGCTGGCGATAACCATGCCGAAGAGATTCATGCCGCCATCGCAGGCTCCCATGCGCAGGATGACGCCGATGCCCGCGCCGCAGATGATGCCGGCAATCATGCATTCCGCCAGCCGGTCCTCCAGAACCGGTTCGGCCGGAATCGGAATCAGCTGCATGAAAATGGTGATGCAGGTGACGGCGAACACGGTCTTGAAGACAAAGCGGTGGCGCAGCCTGCGATAGCACAGAATCATCGCCGGGACATTCATGATATAGTACAGGATACCGTAGATTTTGACTCCGCCGAAGGTGATGCCCGCCATATTCAGCAGGGTATTGATGAGCTGGGCATAGCCCATCATGCCGCCGGCGTACAGATGCAAGGGCTGTAGAAAATAGTTCATGCCGAAGGCATAGACAGCCGCCCCCATAAAGATCAGCGGCAGCTTCATGCCCTCCTGCCGGGCCGCCTGTATGCCCTCGTCCGCCTGCTCCGCCTTCGCTTCCTGTGCGCGGACCTCTTTTTCCAGATTCTGGGACCCGGATTTCTGGCTTCCGTGCCATCCTCCTCCGCTGCGCTCCGTGCTGTCCTTCTCCATGGACAGTGTTCTGTCTTCCGCATGCCTTACCCGGTGGGTCGGTCTGTTGTCTGTCATAACTCTCCTCTGTGCCGTTCCCTGCGGCGCATCTCCATTGCTCCGCGTCGCTGCAATTCTGTTTCAGTCTCAATAACTTTCCACCGGCTCATGGTCCTGCGCCGTGCAGGAAATCGTGATGGTTTCCCTGTCCGGATCGTAGAGAATGGTCCAGGTGCCGTCCCCGCTCCGGCAGATCCCGGAAACCGGCTCGCCGAAGGCGGACATGGACGCTCCGAAATGCTCCCGCAGACTATTCTGCACCGCCAGGAGCGCCATCTGCTCCGTTTCCGCTTTGCCCTGCGCCCCGCTCCGCCCCTTCGCCGCCTGATAATCGAGGACCACCGCAAACCGGGCCTTCCAGCAGGTCTCCCTGTCCTCGCGCCGCATGTAGCTCTGATACCAGGGCGCGAGGCCCCACAGGAACAGCAGCATGGACACCGCCGTCGCGATGGCCACCGTAAAGCGGCCGAATTTCTGATTGAGCAGGCCTGCGACATGGATTCTTGGCTCCGTGCCGACAGCAGCGCCGCGAAGGCCCGGGAAATGCCTGATCAGCATGATGATGCTGAGAATCCCGGAGACCGCCGCAATCTCACAGCCCACCGAACCGCCAAACGGCGCGTAGCTGCCCGCGAGCGGAGCGCCGGATGTATCCACCGCAGTCACGCCGCGGAAATACAAATATCCAAAGAGTGTAAAGGCCGACGGAATCAGCACCGCACCGACCGGCAGATACTGCGTCAGGAATACAGCGAACATTCCGACAATCATGGCAAGCAGCCCCCAGAGCGGCTGTACGCAAAATATTGCCGCACAGGTGCATGCCACGCCTTTTCCGCCGCGAAACCCATGCCAGCAGGGGAAATTGTGCCCCAGCACGGCGCCGAGTCCCGCCCAGGCCGCCGCCATGGCGCCGGCCTCCGGGAACAGAACAAACCGGGCGAGAACACAGGCCAGCACCGTCTTGCCGAGATCGCCGGCAAGCACCAGCATCCCCGGCCCGAACCCGCACTGCGCCATAACATTTGCCATCCCCGGGTTGCCTGTCCCGATGTCAAATACGCTTTTCCCCTTCTCCCTGCGGACAACCCATTCCGCCGTCAGAAAGTTTCCCAGCACATACCCGATCAGAATCGAAAAAAGCCGGAACATTCTTCCTCTTCCACCTCTCCTCTTTCTGTTCCTCTCATGGATATCCTGCGACATCCTGCAGAAGCTCTTCACTGCGTCATCTCTGAACCGCCGACTTCCCTGCTGCCGTCTCCCTCGTCCTCATCAGAGAACGCCATCATAAAAATCTTCCCGGTCGTGGGAACATAACGATAAAAGGCCTCGAACGAAGAGTCCGACTCCTCTGCGCGGACGCCCAGCTTCATATAAATGGCTGTCACCTTTCCGGTGTCATCCAGTTCGAATCCCTCCATCTCCGTGGATTCGATCTGCCCGCTCAGTCCGGCCTTAACAAAGGCCTTATGGACACTGAGTGAGAGCTGATCCCCGGTATATCCGCTCATTTTCAGCGCCTCACGGGCTGTAATCGCCGTGTCCGTCTCTGTATCGTACGCGAGTGTCATCAGATCGCCCCAGGTGCCGTACGTAGGATATTCGCAATACGTGGTGGTCACCTGCAGAAATCGGGTGGTGGGCATGATGTAGCTTCGGATCTCGACAAAGCTGACACCGTCGTCCTCCTCCTTCACCTTCTCATAAAGCTCCTGCAGCGGTTCCGTCTCCGCGTTGAGATCCTCCATCGCCCGGGTGCTCTCTCCCGACTCCGTGACAAACTGCGGAATTTCCACGATATTCCTGCCCGTATTGCCAAAACTCATCAGTTCGATCTGTGCATCGACGGCCCTGGTCTGTCCGGCGCGCTGCTCTTTATTGTCCTGCAGCGCCGTCCCGGCGCCCGCCTCTTCCTGCCCTGCCGCGGACTCGCTCTCTGCCTCGAGGGAATCCTCAGTGAGAAAAGCATCCGCGCCGGCGCCTTTGCCCTGCCGCCGGCCAGTTCCACAGCCCCCGGCCGCCACCGCAGCAGCAAGCGCGAAGCAGAGAAAAATTGCCCTGCCTGTATATTTTTTCATAAATATAAATCCTGTGCCCCGCAAATCATTTATAACGAAAAGAGCAGATCCTGATATACCATGCCCCGCTCTCAGTCTGTCCCGATTCTAACATAAGTTGCACATGCGTTGAAGCCGCCCTGGTTTTCTTGTAAAATAGGGTCCCGGCGCGGTAGAAGGCAATTCCGGCATTCTCCCGCGAATGCCGCGCAGAATGCGGCGCGGGATAAGGAATCAGAATAGTGAGGTTATGAGGAGACGATATGCGACTACGCAATATCCCGGGTTCCAGGGAATATCTGGCAGCCAGCCCGTACACAATCCATGATCCAGGTGCCCAGCGCGGTGCCTGGAGGGAGTATTTTGGCAGCAGCCACCCGCTCCACATCGAAATCGGCACCGGAAAGGGCGGGTTTATCATTGCCATGGCCGCTCTCCATCCGGAGATCAATTACGTCGGCATCGAAAAGTATTCCAGCGCGCTCTACAAGGCCGTAAAGAAGGAGGAGGCACAGAAGCTGCCGAACGTGCGCTATCTCCGCTGGGAGGCGGAGCTGCTTGCGGACGTATTCGCGCCGGGCGAGGTGGACCGGATTTATCTGAATTTCTCCGACCCCTGGCCCAAGAAATCCCAAGCTCAGCGGCGGCTTCCCAGCCGCCAGTTTCTCCGGCTCTACAATCAGCTCCTCGCGCCGGACGGAACGATCGAATTCAAGACCGACAACCGGGCTCTGTTTGATTTTGCCGTCGACGAGGTGCCGGAGGGCGGATTCCAGATTGACGCGCTGACCTATGATCTGCACAACGACCCTGCGATGAACGAGGGCAATGTGATGACCGAATATGAGCGCAAATTTTCAGCCATGGGAAACCCGATCTGCAAGTACATTCTCTCCAGGAAGACACAGTAGGGCGCGCTATCACCGGCATTTTCACTCCTGCCTTTTCTGCCGCTTCGGGCGCGGCGGATTGTGGGTGTGCTTTCACCAAAATTTTACATTCCTGCCAGCCCGCTATGGTACAATAAGGCTGTTCTGAAACCGATGGCAGGTCCTGATTTGGAAACGGAGTGTCTATGAAATTTACAACATCAGATTTTGAACAGGAAGTTCTGCACAGCGCGACCCCCGTCATGGTTGATTTCTATGCCGACTGGTGCGGTCCCTGCAGGATGATGGCGCCTGTGGTGGAGGCGCTCGGGCAGGAGTACGCAGGTCGGGTGAAAATCGGCAAGGTCAACGTGGACGACGACCCGGATATTGCGGAGAAGTACAGCGTCATGTCCATCCCGACGTTTCTCATCTTCAAGGATGGAAAGCCGGTGGAAACCGCAATCGGAAGCGTTCCGAAGTCGACGCTTCAGGAAAAGCTGGAAAGGGCACTGCATTGAAAGCTCTTGTGTCTTTCATCCAAGTCAAAACTCGTCACTCACTTCCGCCGCGCATCCTGCGGACGGCAGTGAGTGTTTTTATCTGCGCAGGACTGTTTCTCTTCCTGCCGGCACAGCTTCACGCTGAGACGTCTGTGTCTGCCGATGCGGACACAGAAGCAGCAGAACAGACATCCACTTCTGACATCTCTGCGGATGCCACCGGCAGCGCGGATTCTGCTGCGCCGCGTGCCTGGCCAGAACCGCCGGAAATCAGTGCCGAAGGCGCGATTCTCATCGATGCCGACACAGGTGCCATTTTGTATCAGAAAAACATGAATGAGCATCTGTATCCCGCCAGCATCACGAAAATGATGACCGTTCTTCTCGCGGCGGAGAGGCTCGATCCCTCGGACACCGTCACGATGTCCGAGGAGGCGGTGCATTCCGTGCCGGCGGACGGCTCGAACATCG
Source organism: uncultured Lachnospiraceae bacterium (assembly GCA_902781655.1). GTDB lineage: Bacteria > Bacillota > Clostridia > Lachnospirales > Lachnospiraceae > CAG-791. Next base: position 25,015 of record CACZJZ010000011.1, read on the forward strand.
GCCTCGACGTCGGAGAGTCGATCACCGTGGAGCAGGCCCTCTACGGCATCATGGTGGGTTCCGCCAACGAGGCGGCCGCCGCGATCGCGGAGAAAACCGCCGGCAGTGTGGCTGCCTTCGCAAATTTGATGAACGAAAAGGCGAAGGAACTCGGCTGCACTGGCACGCACTTCGTCAACGCCAATGGCCTTCATGATAAGAACCACTACACAACGCCGCACGATATGGCGCTGATCGCGCGGGCCTTCTTCGACAATCCGCTCTGCCTGCGAATCGGCAACACACCGTCCTATCACTTCAGCGCGACGGCCACACAGCCGGACGACTTCACGATCCGCAACAAGCACGCTCTCATCACGGGGGAGACGCCGTGCGATGGCGTCATCGGTGGCAAAACCGGCTACCACCAGTACGCCGGCGAAACTCTGGTGACCGGATGCGAGCGCGGCGGAATCCGCCTGATCTGCGTCGTCATGAAAGAGGAATCCCCCAATCAGTTCACGGATTCCGCCGCCCTTCTGAACTGGGGCTACGCCAATTTCACGGAATGGAATATCGCAGAGAACGAAACTCGCTTCTCTGTGAACCGGGCATTGTTCTTTGACGGCGGTCGCAGTCTGCTCGGCGATTCTGGTCCTGTGTTCGCGCTGTCTCCGGATGCCCGGATCACCCTGCCTGTCGGCACATCCTTCTCCGATCTCACTGGCAGGCTTGTCTATTCTGCGGACACAGAGACAGACGACACCTGCGTCTCCCCCGACGATCTCGCCGTCGGTGAAGACACAGCGGCCGCTTCCGCCTCCACAAATCAGAATCCTCCCTTTGCGTCTCTGATCTACTCCTGGCAGGGCCGCACAGTCGGCAGCGCCAACCTTTATCTTCTCACTTCCGCGGCAGACGAATCCGGGACGGCTTCGGAAAACGAGGACACAACAGGCGAATCCGGAAGCGCCACAGAAAAATCAGACACGGCAGGCCCATTATCCGCGCCGCTTTCCCGCTTCAAAACCTATTTTACATCCATGGTGAAGATCAACGACGCCGGTACGATATACATCAATATCCGCCGCATCCTGCTTTTCATCGCCGCACTATCAGCGGTCGTGATCATGCTGCTTCTGCTTTTCTCCTATCTCGCTTCCTTCAACCGCCCGGAGAGGGTGCATCAGGAGCGGAGGCAGCGGCAGCGTCGGCACAAAAGCCGCGATTACCTTCCTCATAACGACTATCTGAGATATGACACACTTGAGGGAGAGGATAATCTCTACTATGAAAATGACCGCTGGAGTGAATCCGGACCCGGCAGCTATGCCGATAACGGATCCGGAGCCGGTTCATACCCTAGCGGCTCCTATAGCAGTGGTTCCGCCCGCAGCGGATCCGGAGAAAGGCTGGATATGGGTCCTCTGGATTCCAGCGGGCACACCGGCGTGGACAACACCGGAGAGCACAACTCCTAATCAGGATGCGGCACGGGATATAAAACGGAATATAAAAAGAGAACCGGGAAGGGCAGTCTGCACACGCGCGGATCACGTTCTGCCCTTCCCGGCTCTCTTTTTTCTTTGTCCCGCGCGAAGGCGGTATTCCTTCTTCCCCGCTGTCTTCTCCGCCTTCCTCGCGCGCTCGCCGAGTTCCCTGACATCCTTTTCTCCGATAAAACGCTCCGTTTTCACCACGTAGACTTCTCCGTCCTCCGCCTTGCGGAGCCGTACCTTGGCTTTCATCAGGCCATGCTCCGGACAGCAGGACACACTGTAGTACTGGCGTCCGTTCGGTGTGAACCAGGAGATCTTCCGGGTGGCACGCCTTCCGCACACGTAGCAGCGTGTGCTCATTACCTCCGCGTCCTCCAGTGCCGCCGACTTATCCTGAAATCCGCGCGAGATGTATTTTGCATAGGAATCGAACCGGACATGCACCTCGTGCTCCCGGTTCTCCGGAATGGTGAAATAATCAAAGGAATAGTAGGAGAAGAGATGTCTCGGAATCCGCTGCAGAATGAGCGCGGTATACCAGGCATCGTCATGGGCGCGATGGAACGGAATCTCCTTGCGGATTCCGCACTGATCCACGGCGTGCTCGAGGGAAATTCTCTCGTGGCTGTCCTGAAAGGCGATGCTGAACAGCTTCTGCGCATCCAGAAACGGCAGCGGCCCGTCCGCAAGCGGCGCAAGCCCATGCCAGCGCATGTTGCGCTGCAGCTCCGTGAGATCTAACGGTCCCCAGGTACAGAACAGCGGATCCTTTCCGCACCACGCAAGAAAATCGCGGATCACAACCGGAAAGGGTTCCTCGCCCCGGAGATCTTCCATACTGATGTGCAGCAGCTTGCCCGTAATAAAATGCATGGTGGTGTAGCACGTCGGACGGATCAGCCTGGAATAATCCGCCTCGTGTTCCAGCTGGTCGTTCAGCCGGACCGCGCCGATCTCGATGACCTCGAATGGCATGCCGGGATCCTGTCGTTCCTTTGTCTGATTGCCCTGATTCCATTCCAGGTCAAGAACTACGATACTCATATCCTGTCACTTTCTGCCGCATTTTCAAACTGCCTGCAGAAAGAGTATACCAGATGTCCGCCATCCGCGGGAGACTTGTCCGCCATCCGCGGGAGACTTCAGGCGGTCTTAGGCCTTCTTCCGCGCCAGTCCGGCAGGGATCGCGTCACGCGAGAAACGCCTCGATAGCGGCCGCGTCCCGATACCCGTCATGATACAGCCGGTCCAGCTTGTCCGCGTCCTGCGTCAGCGTGCTGAGACCATAGACAGACTTGGGAGCAACAATCAGCGCCCTTCCCTCCGCCTCGCAAAATTCTGCCAGTCTTACCTGAGAATTGTATCGCTGCGAGCGGTGTTTCAGCTGCGCCGCTGCCTTCGGCCAGCGCCGCGCGAGCACGCGCGACCAGAAAAGATCCTTTCTCGGGTCAAGAAGCGTGTCGCGCGGCAGCGTGAGAATAACGACCACCTTCGTACAGCCGTCGCGAAATGCTTTCCGGATCGGCAGCGGATCCACGCAGCCGCCGTCGTAGCAGGGCATGCTTCCAACCATAAACGGCTTATTGAGAATCGGAATATTACTGGATGCCATGAACGGGAAGAAGTGATTCCGCTGAAAAGCATCTTTTGTGAAATAGACGGGTCTCCCGGTTCTGGCATCCATTGCGACCGCGACGCACTCCGCGTCAGATCGCTCCGCCGTGTCGTAATCCCATGGGTCCTCCCCGCCCTCGTTGGCCAGCGTGCCGTACATGTAGGTGACATTGCAGCCCTCGCCCGTTTTTCTCCGGTTCCGGAGACTGACAAATTCCGGGCGCATGGCATACTCATGATAAAACCGGTAGTTTCTTCCGCGCTGCCCGCTGACATAGGAACCGACATTGGCGCTCCCCGCACTGACGCCAATGCAATAATCAAACTTCACTCCATGGTCGAGGCACCAGTCAAACACACCCGCGCCGTAAATACTGCGCAGACCTCCGCCAACATCAATCACTCCGATTTTGTCCATACTGATACTCCATACCGCGTCCTCTGCGGCCTTTTTTACATTCAGAGAGCAGTGTAACAGCGTTTTCCGGAGAATGGTAGCGGACAGAATCCGCCTTCTGGGTGAACGGTTCCGCCCATGATTTCCGAAGCGGATTCAGAAAGGGTTTCCGAATCGTTACACAATTTTCATAATTCTTCACGCCCGGCGCTTTATAATGAAGAAGATGGCAGAGGCGCGGACTATCCGCCCTGCGGGTATTTCATCCGACCGTCAAACCATGCCCGTCAGAAAAAACAGATTTTGTCAGGATCAGGAATCATCATGGAGAACATTTACGGAGACAACCTGCCGCGCATGCAGGCAGTTATGGACGAGGTGCTGGGCTATATCCGCGAGGTGCGGGACCAGCTGAAGGCAAAATACGGATCTGACCCGGTGGAGCACTGTCTCTCCCGGATCAAGACAGAGGACAGCATGCGCGAGAAATGCAGACGGCAGGGACTGCCCGAGACGGAGGAATCCGCGCTCTCTGTCATCCATGACGCCATCGGCATCCGCGTGGTCTGCGCGTTTCTGAGCGACGTCTACGCGGTGCGGGATTACCTCATCTCCATCCCGGTGCTCACGGCGGTGGAGGAAAAAGATTATATCCGCCATGCCAAGCCCAACGGATATCGCAGCCTCCACATGATCTTCCGCCACACCTGCGGGCTGTATGTGGAAATCCAGCTCCGCACGATTTCCGAGGACACCTGGGCCGCTCTCGAGCACAATATCAAGTACAAAAAGGAGATCGGCGGCAACACCGCGCTTCTCGTAAAGGAGCTGAAGCGCTGCGCCGACGAACTCGCTTCCACCGATCTCTCGATGCAGACCCTGCGCGACATGATCTACGAGGAAAACAACACGGATTTGAAAGGGTAATATTTATGAAATTACTGCTTGCAGAGGACACCCGGGACCTCAACCACGCGCTGGTGACAGTCCTGACCATGCAGAATTATGACGTGGATGCCGCCTATGACGGCGAAGAAGCGCTCTCGCTCATCCGGCGGAACGGGTACGACGGCATCATTCTCGATATCATGATGCCCAAAAAAGCCGGCCTCGAGGTATTGCGTGAAATGCGGGCGCAGAACATCACGACGCCCGTGCTACTCCTGACAGCCAAATCCGAGGTGGACGACCGCGTACAGGGACTCGATGACGGCGCGGATGACTACCTTACCAAACCGTTTGCCATGAAGGAACTGCTCGCGCGGGTCCGCTCCCTCGTGCGCCGCGGCAGAGAATATCACGCAAAGGAGCTGCACTGCGGCGATCTCACGCTGAATGCCGAAAGTCTGGAGCTCACCGCGGAGAACACCGTGCGCCTCTCCATGAAGGAATTCGAGCTCATGCAGCTGCTCGTACAGAACGAGGGAAAGGAACTGTCCACCTCCTATCTGCTCGAGCACGTCTGGTCCGACGAGCCTGATGCCGGGAATGATACCGTGTGGCTCTATATCAACTTTCTGAAGGGAAAGCTCGGCTCCATTGCCTCCTCCGCCATCATCACCGGAGAGGCCGGAGGAGCCTTCTGTCTCCGGCAGAAGGAGCAAAAATAAACGCATAAAGCGCGGCACCATTGTCCCGTTCCGCGGGAAAGCCCATCCGGGCATTTCCCGCGCGGATGCCGCAAAGAACGCGGCATGGGGTATGTTATGAACGATCAGACCATCCGGAAACTGAAGAACAAATTCATCCTGTTTTCCACGCTGTCCTTTACCCTCGTCATGGTCTTCATCGCAGGCTGCATGTATGCAGCCAATGCGTGGGTCACGCACTCCGAGGCACGGCGCGTTCTGGATTTCATCGCGGATAACAACGGCGAGATCCCGGATTATGAGAAGTCGGAGCTCGATGTCCAGCCGGAAAATATCGAGGAAAAGAGCGGACTCAGCATCAGCAGCGGCAATGGCAGCAGCGAGGTGTCCCGCGCTGCCTCACGCCGCAGCTTCTATGAACAGTTTTCCAAATCCCTGGAGCAGTTCTTTGCCATCGGTTCCCATTACGCCTCCCCGGAATTCGCCTATTCCACCAGATATTTTGCCGTCATTTTTAACGCGGACGGCGGCGCGGAGGAGGTCAAGACCGGCCATATCGCGGCCGTAGACCGCAGTCAGGCTGTGGAGCTTGCACGCATCGCCAGAAACCGCAGAAAATCTATCGGCCGCTTTGGCGACTATTACTATGAGAACCGTCAGCGGGACGACGGTTCCTCCATCGTCGTGATCCTGGACTGCACGGACAATGTCGCCACATCCCGCCGACTGCTCAATCTCTCCCTCATACTGATCGGCACCGGCGTTCTGCTCAGCGGCATCGTGATGCGTCTGATTGCCGGCAGAGTTGTCCAGAGCGAGGTCCGCAATACAGAAAATCAGAAGGCCTTTATCACCAACGCCAGCCACGAGCTCAAGACCCCGCTCGCCGTTATCAAGGCCAACACGGAGATCCTGGAAATGATGGGCGGCGAGAGCGAATGGACGCAGTCCACCATGCGCCAGGTTGACCGCATGACCGGTCTTATCCAGAATCTGGTCATGATCACCCGCGCGCAGGAGCAGGACAACAGACAGGACCGTGTGGAAACTGACATCAGCAAAGCCGTGCGGGAGACCGTCCACACCTTCGCGCCGGTCGCCACACAGGACGGCAAAAAGCTGGAGACCGACATTCCGGACGGCCTCTCAATGCTGGCGGAGGAAGGGCAGATCAGGCAGCTGGTCTCCCTTCTCGTCGACAACGCCATCAAATACTGCGATGCCGGCGGCACCATCCGGGTCGTACTTTCCCGGAAGGGCCGCAGCGGTTTGCGCCTCGTCGTTTCCAACAACTATGCCGCGGGAAAGGGTGTCGACTTCTCCAAATTCTTCGAGCGTTTCTATCGGGAGGACAAATCGCACAATCAGGACAAGGGAGGATACGGCATCGGCCTGTCCATCGCCGAGAACCTGGTGGACCAGTATCACGGCTCCATCCGCGCGGAGTTCCACGATGGCATCATCTCCTTTATCTGCATACTGTATTAAGCGGCTCCCTCTGCGAGGCGCTTCCCACACCTGGTGTCAGGAACCCCCGTCTGAAAATGCCGCACCTGCGCCCCAGGCTGCAGTCCATGTCGAAACGCCGCTGGTCCCCGCAGACATTATCCTGCCGCAGCTCTATCCGCGCAAAATATAGCCTACCCGATGGCGTAATGCCATTTCGAGATTACTTTCCGCCCTTTTTCTTCTTTCCGACCGGGTGCCGCACATAGGCTGCCGCCCGGTTGGCGCCGCGCGCCGCGACGCCGGTCAGATCGCTGTCACGCCAGCCCGGCACCTGCATCCGGAGATAGTTGTTGAGCGCCGTCTCCAGAATTTCCTGTTCCTCCTTTGTCAGCGCTCCCGGTATGGAAACCCGCTGCGCCAGTGCCGCAGTCTGCCTTACCGGACACTGTACGCCGCCTGCCGGATCCGTCTGCCCGCCTGCGGGTGACTTCTGCTGCGCTGCCGTGACTTCCTTCATCGCCGCCCTCGACTCCGCCAGCGACGCGTCCTGAATTTTGCGGATCAGCGATCTCGCCGCTGTCTCCCTGCGCCTGCGCTCCGCATCCGCCAGATTCTTCCGAATCTCCTGCAGATAAGGCGACGGATCGGTCGCCTTCCCGCCCGCCGTCTTGTAATACTGAATCGTGAGATTGTCCTTCGCCCGGGTCATGGCGACATAAAAGAGCCGGCGCTCCTCCTCCAGCTCGTCGTCCGATTCGGCCTCCTTATACGGATGGATCCCCTCATCCGCGTCGATGATGTAGACAGACTCCCACTCCAGCCCCTTCGCGCGGTGCATGGTCGAGAGCGTGATGCCGGTCCGCTCCCGCGTGGATTCCCGCAGCCGCGCCATGTACTCCTCCCCGAACTGTTCCCACGCGTCAAAATCCGCCATTCCGGCGGCGTCCTCTCTGAGCTGGTTCCAGATCGCCGTGAGTTCCTCCTCGTCCTCGTTGCGGTATTCCGCGTACTGAGAAAGATACTGCAGGTAATCTCCGGCGTATTCCAGCGCCTCCATCGTCCGCTTCGGGCCGGATCCCTTCAACAGCCGCAGGAGATCGTAGAAGGATGCGATCGTCTTGCGCGCATTCGCCACCTGCCAGTATGGCCTGTCTTCGGAGTAGACCGCCTTGTCCATCGCCCGCTGATCGAGTCCGCAGGACGCGACATCCCGGCTCAGATATCGGTTCGGGTGATTCAAAATCTGCACCAGATCCCGCTGCGTGCCCGCGCCGGCCGCCAGTCTGTGATAGGCCAGAATATCCCGGTAAATCCAATGCTCATATCGTCCGCGGATGATGTCGCTGCAGGAAAAGGGCAGATTTTGATCCATGCAGGCATCCGCCACCGCCTCCGCCTGACTGTTGTTGCGATACAGCACTGCGATCTCCTCCGGGCGCCTCCCGTCCGCGATCTCGGCGCGGATCCGCTGCACGAGGAGTCCGATTTCCGTCCGCCGGTCCTCCGAGGGAATGACAGTCACCCTGCCGGAGCAGCTTCTCGCCCCCACGAACTCCTTTTCGAAGCGTTTCCTGTTATCCGCGATCAGAGCACCCGCCTGCCGGATGATCTCGCTGCCGGACCGGTAATTAATGCTCATCCGGATCACCGCCGCGTTCGGATAGTCCTTCCGGAATTCCAGCATGATCTCCGGCCGCGCGCCCCGGAATCCGTAGATGGACTGATCATCGTCCCCCACGACCGCCAGATTCCCGTCCGGACCTGCGATCGCGTAGAGAATATCCCGCTGCACGGAATTGGTGTCCTGATACTCGTCCACCTGGATGTAATGATATCGGTTCCGCAGAAATGACCGGACCCGCCCGTCGCGCTGCAGCAGATCCGCGCACAGGAGCAGCATGTCATCGTAATCGATCCGGTGCGTCTCCTCCCGGAACTGATCATAAGCGGCTGCAAGCGCGCTGTACAGCCGGAGGTCATCCGTGCATTTCGGCAGGAACTGCTCTGCCGGAATCCGATTGTTCCGCATAACCGTGAGATCCGTGAGAAAATCGGTGACAAACTCCTCCTTGTCGTTGATCGTCCGGTTCCGCCGCACCTGATCCCGCAGGAACTCTCTGATCTCCGATTCCGACAAAATCTGATCCGACGTGATGCCCTGGAATTTCCGCAGCGTCGCATTGCACAGCGCATGAATCGTGGAGAACGTCACCCCGCCGGACGCGCCGTAGTCTGCGCTGTACTGCTCCCGCATGTGAACCGCGGCGGCCCGCGTGAACGTCACCATCAGAATCTGACTGCCATCGATCCCGAGATCCACAGTCATATGATGAATCCGACGGAGAAGCGTCGTGGTCTTGCCGCTCCCTGGGCAGGCGATCAGAATCATCTGTCCCTCGATTTGATTGACCGCCTCATCCTGCGCGGCGTTCCGAAGCTGCTCTGTCATGGAAACCTCCGGAGATATCTGAATCAACGATTGAAATTCCATATCACACAAAAGCCGCCACTATTTTCCAGTGACGGCTGCCATCTATCTTTCTGTGTGCGTTTTGTGCTGACGCCCGTCGGCGCGGACATGAAAACGGCCGTGCTCTCAGCCGTGCAGTCCTCTCGTCTGACGGTCCATATCTTCCACGACAATGTCGTAGATCTCTCCGAGAGAGCGGCAGTACTCGAGCACGAGCCATGGCTCATTCGTATGAAAATGCAGCTTGAGCGTCGCCTTTTCCCCGAACGGATCGGATCCGGTGTCTCCCGCCACAATCAGACTGTCTCCCTGAAACGTCGCAATAATATGATCTCTCACCTCATCCACCAGATCGTCGCAGGCATCGTCGTCCAGCCCGTACTTATCCAGAAGAAGCTGCGTGTCATATCGGAATTCAAGCATAGTAACCTCCCCGCCGTATGGAACCGCCAATCCCGGCATCCTCTGTGCTATCGCTCCCCGTGTGCCCGGGGCCGAATCATACTGCAAGGATTATACCCGCTGCAGATAGAGGCGTCAAACCCTGCAATCCTGCGCGGCACGCAGAAATGGACATATGCTCCACTTTTTCATGGCATGCATCCCATGATTTTATCTGTCCATTGATCGAATATCCATCATCCCCATACCTCACTGAAGCGCTGAATATTCTCTCATAATTTTCACTTTACCGAGACTGATATGACTTCCATGACGCACCGAAATTCCGATCTGTCCGCTCAGATAAGGATAGTCTTCATCGACGTAGTGAAGTTTGACAGAATCGATCTCTGCGTCAATCTCATCTCCACGCACCGATACCCTGACCGTAATCGGGACGCCCTTTTTCCATGCATACTCCGAATCTGTCAGTACATGGTATCCATTTTCATTTTTCAGGATGCCAACCCTGCCTCCCGGAAGGAGTCCAACGGCATAAGAACGGATCGCCCCCTGCACGCGCACATTAACCATATGGAATTCCCCGGTATGCGGTGTGATCTCGAATTCGGCACAATAATCTTTCCAGTCATACCGGCCTGTATAGCATTCGGCAAAATCACAGCACGAAAGATGAAGCTCCTGCTCCGATAGATACATGAGGCCCTTCAGTCTGGTAAACTGACTTATCTCCCGGTGAAGACCCGTCCAGAATTCCTCCTTTGCCACAGACATTGAATATTCATAAGACGGTCTTCCATCCGCATACAGATCGTCAATAAAGCCAGTATAGAAAGGTTCAGCGGACACAGATCCGCTCCTTCGGAACACGACACCCATCTCATCGATCAGAGCATTCTTCATCTCCGGGATATCAAATCGGAGGGTCTTCCATTCCCCACGTTTTACTTCCACCGGTTCACTCTCATAAATACAGGTCCCGTATCCATCGTGCACATATAAACTCACGCGCGAATCCTCGCTATACGGAGGAACATATGCACTCGCATGGATCGTCTGCCCGGGGTAGACCGTCGGCGAAAAGCTGGGATCGTACCGGCTGTCGCTGAAGTCCCCCGGATAGTAGTAGGTTTTCTTATAAACATAAACTCGTTCTGCCGGCTGAACGGGTGAGACTGTGAATTTGAGAGAATGCGTTCCTGTTGCCGAAGTTTCAGTAGAATTTTCAATATGAATATTCCTGTCACCCGGTCCGTCTGTCTTCATTCCTTCCACGCGGACCCGGATCGCGTGTGTTGAACCCGGCAGTTCAAAATGACAACTGTCGATGTGATGTTCAGACAGAATGGTTTTCCAGGGTTCCGGGATGCGCTCACCCGACAGCTCGTACGCCAGCTTTGTAATATACATGGCACCATATGGGATATCCATTATGTTCAATGAGCCGATCACGCTGGAGCAGGCCAGAAAATCATTGACCGGTTCACGGAATTTCTTGTAATCTATGCTTTCCAGGCCTCCCCGCACGCCCATAATCGTTGCGATATTTCCTACATTGCAGTCTGTATCCCATCCACACATGCATCCGATACAGAGAGTCCTTGCAAAATCACCTCTGCCATAGAGCAGGGCGAGTATCATCACACAGATATTCGGAATAATGTGGCAGTTGCCCGGATACCGGTCATACCCAAAATTGTCATGAACAAAATGAAAGCATTCTTCCCATGTGCTTCCCGCATGCGTGTCATAGAACTCCATGACAGCACGAACCGCACGGGTATATTCACTGTTCCTCGGAATATAGGAAAGTCCTTTCTCGATGATATTTCGAATATTGCTGTCCACAAACGCATAGCTGATGCAGACCGCGACAAAAATTCCGCCATAGATTCCGTTCCGGTCATGTGTCACGCTTGCCGCTTCTCTGGCCAGTCTGGCGGCGAGATTCGGATTTCCGGGCGATACCAGTCCCCATGTATCAATAAAAATCTGGCCGCCGATCTGCTCGGCCACCGCGGCACCGTTCTGCCCGATACTGCCGCTGCGTGGTGCGGGAATTCCATTTCTGAGATTCAGATAAGCCGTATGCTCCGTTGAAACTCCATAGCCGCCCCACCAGAAAAATCCGTGCTCGAACGGAGCATAGTTCATCAATGCATTCCCGACATCCTGCGCCGCAAAGCCCGCTCCATAGTTCGCACAATGTCCCGAGTCTTCAATTCCTCTTAAGAAGAATAAAGGACCATTGCTGTCGTCATCCGCCGCAAATGTCTTATAGTCCGCGGGGAATCCGGTGATTTCACCAATGCTGTCCTTTATCTGCTCGTAGGTCCATCCCTCCACCGGAGCTCCCAGACGGATCCCAATGATCTTTGACAGCCATCCCGCGTATATCTTCTCGATGTATTCTTCTTTCATTCCATAACCTCGTTCCGTCGAAAACCGCAAATGCGGTTTTGGTAAATCTACAAACATCAGGATTGCAATTGTAAGGAACATTGGTTTGACAATCTCGTCTGATTTGCGATTGCCTTAAGCCCCGTCCGGGCAATAGAAAACCTTATTCACTTCATTCAGATCCGGAATTGCTTCCTGCGCTCCCTTTCGCGTCACCGTGATCGATGATGCCGTATTGGCAAATCGAAGAGCATTACGAATGTTCATCCCCTTTGCCATCCCGGCTGCAAATGCACCGTTAAAGCAGTCTCCGGCCGCTGTCGTGTCGACCGCATTTGTTTTGACAGCTTCAATATAGACATCTTCATCCGCGCTGACCCATCTGCATCCTCTGTCGCCGAGCGTAACAATTACATTCTTCACTCCCTGCCCCAAAAGGATCCCAGCTCCGTCCCGGATATTTTCATCCGATAAGTCCATCTTTCCGGTAAGCTTCATCAGTTCCGTTTCGTTGGGCGTGATGAAATCTAGCTTGCTGTAAATCGACTCCGGGATTCTGTCCGGGGCCGGAGCTGGATTGAGGATCACGGTTTTCCCAAGCTGCCTCCCCCGAAAGGCCGCATATTCAACTGATTCTATCGGAATTTCCATTTGCAGGACGATATAGTCACACTTCCGGAACAGCTCATCATTCTCCTTCAGATATTCGACATTGCATTCGTTGTTTGCACCCGTACAGACGACGATCGAATTGTTTCCTTCTCCGTTCACAAGAATCACAGCGGTTCCTGTTGCTTCTGTATCACTGATTTTTAAAAAGTCGGTAACTACGCCACTGTGTTCAAGGCTTTTTTTCAGGGCAAGCCCTGAACCGTCGTTTCCTATGCAGCCGAGCATGACCGCATGCTCTCCGATCCGTCCGGCAGCACAGGCCTGATTTGCTCCCTTTCCGCCAGGTGTATAGACCAGTCCGTTCCCGAGAACTGTTTCGCCAACCACCGGGATTGTATTCACCTCGATCCGCATGTCCATATTCAGACTGCCGATGATAAGAATTCGTCCGCTCATGCTTTCACACCCGCCCTGCATTTCGTCGTTTTATTCCGTTTATGTTCAATTATGCTTGATAAAGTTGTTTCCTAAATATCTTTACTATGTCATAACTGTATTGGTTCTGTTACTTTGCGTCAATTGTTCTTGAACATAACCGTCATATAATACAATTTAGTAAATTGTTTTCCTGTGCATTATGTATATATTCAGCTTGCGTTTCGCGGCATGGCAACTGTTTTACTATTACAGAGAGCAGAAAATTATTTGACGATGGCTTGAAATATTTTACGGAAAATAAATTTAACCCAATGAGTCCACTTTTTTAAAAATAGAATCATCGGGTTAAATTAAAACAGATAATAGATAAATGAGAATGCTATAACCTGAGTGCCCAGCAATATTGACCTATAATTTATTGCTTGCTGCTCCAAGATATCTTAAACCACTAATATCCCGAAGAGATGGATTCTGAAATAAGTCTGACCTGCCAAAGGTGTCTGCCAGACAGACACCCTCTTATATCTTGACAGGCACCATAATATTCACCATCTTCACGGAAGTTTGTTTCCTGCACTTCTGTAGAGCTCATACCATTCGCTGTGAAATAGCGTGATGTTCCCCGCTTCAGCGAGTTCCTGGATTCTCGAAGGTTTTGTCGAGCCGACGATTGCCTGCCCCACGCCCGGTACTCTCAGATTGAAGGCAGCCGCCACAGCACCGACGGTTACATTATGCTCTTTCGCGATTCTCTTCAGAGTCGCGTTCAGTTCCGGGAACTTGTCATTGTTCAGGAAGGTTCCTTCAAAGAATCCATACTGAAGCGTCGACCAGGTCTGAATAAAGATTCGATTGAGTCGGCAGTATTCAAGGACGCTTCCCGTGTACATCGTTCCCTTGTCTGAGGCAATGTTTACGTTAAACCCCTCGTCTATCGGCAGTGTATTGGCACAGGAAAGCTGCATCTGATTCACAGCGATGTGATGCTCACCCAGAGCACTCTCAAGGAGCCGGATCTGCATCGGGTTCATGTTGCTCACGCCGAAAGCACGGACTTTCCCGGCGGCCTCGAGTTTATCAAAAGCCTCTGCGACCTCTTCCGGCTCCATGAGTACATCCGGCCGGTGCAGAATCAGCAGATCGAGGTAATCCGTCCCAAGTCTCTTAAGAATTCCATCAACGGAAGAAAGAATATAATCCTTCTCAAAACAATACTCCCCCTGCCTTATACCGCATTTTGACTGAATGAACATGTTTTCGCGGATGGAAGGATTCAATTTCAGTGCCTCGCCGAATCGCTTCTCGGATTCCCCGCCGCCATAGATATCGGCATGGTCAAAAGCATTGATACCGCATGAAAGCGCGGTCTTAATGAGGCTGTCGATGGCGCTAACCTCCATGCCTCCTATTCTCATGCAGCCCAGAACGACTCGGGAAGCCTCGGGGGATTTTTTACTGATAGAAACATATTGCATAAATTGCACCTCTGTACACAGATGAAATTACTTCTGAATCAGAATATTATCACGAAATACCTTCTCAAGATTATCCAGTTCATCATCTGGAACGATAATATTTGCATAAGGTCCAGTCGGTGAGCAGTATCCCACATCAATTCCATAGATTCTCTTCATCAGTCCTTTAATGCAGGGCAGCTTACCATATTTACTTTCGCCAAGGACTTCTGAAAGATCATTTGCTCTTACCTGAAGCTCATGGGCTTCTTTGACCTTCCCTTCCTTAACTAATTCAAAGATCTGGCGATGATGATAGCAGGTAATCGCCTGAAGAGCTCCAATATTTCCATCCGCCCCGCTAAGCTGTGACTGAAATGCCATTTCATCAGCCCCTGTAACAATATTGATTTGAGGAGCGTGCTTTTTCATTCTTTCCAGAGTAAAGAAATCAGTATCTGTGAATTTGATTCCGCTGAATGTCGGAACTTCTTTCATGTCACTAAGAAGTTCAGACGGGCTCATCTCTCTCCCGTTGGTGAGTGTACGTCCATGGTCAACCCAATAAATATAGAAAGGAATATTTGGAGCAGCTTCTGAGATTTTCTTAAAATAATCAATGTTTTCCTGAAGTGAGGCTTCTCGCGAAATTCCTACACTGGAAACTGCATATGCCCCAAGCTCCGCAGCATGTCGTGCAAGTTCAACTGAATCATCCAGATTCTTATTGTATCCAACATGAACAATGACTTTTATCTTATTTTCTGCAGCCTTTAAAACAGCCTCAGCCCACGTTTTCCTTTTTTCTACGTCTAGTGCCCATCCTTCGCCTGTCCATCCGAGCATATAAACAGCTTCCGCGCCTTGCTTTGTGTAAAGATCTATCAGCGATTCTGCCAGCTCCGTTCTGATTCCTCCATCTATGTCCTGAGGAGTTACTAATGCAGGCATTGCACCGTTAATCATTTAAAGTACCTTCTTTCTCTGTTTGAATATTTGATAAAGCCAAAAGTATTACTGCTTCATACCGGATACCGCAATACTTGCGACAATATTCTTCTGAAGGAACAGAAAAACAATTGTAAGCGGTATTGCACTCAGAACAGCCACAGCCATTCTCGGTCCATAATAAACACTGTTCTGCTGAGCGTTGAAGAAAGCCACACCTACCGAAATAACCTGCTTTTTCAGATCCCGTATTACAACAAGCGGCCATAGATATGAATTCCACTGTGCTATAAACTGTAGAATGCAAAGAGTGGCAATAATGGGTTTTGATAAGGGCAGAATGATCGAGAAAAATCCTCTCCACACCCCACCACCGTCAAGATAAACTGACTCCAGCAACGAATCGGGTATGCTGGCAATATTTTGCCTGGCAAAAAAAGCGCCATATGCATATGCAAATTGCCCAAGAATCAGTGGCCAATACGTATTTAATAAGCCCCAGTCACGGTACTCAATGTAAAGAGGGACCATTCGTGACTCAAAAGGAACCATCATAACGGCCAGCATCAAGATATAGATGATCTTCTTTCCATGGAATTTTCCTTTTGCAAATGCGAAACCACACATCATAGCAAAGAAAACAGATATCAGTGTATTCACCGCTGCCAAGAACAAGGTATTAAAATAATACCTTCCAATATCAATTATTTTGGCTGCCGCAGTGTAATTAAAAGTTGAAAATTCATGCGGCCACCAGGAAAATTCCGGTAGCTGTGTCGTCGCTGTTCTGTCAAACGACAATACGATTGTCCACCAAATCGGTACAAGAACGATAGCAAGAATAACTCCAAGAATTACTATCGTTGCCACTTTTCCTATTTTCTGTGATTTCATAATCAATTATTCTCAACATCCATGAAACCGGTAAGTTTTACATTTGCCAATGTAAAAACAAATACCAAAGCAAAGAGGATCATAGAACCGGCTGACGAAAGGCCAAAATTCGGAGTTTCAAAACTGTATTGATAAATATACATGAGAATTGTCTGGAGGCTGCCGCTTGGGATTCCCGCCGAACTGTTTCCTCCTAAGATATAAAGGTCTGTAAATCTGGAAAGTCCATTGATTACGCCGGTGACAAAAAGAAATGTAAAGCAATCCTTCATGAGCGGCATCGTGATTCTTGTTATTTTATGAAATGAGTTTGCGCCATCAACAGATGCAGCCTCGTAAAGCTCAGTCGGAATCGCCTGCAAACTCGCAAGATTGATCAGCATTGCGTAACCTGAACTCTGCCAGATCCAAAGAATCGTTGCTCCGAGCTTGGCATACTTAACATCTGATATCCATCCAATGGTTATTTCTCGATGCAGAATTGCAGAAAGAAATGTATTTAACAGACCTCCATGCCCTTGCAGTACAGCCTGAAACATAAGAATGACGCTTACGCCTGTGATAATGTTCGGAAGATAATAACCGATCCGAAAGAAACTCTGTATCTTTGTTCTGCCGAAACTATTGATTGCAACAGCCAGAAGAAAGCCTATTGGAATCGTAATGAGGCTTAAAAGAGTCAGAATGACCGTATTCAAAATTGACTTCAAAAACTGGCTCTGTCCAAACAGAGTCCGGTAATTTTTAAGACCGCAGAACTTTTCGCCATATCCCACAATTGAAACGTCATACAGACTATATTGAACCGTTCTGAACATTGGAATGTATACGAAGAGAATCAGAGCGATCACACTCACTATGACGAACGGATACCATCTCAGTTCTTTTTTTAACTTCACAAATTTGGATGCGTTCATATTGTTCTCTCATGTTTCTCCTCGCAGAAACTATGGCTTCCGCGAGGAGAAATTCTCAATGTCATTTACTGTGTATTCAGATACTCTTCGATCGTTGACTGCATCGTCTGTGCTGCTTCTTCGGCAGTTGTTGTATCATTGACCAGATCATGCGTAACTACTCCGAGTGTTGCCGGAACAGGTCCAAAACTTACGTTGTTGTAATATTCTGTTGTTGAGTTGGAGAAGTCATCTGGAAGTGCCTTCAGTGCGGTAATAACCGGCTCTGCCTTGTCTCCCATCGCTTCTGTAACATTATCCAGCCCGCTTGTTGCATTGGGGAACTGTGTGCAATCAATGAACCACTGTACGCAAGTGGGATCGGTAACCAGGAATTTAATAAACTCCCATGCCCAGTCCTTGTGCTTACTGGTATTGCAAATCGCTATATTGTTGCATCCTTTGAATATAGACGGATCTCCTTTGTGTTCCCCTTCTTCAATGACCGGCATCGGAAGGAAAAGATAGCGGTCTGATACACCGGCGGTTTCTGTTTCCTCGTAATGCGTATATGAATTTTGGCAATACCGAATTGCGGTATCATTATCAGCTGTAAGCGCATAGGAAATATTCACGCCTTCCTTTACTTCCGGGCTGCAATACTGACCAAGGTCCTGAATCATCTGAAACACCTTTACAGATTTATCAGATGTATAATCTACCGTGCTGTCTTCTACAGTCTTCCCATAAGTAAATACTTTTGCATCATATGCCGTGGCAATTAACTGAAAATTGGTGTAAAGATTATTTGCATTATCCATGCTGTCAATCTGTACGCCATAGGTTTGCTTACCAGTTACCGGATCTGTCCCCGTTGTTTTCTTGGCTATTTCGAGCAGATCTTCCCAAGTCCAGTTTTTATCTGGAAGATCAACTCCATAATCCTTCAGAATCTGAGTATCTATATAAGCGATTTCAGGATTCAGTGTATAAGGAATACCTGTTGTCGTCGGAATCGAAAGATCGTTATAATCGGTGGTTCGCCTTGTCTCTGTTGTATAGATTTGAGAAGCAAAGTCGGGTTCAGAAGCAAGATAATCATCGAGCGGCTCAACAAGAGAAGTAAGGGTCGCGCCATGCAGAATAATATCAAGGTCTCCGCTGAGTGCTGCTGTCTGTACCGCCGACTGCCAGCTGTCCCAAGGAGCTCCTTCGATATCCAGAGTTACATTCGGATGAAGCTCATTCCAACGATCCACAATCACGTTGTAACCAGGAGTTTCAAGCCCCGTTACCATATCGACCGCGCCTGTCTCTCCTTGAGATGAAAGAAGGCCTGGACCGTAAATTTTCAACGTGAATTTTTCATTTTCATCAAGAGCAGCTGCCGTCGTCCCCTCATTGCTCTCTGTACTTTCACTGACAGCAGAGGAAACACCTGCTGCATCGCTCTGCGATGAAGAAGTTTCTGAAGAGCTGCTTCCGCATCCCGACAGAGCCATCGCCGACATTGTTCCCGCAAGGATAAAAGCAACGATTTTCTTATTCATTTTTTTCCTCCCATTTTATGAATGATAAATATATACCTGAGTCAGCAATTATTTAATTGCTTAAAGAGTTCTGTTTTTTCCGCTTCTGTAAGCCTTATTCGCGGAGATCTGACATTGTCTGACCGGATTACTTTTCTCTTTACAAGAACTGATTTGCAGCACTGAACTTCCTTCACAGCTATCAATGTAGCCAGCTCTCCAACTTTCTTCTGAAGATTCTGGCATTTCTTGATATCTCCAGATTCAAATGTTTTCATGAGATCTTTGATTTCAGATGCAAAAATATTACAAGTACCTGAAACGATTCCATTTACGCCTGCGGCAAGAGCCGGCAGTAACATTTGAGCTGGTGCAACAAGAACATGGAAACTTCCATTTCGGATTTTCATAAATTGCATCAGCGTGAGAACATCCCCGACGCTATACTTGATGCCCCTGACATTCGGAAACGACTCAGCTATTCCGGAAACGGTCTCAAAGCTAAGCTGATTTGCAGCGCAGAACGGGATACCGTAAAGGTATACCGGTACATTCTCAGGAACTACAGCGAGAATATCGCTGTAATACCGAAACATCTCATCCTCGCTCATGTGATAATAAATCGGGGTAAGGATTCCCAGCCCGTCTGCTCCATCTGAAATTGCTTCTTCAGCCAGTTGCCTGGAAATTCTTGTATTGCATCCCCCGACCTGAGCAAAAACCGGCACCTTATGGTTTGCAGCTTTAATTGTTGTGCGGACTACCTTTATTCTTTCTTCCGGTGTCAGATAAATCGTCTCTCCTGTTGTCCCGCAGGGATATAACGTATCTGCCCCTTCTTTGATGAGGTATTCGGTCAGATTTTCCAGTGAATTATAGTCAACATCCTCTTCCTCCGTCATGGGTGTAACCATAGGTACGCATACACCTTTCATTTCACATTTAAATTCCATGTTTCGCCATCTTTCATGTATATCATCTGTTTGTTGTAGTGTAATATTTCATATTATTTTTCGCTATAGCGCAGGCCCTAGGTGTGTTTCTGTATGCTTTATATTATATTCTGCGCTTCACATAGTCAATTCGCAAAAATTCATCAATTTATCCTACAAAATAGTACACTTTATACATGTATTAAAATTCATATTTGTTACACATTCGTCTTGTAATAAGTGAATTTGTTGGTGTAATATAACATACAGAGATACTCCTGATGTTGATCGACAGGATATGATTTCCTTTCAACCCTTAAGCTCTAAATCGCAAGATGGAAGAAGAATGACTATGGCCAAAAACAGAATAACAATAAGAGATCTCGCTGGATTGTCTGATGTTTCAACAGCTACTGTCTCCCGTTATATTCACAGGAATGGTTATGTTTCAAAAGAAAACGCTGCAAAAATAGAGAGGGCAATTGCACAGACAGGGTACAACTCATCTCAGACATCATCAGCATCTGCATCCGTTAATGTGATTAAGAATTCAAATGTTATAGCCGTTGTGGCTACGCCATCAAAAAGGCATACTTTCCTTCCGAGGCTCACATATGCTCTGGCAATCTCCGCCGAGGCTCATGGCTTTCATACCATGAATATTGCCATGCAGCCTTCAAACAATTCAATCCAGCAGATAATCAATATCTGTATGTCTGAAAACGTTTGTGGCATTATTATTGCTGATTTTCAGGGAAGGGAATTATCTTCTGACAACAAAGAGCTCCTGCTTCATTGTGGAGCTCCTGTTGTCATGGTTGAGAGAGGATTATGTTCTGAGCTCAACAGTGTAAAAATAGATACAAAGCATGGCATCTACATGTCTACAAAGCATTTGATCGAGACTGGTAGGAAAAATATTCATTATTTCACCGCTCCTTTGTCCAGCAAAGTTGAAGAAGACAGGCTTGCCGGGTTCAAAGAAGCTCTTGCTGAAGAAGGAAATTATTCCGAATCTGCTGTGCATATCTGTGATTCTATGGATGCCGATTCCTGTTATTCCTGCCTCGAACAGGTTTTCAGTAAAAAAGATATTCCAGATGGAATTGTGACGTGGTCTGACGTCTACGCCGTTACCGCTTTACGATTTATGTATGATCATAAAATAAGTGTGCCTTCCGAGGCTGCGATCATCGGTTATGATGATTTTCTGGCGCCCTATGCCGTTCCACCTCTCAGCAGTATTCATACTCCTATTGAGGAAATGGCTGATTCGACAATAAACCTGATAAGACATGATCTTGAAAGTTCAGAGTTCTATGCTCAGACAGTCTCTTTCTCTCCCAAGCTGATATTGCGTCAGACAACATAGTATCGAAAATTATTTCACAAGAGATCACTCGCACCAGCTCTCCAGAATTTTCTTCACGGAGCGCTGCATCTCACGGTGAAAATCGGACCGGAATTTACGATTCGCTGTATCGAGAATTCGCGCATCAACCGCGCTGTCGGTGATTTCAACCGTTCCTCTATTCAATATCCGTCTGCCTTCCGGTGCGTCCTCCACTTCCTTCTCCATCAGGCACCTCAGTCCATCCCCTGCGCTGTCTGCATCCGGCTTCGGGTACGTGTCCACGGAGACAATGTCCCCGATGGAAAGGCGTGCCGGTTTACGCCGTGCCTTCTGCTGCTCCGTCAGATGTCCCATCACCAGCATAACGCATGGGACTGAATATTTCGGAAGATGCAGCAGTTCCCAGTTCGCCTCATAGTTTTCCAGAATGTCGCCGATATAGCAGGATCCTATTCCGAGCGACTGTGCAGCGACAACCGCATTTTGCGCTGCAATGATACAGTCCTGCATCGCAAGAAACAAATTCGCCTCGAAAACCGGATCCGTCTTAATACCTTCCGCGTCAAACAACGTTCTCCATATCTGAAAATCCGCTGTAAAAAAAAGTACCAGAGGAGCCTTTGCGATAAATGGCTGATGATCACATCTCTCTGCCAGGATTTTCTGCCTGCGACTGCACCTCAATAATGTGATACAGTTGCAGCTCCCCCGCCGTCGGAGCCTGAATGGCAGACTCCAGAATCAGCCGCCGATCCTCTTCACAGACCGGTTCGTCCGTAAAAAACCGTACGGACTTTCTTTCAAATATTTTACGAAATATTTTCAGTTTTGTCGGAGGAGCGATTCGCATTGCTTCCTATGCCGCCGGCTTCTGCATCTCGCGGCAGGGAGTGTGCGAGGCACTGATTGACAGAGCATCGCTTGAAACATACATACAGAGAAACGAACCTGACCTGCTGGGTCTGTAGATGCATCTTGAATACGTCTATGATTTTCCTGTCAACAGGATCACCGCCGGCATTCTCCGGCGATAGACGTTTTCTGGCAACAAAGCTGAGGCGGAATCCTCCGGCACAGGGCAAAGAAATTATCCACCGCAATCTGGTATCCGGTGAGCGAGTTTGTCTTGAGGATATCGCGGAGCGCGCGCTCCGCGGTCTGTCTGCTGCCATCCTTTCCGACAAAGCCGGTGCCAAGATAGGTCCACATCTCCTTCATTTTATGGAGGATGTTGAGATCCCCGCCGTCGATTGCGGCGCGATAATTCTGATACAGCGCGTCAGTGAAGGAACGGCACTCTGCCTCCGTCAGCGCGGATCCGCCCTGCAGCTCTCGGAAAAGGGCCGGGTCGGCAAGAAGACCTCGTCCGATCATGATTCCCTTCAGCTTTGGGTATCGGTCTGCGGGAAATTCCCGCATCAGGGCGCGGCAGTCCTCCGCACTGTGAAGATCGCCGTTGTAGCAGACCGGGTTCACGCTTTCCTCAAGCATCTTCCGGAAGACATCCCGGTGCGGCGTGCCTTTGTAATATTCCTTCCGCGTGCGGGGATGAATGATCACCTCAGAGAGAGGATAACGGTTATAGATCCGGAGCAGTCCTTCTGCCTCGGAAGGATTGTGATACCCAATTCTTGTTTTAACAGAAATGCGGACGCGGGAGTTCTGCTTCTGAAGCAGGGCGAAGGTCTCGTTGAAAAAGCGGTCCAGCGCATCAGGGTTTTCCAGAAAACCCGAACCCTTCTTCCTGTTCACCACCTGTGAAGCCGGACATCCCAGATTCAGATCAACCTCCTGATATCCGCGCTCTTCGAGATAGAGGATTGCCCAGACAAACTCATCCGCCCTGTTCGTCATGATCTGCGGCACAAGCATAATTCCCTGATTATGCTCCAGCGCGATCTCTGCCTTCTCCCGGCTCTGAAAGGACAGGTTCTGATTCGCGGAGAGAAATGGCGTATAGTATCGCGCAGCGCCGCCGAAAAAGGTATGATGGAGTTGTCTGAAGTACCAGGTAGTCAGCCCCTCCATCGGGGCAAATTCATACAGCATGATAGGATCCTTCCTGAAGCTGACGCCAATGTCCCGATATGAAAACGGGCATCCGGACGTTTCTTTCTCCTATATCGCATGAAACACGATATAGGTGTGAAAATGATGGAAAGCAATACCGGCGCAGCACACCGGAAGGATTGTACCATGGAACAGGAGAGAACACAGGATGTTTACAGGAAGTTTTACCGGAACGGAAAAACTTGCAGCGGCTAAATGGGATGATGCAGCGATGATCTCCTCGCTCACCTGGCCGGAAGGACCGATCGATGTGGTCATGGATACGGACACCTTCAATGAGATTGATGACCAATTTGCGCTCTCCTATCTTGTCAGATCGGAGGATAAATGCACAATCCGCGGGATATATGCCGCGCCGTTCTTCAATGAAAACTCCGTCTCGCCGAAGGATGGTATGGAAAAGAGCTATGAAGAGATTCTGAAAATCCTGACCCTGTTGGGAAGAGAGGATCTGAAACAGATCGTCCGGAAGGGCGCACCGGAATATCTTCCGGCCGATGATGTTCCGGTGGAATCGGAGGCAGTGCGTCATCTCATCGCGCTCTCGGCAAGCTACACCAGGGAACAACCGCTCTACGTGATCGGAACCGCTGTGATCACGGACATCGCGTCGGCCATTCTTCTGGATCCGACCATCACACAGCGGATTGTCGTGGTGTGGCTCGGCGGACATGCCCGCCACTGGCCGGACGCTGCGGAATTCAACATGTTCCAGGATATTGCCGGAGCCAGGGTGGTATTCGGAAGCGGCGTTCCGCTCGTCCAATTACCCTGTATGGGCGTCGTCTCCTCGCTCACTGTGTCCGAGCCGGAACTCGAGGCACAGCTTCGGGGAAAAAATGCGCTCTGCGACTATCTCTGCGACGTGACAGAGGCGGCTGCGCGGAAAAGCGGCGCCGACAGCGCCTGGACCAGAATCATCTGGGACGTCTCCGCGGTGGCATGGCTGATCGACACCTCCTTTGAGGAAAGCCAGATCGTGCGCGCGCCGCTCATGGAAGACGACGGACACTACGCATTGGACGACCGGATGCCGTTCATGCGATATGTCTACTATGTGTACCGCGACCGCATTTTCGCGGATATGTTTCGGAAGCTGGAGCGGTGAGAGGCATCAGCCTCTCGCCGGCCTGACCGGATGTTTCATGTCTGTGTAGTCCGCCTCGCCGTGTTTCTCATAGAGGAGCTTCAGGAGAATCGGCGTGACGATCGAGCTGATGATGATCAGCAAAATGACAGAGGTGAAATATTTTGACGCGAGCATGCCGTCAGACAGCCCCTTCTGAGCGACAATCAGCGCCACCTCGCCGCGGGTCATCATGCCGACGCCGACCTTGAGGCTGTCCTCACCGGTAAAGCCGAGGCATTTTGCCGTGACACCGCAGCCGATCACCTTGCCAATCAGCGCCACCGCGACAAAGGCAAGCGAGAACCAGAGAATATTCAGATTCATATCCCGGACATCCGTCTGCAGACCGATGGATGCGAAGAAAATCGGCCCGAACAGCATATAACTGTTGATGTCCATCTTGCGGGCAATGTACTCATGATCATCCGTGGAGCAAAGAATGACACCGGCGATATAGGCTCCGGTGATATCCGCCACGCCAAAATATTTCTCTGCGATGTAGGACATCGAGAAGCAGATGGCAAGTCCGATGATCGGAATCCGCCTGGTGTGCGGCCATCTCTGATCCATCTTCTCGAACACCTTGTAGATGACAAACCCGACGCCGATGGCAAAGACAAAGAAGAGCGCTGTCTTGAGCGCGACAGAACCCAGATTTTCCGAGGGATCCTTCAGACCGAGTACCATGGTCAGCACCAGGATACCGATGACATCATCGATGATGGCGGCACTGACAATGGTCGTCCCGACAAAGCCGTTCAGCTTGCCGAGCTCCCGGAGGGCCTGCACGGTGATACTGACCGAGGTCGCCGTCATGATACAGCCGATCATAATGGCGTTGTCAAATTCATTGGTGCCGAAGGGAGCGAACCCGTAGAATCCCATATAGAGCAACGTACCGAGAACAAGGGGAACGAGGACACCGTTGGTTGCAACCAGTGTCGCCTTCACTCCGGTTTTCTTCAGATCCCCGAGGCTTGTCTCAAGCCCTGCGCCGAACATCAGCAGAATCACGCCGATTTCCGCCATTCCTTTGATGAAGTCCGTGTCCTGCACCAGATTGAGAACCGAGGGTCCTATCAGCAGACCCGCGATAATCTCACCGGCAACCTGCGGTGCATGCAGCTTTCGCGCAATCAGGCCCATAAACTTTGCCGAAATGATGATAATCGCCAATGATCGAAGTAAATCCAATGAATCCATTTCTTTCCTTTCTCCGTGACTGCGAGTTCACGATAATCCCGAAAAATGAACAGCCATTTTTTACTGTAGTTCAATTTTTTATCCGTTTCAAGGCAGAAGTGCGGAACTGCAAGCCATATTTCCAGCCGCTATCTTATAGATTTCTCTCATACAGAGAAAGTCCGGGAATCTGACCAACGGATTCCCGGACTTATTACGATTCACACCCCCAGCGGATTCAGCGGTCCTCATCCTGTTCCGGTTGGTTCTCACCGGAATCTTCTTCATCGCTTACACTCGGATCCTCCGCCTCTCCCGGGATCTCTCCCATTCGTACCTTCGCGATCTGCGCGACCTTCGCACCCTCGTCGAGACGAATCAGGCGGACACCGGAGGTGATTCTGCCGAGATCTCTGAGTTCATCCATCCGAATCTGAATGATGACACCCTCGGTTGTGATCATCATAATCTCGTCATCGTCGCTCACAGCCTTGACGCCCATGAGCGGCCCGGTCTTGTCCGTGACCCGGTAGCATTTCGTGCCGTATCCGCCGCGATTCTGATGGCGGAATTCCTGCATGGACGTCCGCTTGCCCATGCCATTCTCAGATACCACAAGCAGAGAATCTCCCTGCGTATCGAGCTGCATGCCGACAACCTCGTCGCCATCCCGCAGCGCGATACCACGGACACCCATGGAGCTTCTTCCGGTCTCGCGCAGATCCGTCTCGTCAAAACAAATGCTCATGCCCTGTTTTGTGACAATATAGATCTTGTTCGTGTTATCCGTGAGCTTGACTTCCACCAGCTCATCGCCTTCGCGCATATTGATCGCGATGATGCCGTTCTTGTTGATATTGCGGAAATCATTGAGCGGCGTCTTCTTGACCGTCCCCTGCTTTGTGACGAAGAAGAGGTTCTTTCCCTCCTCCTCCGCGTCGAGCAGCGGGATGATAGCCTGAACTCGCTCACCCGGTGCAAGGCGCAGAAGATTGATCGCCGCTGTGCCGCGTGCGGTTCTGCCCGCCTCCGGAATCTCGTAGGTCTTCAGACGGAATGCCCTGCCCTGATTCGTGAAGAACATGATATAGGCGTGGGACGAACACATCAGAAGGTCCGTGATCACATCGTTGTCGATCGTGCTCATGCCCTTGATGCCGCGTCCGCCGCGGTGCTGCACCTGGAAATTGTCCACCGCCATCCGCTTGATGTAACCGAGTGCGGTGCGGGTGATGATCACCTTTTCCCGCGGGATGAGGTCCTCGTCCAGAATCTCGGAATCCACGTTCCGTTCGATGCGTGTGCGGCGGTCATCGCCGTATTTTGCCGCGATCGCGTCCATTTCTGTCCGGATGACACCGAGCAGAAGCTTCGGGTCGTTCAGAATCGCCGTGAGGTGCGCAATGGTCTTCAGCAGCTCGGCGTGCTCCGCCTCGATCTTGTCCCGTTCCAGACCAGTCAGTGCTCTCAGACGCATATCCACGATATTCTGGGCCTGCACGTCGTCGAGACCGAACCTTGCCATGAGAGAGGTCTTTGCCGCCTGTACATTTGCGCTGCTGCGGATGATCGAGACGACCTCGTCGATATTGTCAAGCGCAATGAGCAGTCCCTGCAGGATGTGATCCCGCTCCTGCGCCTTGTTCAAATCGTAGCGAGTTCTCCGGGTGATGACCTCCTCCTGGAACTTCAGGTAACAGGTCAGCATCTCGAGAAGATTCAGGACCTTCGGCTCCCCGTTGACCAGCGACAGCATGATGACGCCGAACGTGTCCTGCAGCTGCGTGTGCTTGAACAGCTGATTCAGAATGACATTGGCATTCGCGTCGTGCCGCAGCTCAATGACGATGCGCATACCCTCGCGGTCCGACTCGTCCCGCAGATCCGTGATTCCCTCGATGCGCTTCGTCTTCACCAGCTCCGCGATCTTCTGAATGAGCGTCGCTTTGTTGACGAGATACGGCAGCTCGGTGACAATGATCCGGCTCTTGCCGTTCGGCATCGTCTCGATGTCCGTCACCGCGCGGACCAGAATTTTGCCGCGTCCTGTGCGGTACGCCTCCGCCACGCCGCGCGTTCCCATGATGATACCGCCCGTAGGGAAATCGGGTGCCTTGACGATCGGGAGAATCTCCTCAATGGTGGTGTCCCGGTCCTCCTGCACGCGGTTGTCAATCATCTTGTCACAGGCCGCCACCACCTCGCGCAGGTTGTGCGGCGGAATATTCGTCGCCATGCCGACGGCAATGCCGGTCGTGCCGTTCACCAGCAGATTCGGAAAACGGGACGGCATGACCGACGGTTCCTTCTCCGTCTCGTCAAAATTCGGGACAAAATCCACCGTGTCCTTGTTGATGTCGGCGACCATCTCCATGGAGATTTTCGTCAGCCGTGCCTCGGTGTATCGCATGGCGGCAGCACCGTCTCCGTCGACAGAGCCGAAGTTGCCGTGGCCATCTACCAGGCAGTAGCGCATGGACCAGGGCTGCGCCATGTAGACCAGGGCCCCGTAGATCGAGCTGTCGCCATGCGGATGATATTTACCCATGGTGTCGCCGACGATACGGGCGCACTTGCGGTGCGGCTTGTCGGGACCGTTGTTCAGTTCCACCATGGAGTAGAGAATCCGGCGCTGCACCGGCTTCAGTCCGTCCCGGACATCAGGAAGTGCACGCGAGGCGATGACGCTCATCGCGTAGTCGATGTACGACGTCTTCATGGTTTTCTGCAGGTCTACATCCTTTATTCTGTCGAATTCTTTGTCGTCCATTCCCACTCCCTGAATCCTGTTTCAGAATCTGCTGCGTCAGATATCCAGATTCTGCACAAATTTTGCGTTCTGCTCAATGAATTCCCGGCGAGGCTCCACCTGATCTCCCATGAGGGTTGTGAAGGTGAGATCAATCTCAGACTCATTTTCCTCGTTGATATTCACCCGCTTCAGCACCCGGGTCGCCGGATTCATCGTCGTATCCCAGAGCTGCTCCGGATCCATCTCGCCGAGTCCCTTGTAGCGCTGGATGCGGTTGTTCTGGTCGCGGCCAACCTGATCGAGAATCCGGTTCAGTTCCTCGTCGCTGTAGGCGTACCAGACATGCTTGTTTTTCTCCAGCTTGTAGAGCGGCGGCATCGCCAGATACACATGCCCCTGGCGGATGAGTTCCGGCATGAAGCGGTAGAGGAAGGTCAGCATCAGCGTATCGATGTGTGCGCCGTCCACATCAGCATCCGTCATGACGATGATCTTGTCGTAGCGCAGCTTCGAGATGTCAAAATCCTCGTGGATGCCGGTACCGAAGGCCGTAATCATGGCCTTGATTTCCTCGTTCTGGTAGATGCGTTCCTCTCTCGCCTTCTCGACGTTCAGTATTTTGCCGCGAAGCGGCAGAATCGCCTGCGTCGCCCGGCTTCTGGCCGTCTTGGCGGAGCCGCCTGCGGAATCTCCCTCGACCAGGAAGATCTCACAGTGCTTCGGATCCTTGTCAGAGCAGTCCGCCAGCTTTCCGGGCAGTGCCATGCCGTCCAGCGCGGATTTGCGGCGGGTGAGATCCCGCGCCCTGCGCGCCGCCTCTCTCGCGCGCTGCGCGAGCACCGACTTCTCGCAGATCGCCTTCGCCACATCCGGGTGCTGCTCCAGATACCAGGTCAGTTGCTCCGAGACCACGCTGTCCGTGGCGCCTCTGGCCTCGATGTTTCCAAGCTTCTGCTTCGTCTGTCCCTCAAACTGCGGATCCTCGATCTTGACCGAGATAATGGCAGTCAGACCCTCGCGGATGTCGTCTCCGGACAGATTCGGGTCACTGTCCTTCAGAATTTTGTTCTTTCTCGCATATTCGTTGAAGGTCTTGGTCAGCGCGTTGTGGAAGCCCATGACGTGCATGCCGCCCTCGGGCGTGTTGACGTTGTTCACGAAGCTGTATTCATTGACGTTGTAGCCGTCGTTGTGCTGCATGGCTACCTCAATGTACACATTATTCTTCGTGCCTTCAAAATACATGACCTCCGGATAGGCCGGCGTCTTGTTCTTGTTCAGATACTGGACAAACTCGCGGATGCCGCCCTCGTAGTGGAAGACCTCCTCGCGCTCCGTATGTCCTTCATCGCCGCGCAGATCGCGGAGCGTAATGCACAGATTGCGGGTCAGAAACGCCGTCTCGCGCAATCTCGTGCGGAGCGTGTCATAGTCGTACTCCAGCGTCTCCTGAAATATCTCCGGGTCCGGCTGGAACGTGACGGTTGTCCCCGTCTCTCCGGCGGAGCAGGTGCCGATCTTTTTCATCGGCTCCGTAATTTTGCCGCGGGAAAATTTCATCTCGTAAATGCCGCCGTCCTGGCGCACCTGTACCTCCAGGCGCTCCGACAGGGCATTGACGACCGACGCGCCGACGCCGTGCAGACCGCCTGAAACCTTGTATCCGCCGCCGCCGAATTTACCGCCGGCATGCAGAATCGTGAAAACAACCTCCAAGGCAGATTTGCCCATCTTGTGATTGATGCCGACCGGGATGCCGCGGCCGTCGTCGGCTACCGTGATGGAGTTGCCCGGATTGATCGTCACCTCGATATGCGTGCAGTAGCCGGCGAGCGCCTCGTCGACCGAATTGTCCACGATCTCATAGACCAGATGGTGCAGGCCGCGGGACGATGTTGTACCGATATACATCCCCGGCCGCTTGCGGACTGCCTCGAGTCCCTCGAGAATCTGGATATCATCCGCCGTATAGTCGTTGGTGTCCGTCGTATCCTTGACGTTGTCGTCCCGGTATTCCCGTTCGTTTTCGGCGTAATGCTCCACGATGGTCTCTCCGGATCCGTTCTCTCCGGACAGCGCCGATCCTTCTCCCGTCTGTGCGCCGGAGCCTTCCTGGCCATTGATCGCAAGCAGAAGATTCCTGGCCTTCTCATCATTCCTGTCGTCCGCTGTCATCCTGTTTGTCTCTGCCATGAATTCCTCCCGGCTCCTTCTGTCTCTGCTCCTCAGTCTCTTCTCTAGCCATCTTCGCCACCGTTCCGTTCCGAATCTGGAACAGACGGTCGATCGTAAATCTGTTTCTCACAAATTCATCGAGTCCCGTGCAGGTGATGAACGTCTGAATCCCGCCGATACTGCCGAGCAGATAATTCTGCCTGCCGGAATCCAGCTCCGACAGTACATCGTCCAGCATCAAGACCGGATTGTCGCCGATGATCTGCTTCACCAGCCCGATCTCCGACAGCTTAAGCGAGAGCGCGCAGGTGCGCTGCTGTCCCTGGGAGCCGAACGTCCGGAGATCTATCGCATTGTCCACGAAGGAGAAATCATCCCTGTGCGGTCCTACCGTGGAAATTTTCTGACGAATATCTCTCTCCCTTGCTTTCCTCAGCTTCTCTGCAAAGTCCTCCGGAATCACGTTCGGCTCATAACCGACGGTCAGATGCTCCTTTCCGCCTGTGAGCGACGCATGGATGTCACCCACGATGGCGCTGACACTGTCCATAAAAACCTTGCGCCGCGCTGTGATCTTCGAGCCGTAATCCACCATCTGCGCATCCCAGACATCCAGCATCTCCTCGAGGCGCCTGTCATAGGCGATGTCCTTCAGAAGCCGATTCCGGTTGTCTATGATTTTGTTATAATGCGCCAGATTGTAGAGATAGGACTGGTCGAGCTGGCACAACTCCATATCCATGAAGCGCCGCCGTTCCGACGGTCCGTCCTTGATGATCCGGAGATCGTCCGGGGAGAAGAACACAATATGCAATAGTCCCACCAGCTGCGACGCCTTCCTCAGCTTCTGGCCGTTGATGGCAATTCCCTTCGTCCGATTCCGCGACAGATGCATATTGACGGTATAATCAATACCGTCCTTCATGATGACAGAGCGGATGTGCGCCTCCTCCTGCCCGAACCGGATCAGATCGCGGTCGCGCTGTCCACGGTACGATTTGCAGATGGACAGCATATAGAGCGCCTCGAGAATATTGGTCTTTCCCTGCGCATTGTCTCCGTACAGAATATTCGTTCCCTCGGAGAATTCCGTCTTCAGAGACTCATAATTTCTGAAATTGGAGAGCTCGAGCGACTGAATATACATATTTCCTCGGATTTCTGTTCTTTATTCCGCAGACCTTTTGACCGGAGAAGCGACAGTGAATTCCTGTCCGTCAAAGCTTACCCTGTCGCCGTCATACAGCTTTCTGCCGCGGCGAAGCTCCTTCTCTCCATTGACGAGGACCCTGCCGTCTTCGATCTGAGCTTTTGCTTCCGCGCCGGTCCCGACAAGGCCGGCGAGCTTGATCGCCTGCCCCAACTTGATAAATGCGTCACGAATTGTGACAGTCTGCATACAGATCCCCCCGTGCCGCACAGGACGCGGCTCTGGTTCCCTTCATTCATTTCCGCTCAATCAACGGTAGTGAAATTGACCGGCAGTACCACGTAATTATAGTTTTCTCCGGCATCGCGGATAAAGCAGGGTGCCTTCGGATTGACAAAATAGATGTCTACTTCCTCGTCGTCGATTGCGCGCAGTGCGTCAACCAGGAACTTCGGATTGAACCCGATCATCATATCGCGGCCCGTTCTGGTACACTCCACCACCTCGTCCATGCTGCCGAGCGTCGTGCGGATTTTAATCTCGACATTTCCCTCAGAGAGAGAAAGAATGATCGGCTTCTTGTCCCCTTCCTTCACCAGCAGCGTGGCACGGTCGATACAGTCCAGAATCTCCTTGCGGTTAACCGTGATTTTGGTCTCATAATCGCTGGACAGCATCTGCTCGATCCGGAAATATTCCCCGTCAATCAGGCGGGACACCACCGTCGTCGAATCGAACTCAAAGAGCACGTGCTTCGGCGTGAAGAAAATGCTGACCTGCTTCTCCATGTCTCCGCCGAGAATTTTGGAGATGTCGCTCATGGTCTTCCCCGGAATGACGACACGGCGGTTATTGTAGGAGCCGTTCAGCTCCACCCGGCGGATCGAGATGCGGTGTCCATCCAGAGAAACCAGTTTCAGGAAGCCGTCCTGTATCTCCAGAAGCTCACCGGTCATCATCTTGTTGCTGTCATTGTCAGAGATGGAAAAGATTGTCTTGTTGATGAGATCGCGCAGGGTGTATTCAGAGACATTGATGCCATCCACCTTGTCAATCTCGGGAAGTCTGGTGAAGTCTCTGCCGTCGCGTCCCGGTATCGTAAATCTGGCCTTGCCGCAGCGAATGCCGATGGTCTCGCCCACCACATTGAGATGAACCTCCTCTTCCGGAAGCTTCCTCACGATGGCAGAAAATATTGCGGCGTCCACAGCAATCATTCCCTTCTCCTCCATCGTGCCGGGAATGACGGTTTCAATGCCAAGTTCCATATCGTTGCCGAGAAGTCGGATGTCCTGCCCTCTGGCATCGATCAGGATGCATTCGAGAATTGTCATGGTCGATTTGGTCGAAACAGCCTTGCTGACAATACTGATGGCATTTGTAAGATCTGATTTTGTAACTGTGATTTTCATGAGAGATTTCTCCAAATCGCGGGAAGAGTTCTGACTCTGACCTGACATGGTCCCGCGGATGATATACGGTGGGATGTAGGCACTGTCCACAGCGGAGAAAAGCAGGGTGTCCGTCCGCGCTCCCTTCTTTTCCAGGAGAAGAGAGGAAATGAATAAGATAGCAGTACTCGTATCAGGCACTGTGGATTTGTGCTTAACCTTGTTTATTATAGCTTTTTACGCGCTTTTTTACAACCGGAGCGGTGTGGACATAGGATATCCGGCGAGGGATGGCCTGTGCAAAATAAGAGGCATTACAGGCCAAATTTGACCCACTCCCGCGGCGCCCTCCCTGCCCGCTGTGGATTTAGTTGATAAGATTGAGCTTTTTCAGAATGCTGTCCACATTGGATTTCAGCTCATCGTTCGTGCGGAGGTCCTCCTTGATCTTGTCCGCGCCGTGCATGACGGTGGTGTGATCCTTTCCGCCGAGCTCCTTTCCGATCCGGTCAAGGGTCAGTCCGGTATATTCGCGCAGAATATACATACAGACCTGGCGCGGCACAACAAATTCGCTGCTTCGTTTCCGGCCTGTGATATCGCCCGGGCGGACGCCGAAGTGATCGCAGACGGTTCCGAGGATCATCTCCGGCGTCGCGGTGGCGTTGGTGTCCGGGTAAATGATGTCCTTTAGCGCTTCTCTGGCGTTCTCCAGATTGATATCGACATTGTTCAGACGGGAATAGGCGATGATTTTGTTGTAAGCCCCCTCCAGTTCCCGGATATTGGATTTGATGTTGGCCGCGATATATTCCAGGATGCTGCCGTCCACCTTCCGCATGGAATTCTCCGCGTAGCTCCTGAGGATCGCCATGCGGGTCTCGTAGTCCGGCGGCTGAATATCCGCAATCAGTCCCCATTCGAACCGGGAGCGGAAGCGCTCGTCGAGCGTCTCCATTTCCCGCGGCGGGCGGTCTGACGACAGCACGATCTGTTTGCCGGCGGAATGGAGCTCATTAAAAGTATGGAAAAATTCCTCCTGCGTCGCATCCTTTCCTATTATAAATTGGATATCATCGATCAGCAGAACGTCTACCTTCCTATATTTATCCCGCAGTCTGGACATGGAAGAGGCCGTCTTGGAACGGATGCATTCAATCACCTCGTTGGTGAACTGCTCGCTGGTGACATAGAGCACCTTCTTCCCGGGATCGTGCGCAAGCACATAGTGGCCGATCGAATGCATGAGGTGCGTCTTGCCGAGGCCGGCTCCGCCGTAGATGAACAGCGGATTGTAGGCCTCTCCCGGAGATTCCGCCACGGCGACACAGGCGGAATGCGCGAATTGATTGGTTTTGCCCACGACAAAGGTATCGAAGGTATAGCGGGGATTCAGATTCGACGCTTCCGCAGCGCTTCTGGTTTCCTGCGCCGCGACTTCTCCGTCCGCATCCTCCGGCTTATCGTGCTTCTCTTCCTTTTCCAGAATAAAGGTCACAGCATAATCCTGTCCCATGGTTTCCGATATAATCACTTCGAAGAACTTTGTGTACCGCTCGGAAATATAGCGCAGCATCTGGCTCTGATCGGAGTGGATCTGAATCGTAACGATCTGATCCTTTACGGAATACACCGTCAGCGGTTCAATCCAGGTGCGGTAGGAAATCCCGGAAATCGCAAATTCCTGCTGCAGATTCTGCCGGATTTCGTCCCATTTCGATATGATGATCTGTTCGTCGTTATTTTCCGTCATTGTAAAAACCTCTTTCAGTTTGATTTGCGGTACAGAAGAAATAACTGTTCAGGACCCACGTCTCGCGAAGCTTTGCTTTGCCCGATGCCGGATTCAGAGCGCCTGCGTCGTTTTGCCACATGCCGGAAATATCCGCAAAACAGCTCGCAAGCAGCCTTTTGCAAACATTTCCGGCATGTGCTGAATAGCTATAAAAACGCGGCATGCTGGTCAAACACGCATCATGCCGCAATTAAAAGTCCCTTCCGGGACGCAGATAGATTTTTTACGGTCTGTTCGATTGCTTTCCTACTATAAAACAAATCTATTCTTTATTCAAACCGGACGACTGTCTCCCCTCCAATTGTCAAAATGTATCCTGAAATGAGATTGGGTATTTTGTGGATAAGTTTACGGACATTATCTACCCTGTTTTGGGAGGCAAAAAATAGACAGATGCGGACTTTGATTAAAGCAGAACATAGATTCGGACATGGTTATCCACTTTTTATCCACAAATTGTGGATAGTAGAAATTTCAAATTTCCAGCTTATACACCTTATCCACCACTAAATGTTGGATAAAAATATTTCAAAATTCAATATCTTGAAACCATGGGAAATGGCGTATCTGCGCCATTTTCAGGACTTTTTTCTTGACGCCTCCCGGCGCTTTGGTTATAATGAGAACGCTGTTTCCCACACAGAGCAGCTGAACATGACGAATGACCGCGGTATATTCCATCTGAGGGTAAGAACGGAATAGCCGGGTTTTGATAAGGAGGTGTACCCATGTCCCAGTCCAGAATGACGTATCAGCCGAAGAAGAGACAGCGCTCCAAGGTCCACGGATTCAGAGCAAGAATGTCGACTCCCGGCGGAAGAAAGGTTTTGGCAGCGAGAAGACTCAAAGGCAGAAAAAAGATCGCTGTCTGACAGAGATTAGCACGAGGGCCGCTGAAAAGCGGCCTTTCTTCTTATTTATAGTAATGATTTTATTGTAACGATTCGGAGTCTCATCTCAAACCTGCTATGCAGATTTCTGGTGAGGCGGTTCCGGGCGCTTCGCGCCGCTACCCTCCCGAATTATTACAATTTATCAACCATCTGTATGGAATCACTGAAAAAAAACGACGACTTCAGAAATTGTTACAGAAACGGCCGCTCCTTCGCAAACCGGTATCTGGTCCTGTATGTGTGGAAAAACGGACTCTCCAATAACCGTCTCGGCATTTCTGTCAGTAAAAAGGTCGGAAACAGTGTGGTAAGACATCATTTCTGCAGACTGGTCAGGGAAAGCTATCGCCATCAGGAAGCGGGTCTTGATCAGGGCTATGACCTGGTTGTCGTCGCCAGGACGGCGGCAAATGATGTCGGATACCGGGAGATATCGCAGGCGCTGTTATCTCTTGCCGGCAAGGCAGGTATTTTGCATGAAAGCGCGCCTGAGGCTGATTGACAGCCGGGAAAAGAATGGCCAGAAAGATTCTGATTCAGATGATAAGGTTCTACCAGAAATATCTGTCTCCGCTTAAAACAACCAAATGTCCCTATATTCCCACCTGCTCCAATTATGGCCTGCAGGCGATAGAGAAGTATGGCGCGTTTAAGGGGGGACTTCTTACTATATGGAGAATTCTCCGATGCAATCCGTTTTCCCACGGCGGCTATGACCCGGTTCCGTGATTAAGGAGGAACTATTTTGAATCCTATGCTTCTCACCAAGAGCACGACATTCTTTATCGGCCAGATCGCAGCACTGCTCGGCCTGCTGATGAACGGTATTTTCTGGGTGCTCGACAAAATCGGAATCCCGAATATCGGTCTTTCCATTATTCTGTTTACCATTGTTATTTACATGGCGCTGATGCCGCTGACGATCAAGCAGCAGCGATTCTCCAAGCTCTCCCAGAAAATGCAGCCGGAGCTGAAGAAAATTCAGGATAAGTATAAGGGAAAGAAAGACCAGGACTCCATGATGAAGCAGAACGAGGAGATCCAGAAGGTCTATCGTAAGTATGGAGTGTCTGCCAGCGGCTCCTGCGTACAGCTTCTGATTCAGATGCCGATTCTGTTCGCTCTCTATCAGGTCATTTACCGCATACCCGCCTATGTGACGCAGGTTAAGGACGCTTTCTTCCCGCTGGTTGATAATCTGATCGCCACAAAGGGATCCGCGGAGTTCCTCCAGAAATTTTCCGTCGCATCGCAGTTTGCTGGTAATTTCAAAAACGAAAAATTCACAAGCGGTGTCACCTCTTATGTGCAGAACACCTATATCGATGTGCTGAATCGCATTTCCACCTCGGACTGGCACACATTAGCAACGCAGTATCCCTCTCTGAAGGCGGATATCTCCAGTACGACCTCCCTACTCAATAAGTACAATAACTTTCTCGGGCTGAACATGGGTGATACGCCCTGGTACACGATCAAGGCAGCCTACGCCAGTGGAAAATATCTTCTCATCGTGGGAGCCATCCTGGTTCCGGTACTCGCCGCGCTGACCCAGTGGATCGGTGTCAAGCTGACCCCGGTGAGTAATACCTCCACCGGAGATCCGCAGCAGGATTCCATGGCGAGACAGATGCAGACCATGAACGTCATCATGCCGCTCATGTCCGCCTGGTTCTGCTTCACGCTCCCTGCCGGTATGGGCCTCTACTGGATTGCCGGTGCGGTCATCCGCGCGATTCAGCAGGTTGCCATAAACAAAAAGATTGACAAGGAAGACATTGATGCCCTGATTGAGCGGAATATCAAGAAAAACGAAGAAAAGCTTGCAAAGAATTCCGGTCGTCAGACTGTCTCTCAGAGGGTGATGGCGCAGTATGCGACCATGAATACCAGAAATATTGAAGCTCCTGAGAAGAAGAAAGAGTCCTCCCTGACGGAGCAGGAGAAAGCAGAAGCGCTGAAGAAGGCGCAGGAAAAGACAGCAGGCAGGAAATATCGCGCCGGTTCTCTTGCTGAAAAGGCTAATATGGTAAGTGATTACAATAATCACCATCAGAGCAGATAACCAGTAGGAAACAGGCAGCGGCACAGGAGAGAAAGATGGATATGGACTATATCGAAGTAACCGGAAAGACGGTAGCGGACTGCATCACAGAGGCATGTCAGAAACTTTCTGTCGTCAGCAGCCGCCTGGACTATGAGGTAATCAGCGAGGGAAGCACCGGCTTCCTAGGATTCAATGTCAAGCCCGCCAGAATCCGGGCCAGAATCCGTGAAGAGAGTATGGAGCAGAAACCGAAGGCACAGACCGCGGCTGAACCGTCCGAACAGCAGATCTCTGACCAGGTTGCTGAGCCCACCGCAGATGGACATCGTTCCGATTCTGCGGAGGCGAATCTGAATAGCAGGGAGGAGAGTCCGGAATATGTCTCTCCGATCCGCTGGGATACCAGCGCTCCTGTCCAGAAGAATGACGAGGAAGAAGAGGAGGGAGACGCAGGCCATTCAGACAACAGAGACACCCGCTATGAACAGCGTGGAAACCGACGCAATGGTCGCGGCTATGATCGGCGAAATTCCTATGATGCGCGCCGGGGCACCGGAAATGGAACCCGCCGTTCGGAGGATCGCCGGTATCGCAGCAGAGACGACCGCGACGAAGAAAGCAGGGAGCTCTCAGAAAATTACGCACAGAGTGAAGCAGGCAGCCCGGAATTGCAGGAACAGCAGCCGGAGGTGAATCGAACTCCGATTCCCGAGGAAAAGCGTCTCACGGAGGAGCAAATTGCGGAGATCAAGGGAAAGGCAGAAGAATTCCTTCAGAATGTCTTTCATGACATGAAGATGGAGGTCACGATTTCTATGTCTTTCGATCCGAAATGGAATACGCTCTCCATCGATCTTTCCGGCGATGACATGGGTATTCTTATTGGAAAACGGGGACAAACACTGGATTCGATTCAGTATCTGGTTTCACTTGTCGTCAACCGGGTAGTAGAGCCATATATTCATGTCAAGGCGGATACGGAAAACTATCGCGTAAGACGCAAGGAAACACTGGAAATCCTGGCGAGAAATATCGCCGGCAAGGTAAGACGGACGAGACGACCGGTAGAGCTTGAACCAATGAATCCGTACGAACGGCGCATCATTCATTCTGCGCTTCAGAATGACCGCTATGTCACAACACATTCTGAAGGGGAAGAACCATTCCGCAAGGTTGTGATCAGCCCTAAGAAACCGGCGTACGGAAATGGTTATGGCTATGCCCGCCGCAGAAATGCGGAGCGGATGGATGAGGAATGATATCTGCTGCCATGGAATGGTGGACAGATGGAAGGTGACTGCAGCCGTGTCCGATACAATGGAATTCAACCCATTGTGTCGGAGCGGCTTTCCTTATAATGGCAGGAAATCAGATTCCTATTGCCGGGGAGAACAGGCACTGAGAATCATGCGGCATGGAGGTATTTATGGCGCTGCCAGTCGATAATCATCAGGAGGATACGATCGCTGCTGTTGCGACCGCTATGACGGAGGCCGGAATCGGCATCATCCGAATCAGCGGTCCGGATGCGATCGCAATCGGGGATCTTATTTTCCGGGACAGCAGGATGAGACGACGTCTTTCCACTTACCCGGCAAACACCATCCATTTTGGCTATGTCATTGATCCGGACCTGCAAAATCCCTGTTCCGCAGAGTCCGTGTCGCGTCACGATGAAATCATCGATGAAGTCATGGTATCTGTCATGAAGCATCCACACAGCTATACGACAGAGGATACCGTGGAAATCAATTCCCATGGCGGCGTCTTCCTGCTGAACCGCATCCTGCAGGTAGTTCTCCATCATGGCGCGAGAATGGCAGAACCCGGAGAATTTACAAAGCGTGCTTTTCTGGGCGGACGGATTGACCTTGCCCGGGCGGAAGCGGTCATGGATTTGATCTCCTCCCGCAGTGAATTTGCAAGAAAGATATCTCTCGGACAGCTCGAGGGTTCTGTTTCCGACAAAGTCCAGAAATTTCGTTCTTCCATTCTATATGAACTGGCATTCCTGGAGTCGGCGCTCGATGATCCGGAGAATTATGATACGACGGGATATCCGCAAAAATTGGATGCAAAACTAAAGCAGATGATAGACGAGATGAACCGTATGCTGACGGATTCCGAAAGCGGACGTATTCTGCAGGAAGGAATCAGAACTGTCATTGTCGGGAAACCGAATGCAGGAAAGTCCTCTCTTTTGAATCTCATGAGTCACTCAGAGCGTGCAATTGTGACGGATATTGCCGGAACAACCAGGGATACGCTGGAAGAGCAGGTTCGGATGGGGGACCTGCTTCTGAATCTGGTCGATACTGCCGGTATTCATGAAACAGAGGAACCTGTTGAAAAAATTGGGGTCGACCGCGCCATTAAGGCAGCTGACTCCGCTGATCTGCTTCTGTTTCTCATCGACAGCGCGGACGAGCTGTCGGAAGAGGATCAGAGGATTGCAGCTCTTGTTGAAGACCGGGTTGGAGAGGGAAGAAAGGCGATTGTTCTTCTAAATAAGTCCGATCTTTCTCCGCAGACGACCGTTCAAAATATCAGGACCCTATTCCCAAAATTGGTTCCGATTGAAATGGAAATGCACTCTGGTAAAAAGCGGGAAGTTCTCAAATCCAACAATATCCCCTGCGTCCTTTTTTCCATGAAAGATCAGACCGGTTGGAGCGAACTGCAGCAATTGATAGCAGAGATGTTTCATGCGGGGGAGCTGCAGAGCAGGAATGAAGTTTTCCTCACAAACGAACGTCAGCGGGAGAATGTTCGAAACGCAGTCCAATCTCTTGCGCTTGTCCGCGGGTCCATTGCAGACGGCATGAGCGAAGAATTCTTTTCCATCGATCTCATGAATGCATATAGTGAGCTTGGAAAAATTCTCGGGGAACAGGTCGACGATGACCTCGTGGAGGAAATATTTTCGAAATTCTGTCTGGGTAAGTAACGGAAGAATTCTGTCTGCGGCAGAATTCTTCTTCCGGTTTTTATCAGGAAAGGCAATTGCATGCAGGATTATACCATTCAAACTGATGTCTGTGTTATCGGTGCCGGTCATGCGGGCTGTGAAGCAGCGCTTGCCTGCGCAAGACTTGGTCTTGATACAACGATTTTTACCATGAATGTCGACAGTATTGCCATGATGCCCTGTAATCCTCATATCGGAGGATCTTCCAAGGGGCATCTGGTGCGGGAGATTGATGCGCTCGGCGGAGAAATGGGTAAAAATATTGACAAAACCTTCATTCAGTCTAAGATGCTGAACATATCGAAGGGTCCGGCTGTGCATTCTCTGCGCACACAGGCCGATAAATCGGCCTATTCCAGAGAAATGCGCTCAGTGCTCGAATCACAGTCTCATCTGCACATCAGGCAGGCTGAAGTTACTGATCTTGGCATACAGAGCAAAAATAATCTGCGCAAAATTGTCTCTGTCAAAACGTTCCCTGGCACCGAATATACTTGTAAAGCGGTCATTCTGTGCACCGGGACTTATTTGAATGCCAGATGTCTGGTCGGAGAAACCATCACGGAGACAGGTCCAAACGGTATGCAGAGATCCACCTGGCTATCTGAATGTCTGAGAAAGAATGGCATTGCGCTTCGCCGCTTTAAAACCGGAACACCGGCACGAATGGACGGGAGAAGTCTTGATTATTCTAAAATGAAGATCCAGCTGGGCGACAGACGTATCATCCCGTTCTCTTATTCGACTGATCCGGAGAGTATTCAGATAGAGCAGGTGCCTTGCTGGCTCACTTATACAAACGATAATACACATAAAATAATACGAGATAATATAAATCGTTCGCCGATTTACTCAGGCATAATAAAAGGAACCGGACCCAGATATTGTCCGTCCATTGAAGACAAAGTAATCAAGTTTCCGGATCATGACCGCCATCAGGTTTTTATCGAGCCGGAGGGGAAAAACACAAATGAAATGTATGTGGATGGGATGTCTTCCTCTATGCCGGA
The DNA here is from genome assembly GCA_902781655.1 of uncultured Lachnospiraceae bacterium. Lineage (GTDB taxonomy): Bacteria > Bacillota > Clostridia > Lachnospirales > Lachnospiraceae > CAG-791. The sequence continues at coordinate 66,433 of CACZJZ010000011.1, forward strand.
TGATGTTCAGCAGCAGATGTATCGGACTGTACCGGGACTTGAACATTGTGAAATCGTCAAAAATGCTTATGCCATTGAATATGACTGTATCAATGCAAACATTCTGAAACCTACTCTGGAAACCAGGACAATCACGGGTTTGTTCTGTGCCGGGCAGTTCAATGGAAGCAGTGGGTATGAGGAAGCTGCGGCTCAGGGACTGATTGCCGGTATCAATGCAGCGATGGAAATCAAAGGAGAGGAGCCGCTTGTCATTGAAAGGTCAGAGGGATATATCGGAGTATTAATTGACGACCTTGTCAATAAAGATAATCGTGAGCCTTATCGGATGATGACATCACGCGCTGAGTATCGACTTCTGCTCAGACAGGACAATGCGGACCTCAGACTTCGGAAATATGGATATCGTGTCGGACTGATCACCAAAGAACAATATGATTATGTACTGTGGAAGCAGGAACGGATCAAAGAAGAAATCCATCGGATGAAAACAACCTGGATCGGTGGAACAGAGGAAGTGCAGCGCTTTCTCAGGGAACACAACTCGGCTCCGCTGAATAACGGCATCACTCTTGCTGATCTGATCTGCAGACCCGAACTGAGCTATCTATGCATCGCCCCGATCGACCACGAACGTCCCGAACTTCCGGAAGCAGTGACAGAGCAGGTTGAGATTGAAATCCGATACGAGGGATATATTGCAAGACAGGAAAAACAGGTCGCTCAGTTTGAAAAACTGGAACACAGACACATTCCAGAAAACATGGATTACGATGATGTACAAAGTCTCCGCCTGGAAGCAAGACAGAAATTGAAGGAGTTCAGACCCAATTCGATCGGACAGGCCTCCAGACTTTCCGGTGTGACACCGGCGGATATCTCTGTGCTGGTTGTATACCTCGAGAAAATGAGACAGACACACCATCAATCATCCGTGGATATCAAAAGCAAAAGCTGACGCACAGCCTTTATCATAGAGCCGCAAGAAGAGCGGCATTGGGGGCAAGAATGACTGACATGGAAGGCAATTCTATTCAGAAACATCACATAGAAATCCCTGATGGTACGGATATTTCATTTGAAGACTTTGATAAAATGTTTCACGTGAAACATTTTCCCGAACTGCTGCAGCAGTGGAATCTGAACATATCAGATAAGCAGGAGAAACAACTTTTCCTGTTTTACCAGAATCTAGAGCAGTGGAATAGAGTGATGAACCTCACTACAATTACGGATCCCGGTGATGTCCTGGTAAAGCACTACTTGGATAGTTTCTCACTCGTGACCGTGTTCCCACTGGAAAAGCTGGATAAGGGCATCCAGATTATGGATGTCGGAACCGGAGCAGGATTCCCGGGACTGCCATTGGCAATTCTGTTTCCGAAAAGCCGGTTTGTATTGATGGATTCACTGAATAAACGCATTTCATTTCTGGAGGATACTATTCAGAAACTGATGCTTCAAAATGTATCAGCCGTCCATGCCAGAGCAGAAGAACTAGGGAGAAACAAAGACTATAGAGAGAAATTTGACCTGGTGTGCTCCCGCGCAGTAGCGGATCTTCGCATATTGAATGAATATTGTCTTCCCTTTGTGAAGTTGGGCGGCTCATTCATTTCCTATAAAACAGAACGAGCAGCGGAGGAGATTGATCAGGCGGCTGCGTCGGCAACAATACTCGGAGGCAGGATTCAGGAAAAGAAGGAATTGACTCTGCCTGGAACGGATTACCAGAGAATCCTTGTCCTGATTGAGAAGGAAAAACATACACCACGAAAGTACCCGAGGAAGGCAGGAACGCCAGCAAAAGAGCCATTGTGAATACAAAATGTCATTCATAAGGTCTTCTCATCATTCATAAAACATCTGTTAAAGACTGGCTGCGGCAATGTTTCACGTGAAACATTGCTGCAGCCAGTTGCATGCAAAGAATAATTATCATGGAGTCGGACTTTTAGATCGGGAGGCATAGAATCGAACGGCACTCTGTGGTATATTGGAGCAGATGCAGATGAGCAGATCATCATGGCATGCTCGTCGGAATTCTTTGTATAACGCGATGCATCAGACAAGGAATGAGGAGTCGGAATGGGAAGAATCATTGCAGTTGCAAATCAAAAAGGCGGGGTCGGCAAGACAACAACGACGATTAATCTCTCCGCTGCGCTCGCAGAAATGGGGAAAAGAGTGCTTGTCATTGACATCGACCCACAGGGGAATACAACCAATGGGATGGGTCTGGATAAGACAAATCTGGAAAATACTGTATATGACCTCGTTCTTGGCGACTGTACGATCCAGGAAGCGATTCTCCATAATGTATACGACAGATTGGATCTGATTCCGGCAAATATGGATCTTGCAGGCGCGGAAGTGGAACTCGTCGTAAATCCCAAGCCAAATAATTCCAGTATTCTGAAAGATGCAATCGGCGAAGTGCAGGAACAGTATGATTTTATTCTGTTGGACTGCCCGCCATCGCTGAACATTCTGACTGTGAACTCGCTGACCGCGGCAAATACCGTGCTGGTTCCAATTCAGTGTGAATATTATGCATTGGAAGGACTGAGCCAGTTGATCAACACCATTGAGCTGGTGCAAAGCAGACTGAATGCGGCGCTGAAGATTGAGGGGATTGTCTTCACAATGTATGACGCGAGGACAAATCTGTCGATGCAGGTCGTACAGAATGTGCAGGCCAATGTGAGACAGCATATTTATCAAACTATAATTCCAAGAAGTGTGCGTCTGGCTGAGGCACCAAGTTTTGGGGAACCGATCACGGTCTATGATCCGAAATCGACGGGAGCACAGGCGTATCGTGCTCTGGCAAAGGAAATTGCTGCAAGAGAGGATTTGTAGAGATTTGATAGTGGCGTATCGATGCCGCTTTCAAACTGAAATTGATATGGATGAGAAAAATAGCGGCACGGGGGTGTGAAAATGGCTAGAAAACATGGTTTGGGAAGAGGTCTGGATGCGCTCATCCCGCAAAATCATGCTGCGGATCAGAAAGATCAAGGGGAAGCGGCTTCAATTGAATTGCATCGCAGAACAGATGACGAGCATGAAATAATAACTGCCGGAGAGAAAAATGTCAGCAGCGGAACTGCGATGGAACTGGAAAATGAAACTAAGCCGGGAAAAAGGAAAAAAGAATCTGTTTCAAATACGGTTACGCCATCAGAGGACGTGGTGTCCAGGTCCGATTCCGGACCGCTTCTGGTTCGAACCACAAGGGTGGAACCGGATAAGGACCAGCCACGCAAGAATTTTGACCAGGAATCTCTGGAGGAACTCGCCGCTTCCATACAGAAGTATGGCATTATTGAGCCACTTGTGGTCAGGCAGGAGGGCGATCACTATGTGATTGTCGCGGGAGAACGCCGGTGGCGAGCGGCAAAGCTGGCCGGATTAAAGGAAATTCCGGTCGTAATCGGAAACTACAATGCCAGAATGACGGCAGAGATTCAGCTGATTGAAAACATTCAGCGAAAGGATATCGATCCGATCGAGGAAGCCTCTGCGTATCAGAGACTGATTGAGGAATTTGGTCTGACACAGGAGGAAGTCGCGGAGGCAGTAGCAAAGAGCCGTACCGCCGTGACAAATACGCTCCGTCTGCTGCGTCTCGCTCCGGCAGTGAGAGAACTGCTCCAAAATCAGGAAAATGGGCTGACATCCGGACATGCCAGGGCACTGCTTTCCATTGAGGATGAGAATGCGCAGCTGAAGGCAGCACAAAAAATTATAGATGAGCACCTCTCTGTCCGCGAGGCGGAGAAGCTTGTTAAGATAATGCTTCATCCGAGACAGGATAAGACCGTGGATAAGGACCCGTCCCTGGAAATCATTTACCGGGATCAGGAAAGACGACTGACCGGCGTGCTCGGGACAAAGGTTTCCATTGTCTCAAAGAATAAGGAGAGAGGAAAACTGGAGATCGAGTATTACGATAATGATACACTGGACCGCATTATCAATATTTTAATGCATCCATAATTCATCATTTCATGTACCAAAATTGAAATAATATAAACGGAGATATATCAATATATGAACGTATTACTGTCTATTTCTGGATTGTCTTTGGTTGAACTGTGCCTGATTGGAGCAGCCGCTGTTCTGCTAATTCTATGGATCATACTTCTTGTCGTCGTCATCAGTCAGAAGAGACGGGTAAACGAGCTGAATGACAGAATTACGATGTTCTGCCAGGGAGCGGATGGAGCAAGCCTCGAGAATGATATTCTCGATATGTTTGATGAAAACCAGGAGATTCGGGAACGTCTTGATCAGTGTGAGGACAGGATTCAAAACCTGTACTGGCGCATGCGAAGCACGATCCAGAAGGTGGGTGTGATTAAATACGATGCTTTTGCAAATATGGGCGGGATGCTCAGCTATGCAATCGCATTGCTGGACGAGAATAACAATGGAATGATTCTGAACTGTGTACACAGCGTGGATAGCTGTTATACTTATACTAAGATTGTCACAGATGGCCGTGCAGATGTGGAACTGGGAGCGGAAGAGGCAAAGGCACTCAAAATGGCTCTGGACAATTTTCATCCGAATGGCAGAGCAGAGAGCGGTATTACGCAGAATCGGGCGAATGACCGCGGACCTGCTGAAACGGAACATAATGGAAAGCACTGACCGTTTCGGAAAAAACTGTTTGCTGGAATAGTAAATCCGTGCAGAAGCATCCTTCAGATGCATTGCACTGAGGAGGAGAAAAATTATGCTCGATATTAAGTTCGTCAGAGAAAATCCGGAGGCGGTCAAGGATAACATCCGGAAGAAATTTCAGGATGAGAAGCTTCCACTGGTAGACGAGGTGATCGCTAAGGATGCAGAGGCCAGAAAGGCACAGACTGAAGCCGACAGCATCCGCGCGCAGAAAAACACGATCAGCAAACAGATCGGCGCGCTGATGAAGGAAGGAAAAAGGGAAGAGGCCCAGGCTCTGAAGGAGCAGGTGGCGGCAAACGCGAAGAGACTGGAGGAACTGAACCGCATCCAGGAAGAGGCGCAGGAAATCGTCCACAAGGACATGATGGTCATCCCGCAGATGGTCTCTGACAAGGTTCCGATCGGCAAGGATGATTCCGAAAATGTCGAGCTGCAGAAGTTCGGCGATCCGGTCGTGCCGGATTTTGAGATTCCGTATCACACACAGATCATGGAGAGCTTTGACGGTATCGATCTGGATGCCGCCGGACGGGTCGCCGGCAACGGCTTCTATTACCTCAAGGGAGATATCGCGAGACTGCACTCTTCCGTGCTGTCCTACGCGCGAGATTTCATGATCGGAAAGGGCTTCACCTATGTCATTCCTCCGTTTATGATCCGCCGTGCGGTCGTCGACGGCGTGATGAGTTTCGCTGAGATGGATGCCATGATGTACAAGATCGAGGGCGAGGATCTGTATCTGATCGGGACGAGCGAGCATTCCATGATCGGTTCCTTCATCGACCAGATCCTCCCGGAGAACACGCTGCCCAGAACGCTGACATCCTACAGCCCGTGCTTCCGCAAGGAGAAAGGCGCGCACGGCATCGAGGAGCGCGGCGTCTACCGGATCCATCAGTTCGAGAAACAGGAGATGATTGTCGTCTGCAGGCCGGAAGAATCGATGGAATGGTATGAGAAGCTGTGGAGATACACAGTGGAGCTGTTCCGCTCTATGGACATTCCGGTGAGACAGCTGGCATGCTGCACGGGAGACCTTGCGGATCTGAAGGTGATCTCCTGCGATGTGGAGGCCTGGAGTCCGCGTCAGAAGAAGTATTTTGAGGTTGGAAGCTGCTCGAATCTCGGCGATGCGCAGGCGCGCCGCCTGAGAATCCGCGTACAGGATGAGAATGGAAACAAGTATCTGGCCCACACGCTGAACAATACCTGTGTCGCTTCGCCCCGCATGCTGATCGCTTTGCTGGAGAATAATCTGCAGAAAGACGGCTCCGTGAAGATTCCGAAGGTTCTGCAGCCTTACATGGGCGGCACCGAGGTGCTCATTCCGAAGCATAACATCATGAAATGAACAAATTTTTCAGATCGATAGGATTTTCAGACCCCATGACTTCTGTCGGACTGCAGACGCTGATCAACGAGGTTCTGGCGTCCGCGGAATACCGTGGCTATACGACGAATGGTGAGGATACGCTGCTGGCGGAATTCCGAATGGACGTCGGACCGGATTTTGGCGTCAGCGTCGTAGGCGAGTTCGGCGGAGACGACAAGTTTCGGTATGAGTATTGTTATCCTTATGTGATGGCTGGTGAGGTCAGCACGACGCAGAAGATCACGGTGGAGCCGCGGATCCGGGAGGAGGCGTTTGCCGGTGTCTGCGAGGACGCCAGGATCGGTGTGACGCTGATTTTCCATCTGCAGAATCTCATTGAATACAGTAAGCGTTTTTCGAGCGGCGGCAATGAGATGGCGGAGGATACCATCACCGGATGCAGGCTGGCTGCACTGTCCGATGAGGGGACGATTCTGATGCCGCTTCAGAAGACAGACCCGATTCTTTCCCGCTCCAATTCGTTCACGGATCAGCGGAATGCGCTGATGAAGAAGGCGATCGACGGGGACGACAATGCGATGCAGAGCATCGCGATGGAGGATATGGACCTGTATGCGTCGGTGAATAAGCACCTGGAGACGCAGGATGTTTACTCCATTGTGGACAACTATTTCATGCCTTACGGTGTGGAATGTGACATGTACAACATCATGGGGGATATTCTCCGGGTACGCAAGGTTCAGAACAAGGTGACGGAGGAAACGCTGGTTCAGCTGCAGGTCAGCTGCAACGATATTCCTTTTACGGTGCAGATCAATGAGAAGGATCTGTACGGTGAACCCATGCCGGGGCGGCGCTTCAAGGGCGTGATCTGGATGCAGGGGACGGTGGATTATCCGGATGCACAGGTGTGAGCAAAATCTCATGATCCTGATTATGGAGCATGAACATCAGGCATATTATTGATAGCGTAACTATTCGGGCGTCAATCCGAACAGTTACAGGACAACGTGATTTGCAGCGAAATGGAAAGCCGGGCATCAGCGTATGGTGAATGGCAGAGAGAACGGTTCAAATCACAGAGGCGCAGACAGGGCCGCAGCTTTCAGGCTGCTCATCCTGTTGTGCGCCTTTTTTGTAGTCCTCAGGATGCCGGGAGGAAATACGGATCCCTTTGGCGCTGAAGTAACAGACGGAAGCACCGTCGAGGATGCGGTGCAGACATTTCTCAGCGGATACCGGTATTCTCAGGTACACACGGTCCCGCATTACCGGAAAAGAAATCAGGCGATGAGAGCCACCTATTTTGACGGCAGGGCGCTGGCGCTGGATGGCTCCATGGGATTGCCGGACTTCTGCATACCAGGACTTGCGGAACGGGAGCATATGATTCCGCAGGGCATTGCCTGTCTGCCCGGGACGGACGATGTGATCATTTCGTCATATGATGCGGATGGAAGCAGTCCAAGCATTCTGTCGGTGCTGGAGGCACAGACAGGACGGGTGTGCGCAGTCTTTCTGCTGCAGTATCCGGATGGGCGGGAATGTCACAGTCATGTCGGCGGTGTAGCGGTTTCTGACTGGAATCTGTACCTCACGACAAGAGGTTCGAGGATAGGCTGCATTTCGCTCGCCAAAATCCGAAGAATGCTGGCTGCCGTATCCGCCGGAGGTGGGATGCCGGTGATGTCTCTGACAATGGATGCGGAGACGGATCTTTCGACGATGATGAATGGCGCCAGTACGGGATATATTTCTGTCATGGACGGTGTGCTGTACACCGGAAATTTCTACCATAAGAGCAGCGTCTATCATGTGAGTGCGGACCCGGAGCGCGGCGCCAACAGTCTGGTGCTGGCGTTTCCGCTGTGCGGCGATGACTCGGAATCGGAATGGAAGAATTTTGCAGGATGCGCGCCGGCGCGCAGATATCTGATTCCGAAGGAGATTACAAAAATTCAGGATGCCGTGGTCTGGGGTGACCGCATGTATCTCAGCTCGTCTTATGGCCGACGGCACAACAGTGAATTTATTATTGCGGACGTGCGGAAGGAAGAGTCCTGCGATCCGTCCGGCGAAGAGATCTATACGCTGGATATGGATAGGATGACAAGTTTCACTGCCATGCCGATGACGGAAGGCTTCTGCATCCTGCCGGAAAACAAACGTGCCTACCTGATCTCCGAATCAGGCAGTATCCGCTATACCGGCAGCACTACACCGCGCCATGCCTGTGATCCGACCGATACCGTCTGGGAGATCCAGCTGGCGGATGATGTGTGATATGATGGTATATACTGGATTCGATTTTATTCAGACATCCCTGATTCTGATGAGATTCTTCAGCGCTGCCTCAGCATCTCTGAAATGTTCCGCAGGATGCCTTCCGCCACATCGGGTTTGTTCATGGAGTAGACGTGGATATGGGTCACGCCATTTGCAATCAGATCGATGATCTGGTTGGAGGCGTAGATGATGCCCGCCTGTTTCAGGGCTGCAGGATCATCGCCGAACCGGTCCACGATAGCCTTGAGGGAATCGGGTACGTTGGTGCCGGAGAGCTGGACGGAGCGGCCGAGCTGTTTTCTGGAAGTGATCGGCATGATGCCGGCCAGAATCGGCACGTCTATGCCTTTGTCCCTCACGCGGTACAGGAAGTTGTAGAAGGTCTCGTTGCTGAAGAACATCTGGGTTGTGAGGAAGTCGCAGCCGGCGTCAATTTTATCCTTGAGATGCCGCAGGTCCTCTTCCTTGCTGGAGGACTCAGGGTGCTTTTCTGGATAGCAGGCCCCGCCGATCGAAATGGCCTGACCATATTCTGTGGAACGAATGTAGCGGATGAGGTCGCTGGCATGCAGAAATTCCTTCTGCTGGGAGCCGTCCTGCGGGATATCGCCGCGCAGCGCCATGATATTTTCGATATGATGTTTCTGCAATGCGCCGAGCATTTCATCTACTGTTTCCTTCGTGCTGGCAACGCAGGTGAAGTGCGGCAGCACAGCAGTTCCGGTGCTGTTCTGCAGATCCGAGGCGACCTCCACAGTGAAACGCGGCGCAGTGCCTGCGGCGCCATAGGTGACGCTGACAAAATTCGGATGCAGGGCGGCAATTTTGTGCGCGGCTTCCAGAGTAGCCAGCAGGCCTTCTTCCTTCTTCGGTGGGAAGACCTCGAAAGAGAGCGTCACCTGATTCTGCTGCAAAATATCCCTGATTTTCATGATAAAGTTTTCTTATCCTCGCCCTGTCGGCTGTTAGGCTGTGTCACTGCACAGCCTATAGCAGCACGGCATCATCCATTCTCTGACCGGCACATCAGATCCGGCCTCAGTTCTGCATCCTAATCTGCTGTCCCTTTACCAGTTCATAGGAGACAAGCGCCTCCCCGTCCAGATCTTCATGGTGCATATCCACACCGCTGATCTGGCTGTTCTCGTAGGTGGTGTAATAGTAAATCCCTTTATCCATATTGCAGCAGCTGCTGTAGATCGTGTACTCACAGAGTTCTCTTCCATCCTTGTCCGTGCCAAGCCGGCAACAACCCTTCTGCTGCTCCACGGAGCCGAGAATTTTGAAGAACTGGCTGATACTCTCGGATTCGCTCTCGCCGGAGAGGGAATTCATTTTGGTAAACGCTACCTTCACGAAACGGGAGGCGGAGGAGAGATCGCCGGGAATTCCCATTCCGCCCATGCCGCGGCTGTATGGATTCATCTCCATGCCCGGGATCAGGCGGTTCTCCGGAAGAGAGGCGGAGGCGTTCATATAATCCTGCAGGTGTGTCAGCTGGTAATCAAAGGTCGGATTATTGGTCATGACGCCGACCGGGTTGTCGTAAACAACAGCTCCCTTTGCAGTCTGCTCGAATACGATCACTTCCTTCTGGTCCGCGATCATCCAATGCAGAGGAGACGGCGGCAGCTGCTCACTGAAGGCAGTGTCGGTGAGATTGATCCGGCTCAGATACCGGCGCGCCTCCTCTACTGTGGCGCATTGTCCGAGGATCCAGGGGATAAATTCAAAGGATGCGATGTTATCCTTTCCATCCTCTGGCTTTGTATAATGCGCATTTCCCGGGAAATTCAGCCCGGCCATACTCAGCCCCTTCTCGTTGGTGGCATCGTAATAGAGCGGAAAGTCTCCGACGACAAATGCCATGCCGATCAGAGCATAATGCTCCTTCAGAGCCCCGGCATGCCGCATAGGCAAAACCTTTCGGCGGGGAGTGATCGTGACAGATTCATGATAGGAAAACTCCAGATCAAGATTCCGCCCGAAGTAATGATCCTTCGAGGTGTAAGTAGCTGCAGTACACATAAGATGCCTCCTTCCTTAAACAGGATAAACCCTGTACAGAGCAAAATCAAAAGCTGCCGCTCAATGTCCTCTGGGAACCTGGTTCAGGCGGTCCTTTTCGTAGGTACAGTCCGCGATGGCAAGCCGGACGAAGACGACAGCAAGGACCGGGATGGCGCCCATGATCGCGCGGGTGTTCCAGAACCGGCAGAGGATCGCCGAGATCAGGCAGCCGAGAAAGAAAAAGAGGATCATGGATCCGTGCATTTTCCATCGAAGAGAAGCCTGATCGTCCTGGTCCCGAATCGCCTTCACGAGGTTGCTGCCGGTCTGGCGCAGATGATTGGTGATGAAGACGGTGGCCATCGGAACGCCCTCATTCTGCCGGAAGGTGTTGAACCGCATGGAGCAGACAAAATTCAAGGTAACCTGGCAGATCTGATTCGGCCATGACGGCGGCATCAGGCCCAGCAGCACAGCCATGGGGATTTCCAGACCCACCATGATGGTATCCCAGCGAAGCATCTTGTGCTGCGCGCGCCGGTACAGCTTCACCTCCTTCGCGAGAATCTCAGAGACCACAGCACCCATCAGATACGCGGAGATGGGAAGCAACATGTACAGCGCCTTTTCCCACTGCATGTTTCCGATGTCGAGAGCCAGCAGTACGACGTTGGCGGTCTGCGCGTTGCAGAACACGCCGCCGCGCACAGAAAAGGTATAGGCGCCGTAGTATCCGCCCACAAAGATAAGCATCCAGAAGACCCAGTGCCGTTCACATTCCAGAAAATAATTGTCCTTTCTGTTTTCCATTCCCGCCTCCCGGTATGCCATCATTCTGAACATAACATGACAAGTCATGTTGTGATACTTGTTCCAAATAGCACAGATGCTCCTGACATCATGTAATCTTATTACAGATCAGCCCGGCAGGAAATAGCAATCATTCTGTGCTCAGAACTTGTTGTCCACCCATTTTCCCTGACGGAAGCGGATGCTCATGAAGAAATAACGCGAGAGCTGGTCGGAGAGAACGCCGAGCCAGATTCCCATGAGGCCAAGGTCAAGGACATACACGAGCAGGATCGTGACGACGGAGCGGATCAGGGTGACAGAAATGGTCGAGGCGATCAGCGTGTAGCGCACATCGCCGGCCGCGCGCAGGCAGGCGCCGTAAATGACCTGCGCGATCTGGAAAAAGGTGATGACGCAGATGAAACGGGATATCATCACGCCCATATCAAGAATGGCCTGGCCGTCGAAAAACAGCCGGAAAATATCTCTTCCGCCGAAGAGCAGAATTCCAGCGATGCAGGCCGAAATGAAGAGGCCGATCTGCTGACAGATTTTGCCGTACAGTTTGGCCTCCTCTTTTTTATTTGCGCCGAGTGCCTGGCCGGAGAGCGCAACACCGGCGGCCTGCATGCCGTCCGCAAAGGAGAAGGACAGGCCGAGCAGATTCATACCGACATTGTGCGCTGCAAATGCGTCCGTGCTGATACGGGCCGCGACGAAGGCGGTGACCAGGAAACCCACGCGCATCAGCAGATTCTCTGCGAGCATGTTGGAAGCCAGCTTCCCGATGATGCGGAAATCATAGTGCTTCGGGCGGATTTTCTCCCGCACGATATATGGCAGGCTCACATAGGATTTCTTCATATACAGAGAGCCAAAACTCATGGCGGCGCCGACGATTGTTCCCAGGACGGTCGCGATAGCGGCACCCGTGCAGCCGAGCGCGGGGAAACCGAAATGCCCGCCGATGAGGCAGTAGTTGAAACAGATATTGGTGATGCTCGATGCGACATTCGTGGTCATGGAGATCCGCGTATTGCCGCTGCCGCGCTGCGCCGCATTGAAGAGCATCTGGATCATGCTGAAGAAGGTGCCGCCCATGATGATCCGGAAATAAGCGCTTGCCGGGGCATGGGTATCTGCGTTGCTCCCGGCGATGCGGAGAATCGGTTCCGCCCACACGACAAAAATGACGCTCACGGCAGCGCAGATCAGGAGAGACAGCAGAAGTGCCGTCATGAGCGTCTCATTCGCAGCCTTCTTGTTTTTCTCTCCCTTGCGGCGCGCCACAAGGGCCGACACAGCGACATTGATCGCGAAGAAAGGCGTGAGTCCGATGAATTTTGGCTGGTTGGTCAGTCCTACTGCTGCGACGGCGTAGCTCCCCATGGAAGAAACCATCATGGTGTCGATCATGCCCGCCAGCGAGGTGAAAAAGCTTTCGAGCACGGCCGGCCAGGCCATATTCACCGCCTCGCGGAGCATACCGCGTTTCTCGGTGCGCGTGAAGGTTCGCTGGCCTGTCTGATGATTCATAATTTCCCCCTGCTGTTGTCCTGAAACGCCCGCGAGAGAGAAACTCACTTCATGCAGCACTCCGGGCGACTATTTATCGTGTGGTACTCCTATCTTACTTCCGGATTCCGATTCTGGCAAAGAGGAGCAGCCCTGTTTTATTTACAGGATTGGAGCCGGAAGCGATCTGCTCTATCACATTATTGACCAGTGCGATATTCGTAAACTTCTGGGTGCATAGATCGGCGAACAAAATCAAAGTATTTAGAACAGATGTCTATAGTTTAGGCCATCATTCAGCGATACGCTTTTTGCAGAAATGCAGAGGAAACATTTTTATCGCGCCCTGGCAGCGCAGAAAGGACAATATGTTAGTTACGCTGAAAGATGTGCTGACGATAGCGGAACAGAAAAAGATCGCGGTCGGATCCTTCAACACACCGAATCTGGAGTCTCTGCAGGCGGTGATCGGCGCTGCGGAGGGGCTGAAGCTCCCGGTCATCATTCAATTTGCGCAGTGTCATGAGTCCTGGCTTTCCATCGATGTCATCGGTCCGATTATGGTCGAGGCGGCGAAGAAAGCGGCGGTTCCGGTCTGTGTTCATCTGGATCATGGGGAGACACTTGACTATCTTCAGAAGGCGCTTGACCTGGGCTTCACCGGAATCATGTATGACGGCTCTACGCTTCCCTATGAGGAGAATGTGGAAAACACAAGAAAAGCGAAGGAAATGGCAGAAAAGGCTGGAGCTTCCGTGGAAGCGGAACTTGGCTCCATGGGCCGGAGAGAGTCTGGCGCAGGGGATAAGACCGGATCACAGGATGAGACAAAGATATACACGGACCCTGATCAGGCAGCGGAGTTCGTCAGAGAGACGGGTGTGGATGCGCTTGCGTGTTCCTTTGGAACTGTGCACGGGATTTATCTGACAGAACCCAGGCTGGATTTTGACGTGGTGAAGAATGTTCGCAGGAAGACTGGCGGCATCCCGGTGGTCATGCACGGCGGAAGCGGTGTCAGCAGGGAGGATTTTCATCTGGCAGTCGCGGCAGGCGTGCGGAAAATCAATTACTTCACGTACATGGACAAGGCAGGCGGAACTGCCGCGGCAGACTGTATCGCGTCAGTGAAGGATGGAATGCCGGTTTTCTTCTCCCAGGTCATGATGGCGGCCAGAGAGGCGATGAAGAAAAATGTGCAGGAAGCTATGGCAACGTTTGCACTTCAGAATTAGGCATTGTACGCCATGGCGCTTTCAACCATGCGCAGAATGCAGAATAAATACAGAATGGAGAACAATAAGATGGGAAAGAAGATGACTTTTGCACTCGCCTTTGCCAACAGAGGGATGATGCCCGGCGAACTGATTCACGGCGCCCGGGAAGATATGATCAAAGCTGTCACGGACGCGGGATACAGTTATATCGCGATGGACGAGTCTCTGACAAGGTTCGGAGGGATTGAGACAAGGGATGAGGGACTTCTTTATCATAAATGGCTGGAGGAGCACAGAGGAGAATATGATGGCGTCATCTTCTCGATGCCGATTTTTGCGGATGAAAATGGTGCTGTGACCGCGCTGCAGGACGCCGGGGTTCCGATTCTGCTTCAGGCCTATCCGGATGAGATCGGCAAGATGGATTTTGCACACAGACGGGATGCGTTCTGCGGCAAATTCTCGGTGACGGATGTCTTTACACAGTATGGGCTTCCCTTCACGGTGCTGAAACCGCATGTGGTTCATCCGCTTTCTGCAAAATTCCAGGAGAATCTCCGTGATTTTGCCGCGATCTGCCGCGTTGTGAACGGGATGAGACGATTCAACATCGGCTGCCTGGGTGCCCGGACGACCGCATTCAAGACCGTGCGCTTTGATGAGATCACGATGCAGAAATACGGGATCAACGTAGAATCCTTTGATCTTTCCGAGCTGTTCTTCGAGGTCAGTAAGCTGCAGGATGAGGATAGCGCTGTGACGAAGCGCATGGAGGAATTGGCGGCATATACCGACTGCTCGAAGGTGCCACACCAGAATCTGATCAATCTGGCGAAGGTCTCTGTTGTGATTGATGAGTATATCCGGATCTATCATCTGGATGCCATCGCGCTTCGCTGCTGGAATGAGATGGAGACGCAGCTTAGAATCACACCCTGTGTTCTGCTGAGTTATCTGAACGACCGTGGAATCACGGCATCCTGCGAGATTGATATGTGCTCAGCGCTGACGATGCGGGCCATGAGTCTTGCCAGTGAGGAGCCGTCCGCGGTTCTTGACTGGAATAATAACTATGGCGACGATGAGAACAAGGTGATCCTCTTTCACTGCGGACCGGTTGCCCAGAAGCTGATGACCGGAAAAGGACAGGTCACCTGCCACAAGATGTTTGACAAGCTGGATCCGGACTCCGGGTGGGGCTGCAACGAAGGAAGAATCAGGCCCATGCCCATCACGATTTCTAACTGTCAGACGAAGGATGGCAAAATTCTGCTCTATGCGAGCGAGGCGGAATTTACCGACGATCCGATCGAGGAGGCATATTTCGGCTGTGCGGGGGTCGCACAGATCGACGATCTGCAGAATAAGCTGATCCGGCTGGCTAGGGGCGGATTCAAGCATCACACCACGGTCGGAGCCGGCCATTACAAGGAAGTCCTGAAGGAGGCGTTCACGACATATCTTCACTGGGACTGGGTTGAGATCGACTGAGAAGCGGAATATTTATAAAAACGGTAGACCTGAGACAAGAGTCTGCCGATCCGGAGATATCGTATGAAGATCGCAGGACTGGATATCGGAACGACGGGATGCAAATGCACGGTTTTTGATGAAGAAGGAAACTATCTGGGCAGGGCGTATCATGAGTATTCCTCACGCAGCGGTAAAAACGGTTTGACCATAGATGCGGCGGACATTGTGGACGGGGTATTTGACGTGATTCGTGCGATGGCTGCGCAGTACCCGGATATCGGCGGGATCGGCGTTACCAGTTTTGGCGAAACCTTTGTCGCGGCAGACGACAGAGGAGAGCCGCTCTATCCTTCCATGCTGTATACCGATCCAAGGGGAGAGCAGGAGTGTGCAGAACTCACCGCGCGGATCGGGGAAAACAGCATCGCACAGATCACCGGACTGAGACCGCATCAGATGTACAGCATTTCCAAGGTGCTGTGGCTGAAACATAACAAGCCGGAGATCTGGAAAAAAGTCCGCCACATTTTTCTGATCGGCGATTACATTATTTATCGTCTGACAGGAGAGCGGGTGATCGATTATTCCCTTGCCACGCGCACGATGGCATTTGATATTCGCAGACTGGAGTGGAGCAGAACCATCTTTGAGGCAGCCGGTGTGGATTCGTCGCTGTTTTCAAAACCGGTGCCCACCGGCAGCGTTGCGGGTGTATTGACCAGGGAAGCAGCCGACAAGACCGGCCTTTCCTGTGACACAGAGGTAATTGCTGTCAGCCACGACCAAATCGCCGCCTGTGTCGGAGCCGGCACTTTTCAGGATACGATTGCGGTGGACGGCGCGGGAACGGTGGAATGTCTCACGCCGATTTTTCACGGAATGCCTGACAGAGAGGTGCTGAGCCAGGGCTATTTCCCGTTGGTTCCCTATGTTGTGCCGGACACCTATGCCATTTACGCATTTTCGTACACGGGCGGCGCCCTGATGCAGTGGTGCACGGATACGCTGGCGGGAAAAGAGCGCCAGGAGGCGTCGGCACGGGGAATTTCCGTGAATGCGTATCTGGAGGAGCAATACAGACAAGAGCATGCCGGGAAGGAAGACGCGCCGGGAAGTCTGCTAGTACTTCCGCATTTTGCCGGCGCTGCGACTCCTTATATGGATACAGGCTCAAAGGGCGCGATCCTGGGACTCACCCTGGCTTCATCCGTGGCCGATATTTACCGTGGATGCATGGAGGGGATTGCTTATGAAATGTACCTGAATTATGAGCTGCTGAAAAGGGCAGGCGTGCGCTTCCGTGAACTGCGGGCAACAGGCGGAGGGGCGCATTCTGCCGTCTGGATGCAGATAAAGGCTGATGTGCTGAATCTGCCGATCACGGCTCTGAAGACGGTAGATGCGGGAACGGTCGGTTCCGCCATGATGGTGGGAACAGCGCTTGGCGTTTTCCGGGACAGAGAGGATGCTGCTGCGCATATGGTGCAGGTTTCCAGGACCTATGAACCGCGTCAGAGTATTCATGAGCAGTACATGGAAGTCTACGAGAGATATCGGAAACTGTACAAGGCGGTAAGGCCTCTTGTGATGGGGTAAGAAAAGTAATGAATCCTTATATCGGGCATGATTCTCAGGTTTATGGAGTGGAAGAGCACAGGCTTTCCGGCGGGAAAGGAGACGGCATCCGTCTTCTGGAGGTCAGCAACGGCAAGGGACTGGAACTGACACTGTCTCCCGACAGGAACTGCGATATTGCAAGGCTTCGCTACAGGGGCGTCAATATGAGCTACCTGTCGCCCTGCGGATATGTCGCGCCTGCTTATTACGATGGCGATGGGTCGAATTTTCTGAAGTCTTTTACGGCTGGATTTCTGACGACCTGCGGACTGCAGGCGGTAGGAACGCCGTGCACGGATGACGGAGAAATTTTGCCGCTGCACGGTTCTATAGCCAATACTCCGGCAGAAAATGTCTTCTGGAGAGAAGAAGACGGAGAGCTGGTGACAGAAAGCGTCACAAAGGATGAGACGATTTTCGGGCGGAAGCTGCGTCTGACCAGGCATATTCATGTGAGCCTTACGGAAAATTCGTTTTTTCTGGAGGATGAAATTGAGAATACCGGAGGCCGGCGGGAACCGCTGGAGATTCTCTATCACATGAACATGGGATATCCGCTTCTGGATGAGGATAGTGTCGTGAGAATCCCGTCCTGTGCGGTCAGGGGAAGAGATCAGCATGCGGAAGAGGATATAGCAAACTGGATGCAGATGGAGAAGCCACAGGCGGGATATCAGGAGCGATGCTATTATCATGTCTTTGCGGACGAGAAAGGGGAGGCGTCCATCTGGCAGCCCAAGCTCTCATCCGGACTTACCATTCAGTTCAACGCGAAGGAACTGGATGGCTTTGTGGAGTGGAAGATGATGGGCATCCGCGATTATGTGTTGGGGCTGGAGTGCGGAAACTGCTATCCGGACGGCCGTGACGTCATGCGGCGGACCGGAATGCTCAAGTTCCTGGAGCCTGGGGAGAAGAGACGCTACAGAGTTATGGTCAGACTATACGGGGCGGAAGGCTGATTCAAGATTGTTCAGGGCCTGATACGCCCTGAACAATCTCATTGAGTAATCCCGACTCGCCTGTTTACTTTTCGCAGCATAAGAACTGCCACGGCTGCCGCAGCAATTTCTCCTGCCGGAATCGACCACCAGATAATTGTTGATGCATCCGCAGAAAGGGTGAGAAGGTACGCCAGCGGAAGTGGAACAGCAAGCAGCCTCAATACAGAGATGATCAACGAACCGGTTCCTGCTTCCAGCGCCTGGAAGATTCCCTGCACGGCGATATTTATCCCCGCAAACACGAACCCGACAGAAATGATATGCATCGCCCTGACGCAAAGTTCCTGTGTCCCGGCAGACAACCCAAAAATACCGGAAAGCGGATAGGCAAAAAGATTCAGCGTTGCCATGCCTGCCAGCATAATGACAATCGTATAAATCAGCCCGTATTTCTCGCCTTCCCTTACCCGCTTCCTACTGTTTCTTCCATAATTGTAGGAGATCAGAGGTGTTATGGCATCGCGAATACCGAACCCGGCAAAATAGATAAACTGCTGGATTTTATAGGAAATCCCATAGGCGGTGACCGCATTCACCGAAACCCGGACGAAAATAATGTTTATGCCATAGGTCATAAAACTCATCAGCGCCCGCGATTCCCATGGCAGGGCAACCCAGCAGCCCATAGATCATAATCGGATCCATTACGATATTTGTCAGCGCGCCGCTAATCTGCGCGGCCGTGGACAACATGGTTTTCCCGGTCGACTGTAGAAGTTTCTCATACACACCCCACAGGACATTTCCCAGGCACAGGAAGGTACAGATTCGAAGATAGCTTCTGCCCATTGAAAAAATCACCGGATCCGTCGTCTGGCTTTTCAAATAGGGATCAATTCCGAATAAACCGAAAGCAATAAAAGCCGCGGAAATGACAATCCCGAGAAACACGCCATTTCCGGCTGTTTTTGCCACTCCCTCTGCGTCCTTCATCCCCAGAAGTCTGGAAAGCATAGCTCCCATGCCGACACCCGTGCCGATACCAAAGGCAACGATCAGCATCTGAATCGGAAATGCCAGTGTCAGCGCATTGACCGCGTATTCGCCGGTATGCTCCAGATTTGGGAGATCCGACATTCTGGAAACAAACATGCTGTCCACAATGTTATACATGGCCTGAAGTACCATGGACACAATGATCGGAATGCCCATCTTTAACAGAACGGCGGGAACTCTACCGGTGCCCATGATATTTTCATTATTTCTCTGACCCATTTTTCTTCTCCTTGATCTTGTGCGAAGCAGCTTTCGGGAATTTATCTGTTTTCAGGAAACATTTTGCCGAATATCCAGTGTGTAAACGGTGCTGCGGCAAACATGTTCCAGAAAAATGCCATCGGGAAATTTTTGATCACTGTTCCCACCCAGATGGCCGGGAGATTGTACAGCGGTTGATGAGCCAGAAGCACATTAAACAGAATAGAAGCAATCATGCTCATAGTCGGGCACATAACGGCTACAGTTCCTGCCTGTCTCATGATTCTGCAGAAGTACGGATTGTCTTTCTCCGGGTCCGTATATCTGGCTGCAAAGGCAGCTCCGATCCGGTTTCCCCAGAGATTTGATGTCAGAAAGACAAAAATCCCCATATAGGACGCCTCAGCCAGCGCCCCCAGGAACACCTGATTCGTCATCGTGGAGAAGCCACCGACATTCAGGTTAAAGCCTTCTTTAATCGCGACGTTATACACTTCCATTCCGCAGGCCATTGCGTAAGACATAATCAGCCCGAATACAAATCCCTGCATCTTTGTTTTTGGCATTACTGCTCCTTTCTTCCTTCGTCTGCGCACAAAAAAGAGCAGCAAGGAGATGTCTTCCAACGTCCCTGCTGCTCTCGCAGACGGTCATATACTATTTGGCCGGATCACCCGGCACTCTGTCAAAAATAACGCTAGATATTATAAATCGAAAATTTCTAAAAATGCAAGGCACTGTTTCAAAGATACTTTCTGCCCAAAAATGAAATTTTAAATTCCACCATTAATACCAGAGGTAGACGTTAGTCTTGCACAGGTTGCGTTTACTCTTTCATACAATAGTACTATGATTG
>CACZJZ010000012.1 GCA_902781655.1 uncultured Lachnospiraceae bacterium
TTGTGGAGTCATATGCCAGTACTGCTTTATCCCTGATGCCGGCACATCGGCTCAGAAAGAAGCTCTGCTGAAGGGATTCGTCCCTTCCAACCTGCTCAAGGAGATCATGGTAGACATCTTCCGAGATGCCGTCCTCATAAGGAAGAGGATGCGTAAATTGCCAGGTTGTATGTTGTAAAGTAAAAGTACCGATTCTCTTTTTTCAAGGTTCACAAACAGGTACAGATTATTTACCGCTTACGCGACAGGATATATATTGCCGGAAAATATCGAAATGCAGGGCAGCTTTTAGTTCAATATAGATCAGGACCGGAGAAATAATATGAGCTATAATAAATAAGTTTAACTAAAGGATAATGTAATAAAGGAATACCATGCCGGATTTAGTTGGCAGCAGGCCGGACAAGGTGTTTTTCGATTTCAGGGGTCTTAGATTTCAAGGAATACAGCCTGTCTGCTCTGCGATAAGAATGATCCCGGCGTGAGGAGGAAATAGACAATGAAAAGGAAATCATTCACCAGGGCTTTGGCAAGCATTTCAGCGTCAGTGCTTCTGGCTGTGAGCCTGACGCCGCAGACGATTCCTGCGATGGCGGCAGAGAATAGCATTTCAGACGGCAGCGCTTCTCAGGTGGATCAGGTTGATGCGGCGCAGCCTGCAGCAGCGAATGAGGCGCAGCCTGCGGAAACGAATACAGTTCAGATTCCGGAAGAACAGCCTGAGCAGAGTGAGGGAGGGGAAGCGGAAACGCTGGCAGAATCGAATCAGGGAGCAGAGAATTCGCAGGAAGCTTCCGCTTCGGATGACTCCGCGGCGACAGAGGAAGCAGATGCGGAAGAGACTGCCGACGCGGAGGAGGATGCCGCAGAGGATCAGACGATTGCGGACACGTCTATGGAGACCGCGCAACCGGAAGAAACCGTTACGGTTACCTATGAGGCTTCCGAGGGCGGACACGTCTCAAAGGAGTCGGAAACTTTTGTAAAAGGTGCGGACAGTGCTGCTCTGACCGGCGCGGAGGCGGAGGCAGAGGACGGCTACGAATTTGTCGACTGGACGGAAGACGGCGTGGAGGTATCGACAGACGCTGTCTTTGTTCCTGATGCCACGGCAATCGATGCGGATACTACCTTCACGGCCAATTTCAAGGTGAAGGAGGTCGAGGAAACCTGGCCCGCGGTGGATTTTGCGCCGATGGCGATGAGCGACGGCACAGAGATCCTTGTGAGCGCGCCGGAGGGAGCCTTCCCGGCGGGCGTGCAGATGCGGGCGTCTGTGGTGGAGCCGAAACAAGTGGTTGGTGCCATTGCCGAAGCGACTCCGGACGATGATGCAGTCAACGCGGAGCAGATTGCGGCATACGACATCTCCTTCTACCTCCCTGCGGACCCGGAAACGGAAATTGAGCCGCGGAAGGCAGTGCAGGTGAGCTTTGAGAACCTGCCATTGCAAAACGAGGTCACGAAGGGATCTTCTCTTGAGGTCTGGCATATCGACGACAGCCAGGTGGCAAGTGCCGGCAATATCGAAAAGCAGAGTGCGGATGGAGACGTTTCTGTCTCTATCAAGGCACAGACTTTCTCGACTTATGCCATCCGGGCGAAGGCACCGAGGGTGACTAGCAATTACACTTTTGATTCTCAGGTGGACCTTTCAGATGATATTTCAGTCACTCCCGATAATACAACAGCGTTGACGGAGCGTTCAGGGCGGATCTCGGTCACAATTAAGGAACAGGATCTCCTTGGAAGTATGAAGACAGCCTATGACAATGTAAAAAAAGATCTTGACTGGTATTCTGGATCTATACTCAATTGGTGGAGTAACGCTGCTTACGCTGATCGTACAAAATCCATGATTCCGATCACGATATCGCTACCGGAAGGATTTGCTTTTCAGAACGTTCAAACATCGTCTGATGGCGCATCTCTGCTTGTCATCTCCAGTGACACTGGAAATGCTTATCTTCCGGCAACAGTGACGAATGGGAATGAACTCACTGTCTATATTAATTTTGCGGGTTCAGCAAGTGATAGTAGTATCTGCTATTTGAAAGATGTTTTAAATCATAGCACTGAGGAGGGTAGTCTAAAGATTTCTGCAGAGTATACCGGAAAAATTGCAGAAGATATGGATCAAAGCGACGTTCAAATGCAGGTTTCAGGTGGATCGGGCTTTTTGTTTGGAAACCATCTGGCTGTGAATGTCGACTTTCCGACTGTCAAGAAGTACATTCCATCCGCTTATGAGATCACTGAAGATCTATCGATGAGAACGAGCATTGCGGCTGGGCAGGGAAATGACTTTTCAGTAGGCTCTAAAGTTCAGATTAATCCTGATGCAGATAATAAAACGCTCAGTCTGAGGGTGGATTTTGATCTTTCTTTAATTGGCGAAAAACTTAATGGCATCCGGGAAAAATATCAGGATTTTGAAAAAACGTATCCTGGGGAGAAAATTGGTCTTGATGTAACATGTACATTTTGGGAGAAATTTACGGTTCCGGATGGCTTGACATTCCCAGATGAAGATAAATACTACACGGTTATTCCGGAAAACAGTGCATTTAAAGTGAACTATGCTGAAGGTGGAGCAAAAGAGACTAGCGACTCGGGAAATCTGCTAAAAGCAATGGGATTCAGTTTCGTGAGTCTGGCAGCGCCAAGTCAGACAAAAGAAAATGGGAATGCAAAAGTCGTCTCACTTTCGCTAAACAAAGATAAGATTACGACAATTGATGATCTTGAACAGGTATCTAAGCAATTAACTGATTCTAATGCAAAACTAACCCTTCAGATTACCGGGATCAAGATTAATGAGGATGCAATTGGACCATTCACTGTTTCAAATGCCTGTTCCGGATCTCTGTATAGTGCCATCAAAGTGGATTCTGGAGCCTCTCAGGTATTTAAATATAATTTAAACGGAAAACCGGAAAATTCGAATAGTAACCAAGGCTCCGGTACGATTCAGCTTGAAATGAAGACGGGAATATATGGCGACGCTTCGGTTCGAAGGAGCGGAAATGGCAATTATGATACAGAAAATGCTCAGGCATTTGAAGTAAACCGTGGGGACTCTCTGGACGTGAGGGCAGCGTTGAATGTGTCCTCCATCAGGAGCATGATGGAACGGATCAGGAAGTTTTTCTGTAATTCTAAAAATATAGTAGGAGATATTCCTGATGTTCCATTTAAAGATCCTGCACAGAGCGAATTCACTTTTAACCTGACGGCACCGGATGGACTGGTATTTCCGACTGATGCAGCGGCCTATCAGTTAGACGGCAGCGATGCGTTTGATCTCGATGTGGACTATCCCAAAGTGACCATGACGCTCAAACCCGGTTATGATAATTTTAAAAAATTATACAATGCAATTTATAATAATACGCAAAATTATATTATATTGACCATCAAGGGTGTAAAAGTTGCGGATGATGCACCGGAGTGGATGACTGCTATCGGAACCATCTCGGGAAATTTCTCAGCCGCTTCAGATACGTATGGACCGTTGCTGAATGCAAAGTGGAATGCGGTGCAGGACACCAATATCGAGGGTGGTGGAGATGGAACGGATTATAAGGATACGGAAAACGATCCCTCGAGGATAAAGTTGACAATTCATGTGTCGAAGAAACCAGTACCTGTCACTCCGGAGAACCCTCAAACACCTTCTCCTGCGAGTCTGACGACTGCCCCGGCAAACACCGCAAAGGTTCTTGGTGTAAGCCGCCCGACCAATGAGACAGTGCCTGCAGAAAGTACGGCACAGTCTACAGAACCGCAGAAGGTTCTCGGAGTAAAGCGGGAGAATCATCAGATTGCGACCGGGGATGACAGCCAGATGATGCTCTACGGATTGCTGGCGCTTGCTGCTGCGGCGGGTGTTATAATCTGGTTGGTTCGATATCGCAGAAGGGAAAGATGATCGGCCGATCATTCTGAACGATTCTTGAAACAGAGGAAATCTGGACTATTTTGGCACATGGGAAAATACAATGAGAATCCGGACAACTGGGCGATACAGAACTGAGTATATAGAACGGAGGTAACAGGGATGCAGGCAGCTGTTCGTTATTATTCGAGGTCAGGGAATACAAAACTTGTAGCAGAGGCAATCGCGAAGGCGCTTGCAGTCAGCGCGGTTTCCGTGGACAGTCCGGAGGCAGCCCTGACTGAAAAGGCCGATGTGCTGTTCGTCGGAGGCGCGCTATACGCTTATGGCCTTGATAAGCACCTGAGGGAATATCTCAGCGCGCTTGACAGGGAGAAGGTCGGCAAGGCGGTGATTTTCTCCACCTCGTGGATCTCAAGACACAGTATCGATCTCATCCGCAAGGCACTGGAAGAAAAAGGAGTTCCTGTTGCAGAGGAAACTTTCTATGTGAAGAACAGGCCGAACACGGAGCAGTTGCAGGAGGCTGCTGACTTTGCGCGGAAGATGCTGGATTGAAAAGGTTCCGGGCGGTTCAAAAGCTGAAGATCAGCCGGTTTGACGGGGATGGAAAAACTGGCAGAGGGGGAAACAGGATGGCAATGTCCTGTTTCCCTTTTATCATACGGAGGCAGGCATGTCATTTGAAAAAGCGGAGAGGTATTTGAAGGAGAGGGGACTGGCATCGCATATCATTGTGCCGGAGGCCTCCACGGCGACGGTAGAGCTGGCTGCGGAGGCGCTGGGGACGGAGCCCGGGGCGATTGCCAAGACGCTGTCGTTTCTGGTGGAAGAAAAGCCTGTGCTTATACTGACAGAGGGGACCGCGCGGGTGGATAATCATAAGTTCAAGGAGACCTTCCACACCAAGGCACATATGATTCCGCGCGAGCAGGTGGAGGAGCTGGTGGGGCATGCGCCGGGCGGTGTCTGCCCGTTTGGAATCAGGGACGGGGTCAGGGTGTATTTTGATGAAAGCCTGAAGAAGCATGCGGTGGTTTATCCGGCTGCAGGGGATGATCACAGCGGCGTGAAGCTGACCATCGCGGAGCTGGAGGAGGCGGTTTCCGGTGCCGGATGGGTGGATGTGTGCAAGGAATGACAGGTGCGGGCGCCGCAAGGAGACAGGACACGGAAGTGTGAAAATGACAGAGGAGCAGAAGGAACAGTTTATCCGGGAGATTCCGGCGGTCGCTGATGCGGCGGCGCTGCGGGAGACGGTGTGGATCAATGACAGGAAGCTTCCATTCAGAGAAGCTCCGGCTCCGATTACGGACGCACAGATTCAGGACGCAGAGGACCGCCTGGAGCGCTTCGCACCGTATATCGCGGCGGCGTTCCCGGAGACCGGAGACGGGCTGATTGAATCTCCGTTCCAGGAGATTCCGCGGATGCGGGAGTGGATCAGCAGGCATGAGGGGACTGCTTTGCAGGGGCGTCTCTTTCTTAAGAGAGACAGCGATCTGGCAGTCAGCGGCTCGGTCAAGGCGCGCGGCGGGATCTACGAGGTGCTCAAGCACGCGGAATCACTGGCGGTTGAAGCGGGACTTCTTCGGACCACGGATGATTACAGCGTGCTCATGGAGCCGCGGTTCAGGGAATTCTTCAGCCAGTACAAGATTCAGGTCGGGTCAACCGGCAACCTGGGTCTGAGCATCGGTCTGATGGGTTCAAAACTCGGCTTTCATGTCATTGTGCATATGTCTGCGGATGCAAGGCAGTGGAAGAAGGATCTGCTCCGGGAGCGCGGCGCGGAGGTCATTGAATATGCGTCGGACTACACCAATGCCGTGAAGGAGGGAAGAACAAGATCGGAGCAGGACCCGACCAGTTATTTTGTAGATGACGAGAAGTCAGAGGATCTGTTTCTGGGTTATGCCACTGCGGGGAAGCGGATTGCGGGTCAGATCGCGGATGCAGGGCTTGTCGTGGACCGCAAGCATCCGCTGTTTGTCTACATTCCCTGCGGCATCGGCGGCGCACCGGGCGGCATCACCTATGGATTGAAGCGTATCTATGGGGATGACGTGCACTGCTTCTTCACGGAGCCGACAGAAGCATGCTGCATGCTGCTGGGGCTTGCGACCGGGTGTCACAATCAGGTCTGTGTGCAGGATTTCGGCATCAGCGGCAGAACAGCGGCGGACGGTCTGGCGGTGACCCGCCCGTCCGCGCTGGTCGGCAGGATCATTCAGCCGCTCCTTTCCGGGGATATCACCATTCAGGATAAGGACCTATTCCCATTGCTCAGGGCACTTTATCAGACGGAGGGGATCTTTATTGAACCATCCTCCTGCGCAGGTTTTGCAGCATTCCTGATGCAGGACCGGATGAAGGAATATATCCGGCGTGAGCATCTGGAGGCGTGGATGCCGGATGCAGTCCATGTGGTCTGGGCGACCGGCGGCAGTCTGGTGCCGGAGGAGACGCGGAAGGAATATCTGGGCGCCATGTCATTGGCATAAAAGTGCAATTTTTTTAAAGAAAATGAAAAGTATGCAGCGCGTAATTCCCGTATAATGACCTGGAGGGGAGATTCAGCAAACCAAGGGAGGTTATGTATGGCACACTATTATGCATCGCTGACGAAGGATGTTTCAGAGCGGGAGATCCGAAATATGGCGCGGGTCAGAAGGATCGCGCCGCAGGGCATGGTC
The DNA here is from genome assembly GCA_902781655.1 of uncultured Lachnospiraceae bacterium. Lineage (GTDB taxonomy): Bacteria > Bacillota > Clostridia > Lachnospirales > Lachnospiraceae > CAG-791. Next base: position 6,595 of record CACZJZ010000012.1, read on the forward strand.
TTGTTGGAAAACAAGGACTGCCTGCCGCTTACGGGCATGAAGGAGGCGGCGCTGTTTGGAAACGGCGCGCGCCACACCGTGAAGGGCGGCACCGGGTCCGGCGATGTCAATTCGAGAACGGTGGTGAACATTGAGCAGGGGCTTATCAATGCGGGTGTCCGGATCACCACAACAGCCTGGCTCGACAGGTATGATGAGGCCTGCAAAGAGGCGAAAAGCGCATATATTGGCATGATCCAGAAGGATATGCAGGAGAACGGGCAGTCCGCGATCATGGAGCTGTTCACGAATCCTTATCGTGATCCGGATGTGGTGCCGGTCATGGAGAGCGACGCGGCGGAGACAGCGGGAATACCGGCCATCTATATTTTGTCCCGCAATTCCGGCGAGGGAAAGGACCGCGCAGACGCGCCGGGCGACTATGAGCTGACGGAGACGGAGAAGCAGAACATCGCGTTTCTGGCATCTCATTATGAGAAGCTGGTCGTCGTGCTCAATGTCGGCGGCGTGATCGACACAAAATTCCTCCGGGAGCAGAAGGGCATCGGCGCCGTGCTGCTGATGAGCCAGGCGGGCAACATCGGCGGGGACGCGCTGGCGGATGTGCTTCTTGGAAAAGCTTATCCGGCGGGTCATCTCGCGGCGACCTGGCCGGAGTATTACAGTGATTATCCAACAGCGGATACGTTTGGTGCGCGGAACGGCGACATAGACGACGAGTACTACAATGAAGATATTTTTGTCGGATACCGTTATTTTGACACGTTTGGCGTGAAGCCCGCATATCCGTTCGGATACGGCCTGTCCTATACGGATTTTGCCGTGACGGATGCTGAGGTTCGCGCGGAAGAAGACAAAATCACGGTCACTGCGAAGGTGACGAATACCGGCGCTGCATATGCAGGCAGAGAATCCGTGCAGGTCTATGTCTCGCAGCCGGCGGGCCGCCTTCCGAAGGCGTATCAGGTGCTGGCCGGTTTTGCCAAGACGGGCGAGCTCCCACCCGGAGCCAGCGAGACGGTGACGGTGACGTTCTCCATGAAGACGCTCGCGTCCTACGATGAAGCGAAGGCGGCGTGGATCCTCGAGGGCGGCACGTATCTGGTCCGTGTGGGAACGCATTCCCGGAACACACATATCGCGGCAAAGCTTGTGCTTCCCGCGGAGACAACAGTTCGGCAGCTGAGAAATCTGTTCCGCCAGGATGACGCGGTGAAGACGATATCCACCGACGGCGCAGCGCCGTACACCTATGACGGCGAGGAGGCGGAGAAGGCCGCCGCGAAGGAAATCACGCTGGACGGCGGTGCTCTTTCCAGCCCGGCGGCTGTTTACAGCGGAGAGCCGCAGGCGGCGAAAAAGGCGGAAACTGACGCGGTAATCACCTTCGAGGATGTTGTGAAGGGCAGATTTACACTGGATGATCTCGTGAGCCAGCTGACGAGAGAAGAGATGGCGGTGCTCTGCGTCGGCACGGCGAGAGGACACGGCGTCGGGGAGAAATCGGTCGTCGGCGCGGCATCTGCGGCAGTACCCGGTGCGGCCGGCGACACAACTTCGGCATTGTTGGAACAGAGGTATGTGCCGAATCTGATTTTGGCGGATGGTCCTGCCGGTCTTCGTCTCGCGCGGTATTTCACAACGGATCGGGATGGTACGCTTATTCCGGAGCTGTCGGAAAACGGACTGCCGGATCTCGAGGAGATCGTGGGGGAGATGGCTAAGCCGAAGCGCCCGGAGGGAGCGGTCACGTATTATCAGTACTGCACGGCGATTCCGATCGCGACGCTTCTTGCGCAGACCTTTGACCGCGCGGCGATCGAGGAAGCAGGCGATATCGTCGGCGGCGAGATGGAGGAGATGGGCGTCGATCTCTGGCTTGCGCCCGGCATGAACATTCAGCGGAATCCGCTCTGCGGCAGGAATTTTGAATATTATTCTGAGGATCCATTCCTCGCTGGAGAGTGTGCGGCGGCGGACACCCGCGGCGTGCAGCGGCATCCTGGCAAGGGTACCACGATCAAGCACTTCGCCTGCAACAATCAGGAAGACAACCGGATGCACAATAACGCGCATGTGACGGAGCGGGCGTTGCGGGAGATTTATCTGCGCGGATTCGAGTATTGTGTGGAGGAGGCGCAGCCGCATTCTGTGATGACGTCCTACAACCTGATCAACGGCGTGCACACGGCGAATCATTATGACCTGCTGACATCGGCGCTCCGTGATGAATGGGGCTTTGCCGGCATGGTGATGACCGACTGGGGCACAACCGGGAGCATAGAGATGAATCCGGGCGTGGCCTTCAAGTATGGGTGCTCCATGGCAGCTGGCTGCATTAAGGCCGGCAATGATCTCACGATGCCGGGATCACAGCATGATGTTGACGATATCATTGCATCCGATGTCACCCGCGGCGAGCTGGAGGCATGTGCGAAACGGGTCCTTCAGGCAGCGGTGACGGCAAGGAAGAACACGGTGAAATGACTGCGTTGACAGAATGACGTAGAAAAACCCCGCCTTCAGGATACTCCACGGAGAATCCCGAAGACGGGGTTTTCTTGAAGGTGACTGCACTGTGGATATGCGTGGCAAGCTGGGGAAAAATATGTAACCTGTGCGGGAAAAGTGCGTCTGTTATAATTGAGAACAGAAAAGATTCATCCGTATCGCAGAACGAGGGAAAATTGGAAATGAGAAGACAAAAGCAGATGATTTCAGCCGCACTTGCGGCGATCATGACAGCGGCGCTGGCCGCGGGCTGCGGGAGCACAGCGGGAAATGCAGACGCCGGGCATTCTATGCCGGGGAATACCATATCAGGTACGGAAAGCTCTGGGCTTTCTGGTACAGAGAATCAGAGCGCGGAATTCTCAGGAACCGGAGAAACAGGAGACAGCGGGAACGCCGGTGCCACAGCTGCCAGTACGGAACTGTCCGGGACTATGGCAGATTCATCCGGTCTTTCTGCGGAGCTGAAAGAACAGACAGCACCGCTGCGGCTTCGCAGGACCACAATCGACAAGAGTGTTTATGACACGGATAATACGCAGATTATGTCCAACAAAGCGGATCAGCTTGAACTGGTACAGTATACGGATCCGGATACGGGCAGGCAGGAGAAAGAGAATACGGTGCTGCAGCCGGCACTTGATGAGATCAATGCAGATCTTGCGGAAAGCTGCACGGATTTTGCCGCAAAGGAGCAGGAAGCCCGCGGAATCAGGAAGGATATGGGGGAGAACTATGTGGTCTACACGAACGAGGACACGCTGCAGGTAGTCCGCGCAGACGACAAGGTGTTCTCCGTGACCCGCAACGACTACACAAACACCGGCGGCGCGCATGGCTTCAGCGCGGAGACGGCGTACAGCTATGATGCTGCGTCCGGGAAGCGGCTGACGCTGGCGGACGTGCTGAAGAACACGGACATCCAGAACCTGACAGGAATTTTGCAGACCGAGGTGGTGAGGCAGGCAGCCGATGGACAGGCGGATGGTCTGTTCACAGAGGGCCTCGAGGACACCATCGCAGGGATGCTGAAGGCCACGGACGGCATGACCGGAGACGTGAAAAATACAAGCTCTGATGTAACATATGGACCGCTGACCTGGTATGCAGGGCGCGACGGTATCCATTTCGTGTTCAATCAGTACGATATCGGGGCATACGCAGCCGGTCGGTATCTGGTTACACTGACGCCGGCCGCTTATCCGGATCTGGTGAAGGGGGACTGGTTCGGGACAGCGTCCGCGTCGATCGAGCCGATAGATCAGTTTACAGAATATCAGGTGGATGGAAAGAAGCTTTATATCACTGTAGACTGGTCGGGCGACACGCAGACGATTCAGAGTCTGGGCGTGCAGTACGGGGACGCCAGCCAGACCTTTGACTGCTACAGCTATGGAAACGAATATTATCTCGCTGACACCGGGGATGGAAAGGTACTTCTGGTGAATACGAGGCAGGATAATGATATGGAAACGCTAGAGGTAATCCCGCTGACGCAAGGGACCCTGAAGATGACAACCGAGGATATCGGTATGTACTCAAACATTCCGATTGATCCGGACAATCTGATTCTTGCGGGGCGCACGACGGTCATGAGCACAATGACGGTGGAGCGCAGATACCGGCTTGACGCGGACGGCGCGCTGGAACCGGTTGATCGGTGGTATCTGGTCAGGACGGAGGAACCGCTGACGTTCACACTGAAGCAGGACGCGGAGCTTGTGGTGCTCCAGTCGATGGATTCCGATGCGACGCAGAGGGTCACCTTCCCGAAGGGGACGACGATGACGCCGCTGCGAACGGACAATCAGAAAATTCTTGACTGCAGAACCGCGGACGGTCAGATTATCCGATTCACGGTGGACACTGCAGATTTCCCGCAGATCGTCAATGGAACCTACAAGCTGGAGGACCTGCTGGACGGAACTGTGTTTGCAGGCTGAACGAGTTTGTCCCTGACAAGTTTAGCTTGTTCGGTACAAATTGTACCGAACAAGCTAAACTTGTCAGGGACAAAAATTTTGACCATCCCGGCAGAAGTTGTTACACTAATGGAAGTTTTCAGAAAGAGCGGCAGGGGGTGTGATGATGCGGGTTATTGAATTGAAGGAGTCGATCACGGCATCGAATGACCGGGATGCTGACGCGCTGCGCGAAGAGATGCGCATAGAGGGAACTCTGCTGGTCAATCTGATGTCCTCGCCCGGTTCGGGGAAGACGACGCTGCTCTCCCGGATCATTGAGGATCTCGGCGGAGAGTGGAAGATTGCGGTTCTGGAGGCGGATATTGACGCGCAGGTTGACGCGGAGCGGATGGAGGAGAAGGGGGCAAGGTCAATTCAGGTGCACACGGACGGGATGTGCCACATGGATGCGGGGATGACGCGGACGGGTCTCAGGGAGATGGGAACGGAAGGAATCGATCTTGCTTTTCTGGAGAATGTCGGAAATCTGATCTGCCCTGCGGAATTTGATACCGGAGCCGGGAAAAATGTCATGCTGCTCAGTGTGCCGGAGGGAGACGACAAGCCGCTCAAGTATCCGCTGATGTTTATGAAGAGCGATGTTCTTGTGATCACGAAGACGGATACGATGCCGGCATTCGATTTCGATCTTGTGCGCTGCACAGAGCGGGTGCGGAGGCTGAATCCGGATATCCGGATTTTCCCGGTCTCGGCCAAAACCGGCGAGGGGATGGCGGACCTGGAGAACTGGCTCGTCACGGCGGTGCGGGACTGGAAAGCGGGTCTGTGACGGACAAGAAGTGTCCTGGAGTTATTCGAGAACGATAGAAGAGAGGTTCATGGTATGGGATTTCAAAATCTGAAGTTTCCGGAAGGAAGTACATTCCTGATCACAGGAGGAGCGGGATTCATCGGGTCCAACATCTGCGAGGCGCTGATCGGGATGGGATACACGGTCCGCTGTCTCGATAATCTGTCCACGGGACATATCGAAAATATCACGCCGCTGATGGACAATCCGCGGTTTACGTTTCTGAAGGAAGATATCCGCGATCTCGAGGCGTGCAAGAGGGCGACGGACGGGGTGGATTTTGTCTGCAATGAAGCGGCGTGGGGTTCTGTGCCGCGCTCGATTGAGATGCCGCTGCTCTATGAGGAGATCAACATCCGCGGCACACTGAATATGATGGAGGCGTCGCGGCAAAACGGCGTGAAGAAGTTTGTCTATGCCTCAAGTTCCTCCGTCTACGGGGATGCGGCAAAGCTGCCGAAGCACGAGGGCGAGGAGGGAGAGCTGCTCAGTCCTTATGCGTTGACCAAGCGGACGGATGAGGAGTATGGCAAGCTGTACAAGAAGCTGTACGGTCTGGATACCTATGGTCTTCGCTATTTCAATGTCTTCGGACGCAGGCAGGATCCGAACGGCGCATACGCAGCAGTGATTCCAAAATTCCTGCGTCAGCTGCTGCATGGCGAGACGCCCACCATCAATGGCGACGGGAAACAGAGCCGGGACTTTACCTACATCGACAATGTCATCGAGGGAAATCTGCGCGCCTGCCTCGCGCCCTCGGAGGCGGCGGGAACAGCCTATAATATCGGCGCCGGCGGACGGGAGTTCCTGATTGATGTGTACTGGGATCTGTGCGAGGCGCTCGGCGTAAAGGTCGAGCCGAATTTTGGCCCGAACAGACCGGGGGATATCCGTGATTCCAATGCGGATATCAGCAAGGCCAGAAAGAATCTCGGGTATGATCCGAGCTACGATTTCAAGACGGGAATAGGGCTTGCCATTGACTGGTACAGGGAAGTGCTGTGATGCATTACAGGGTCGTTGTGTTCGGCGTGAAGGACACGTCGGAAAATATCATCTCTTATATCAGGGAAAATCTGTGCCCGGTGGATCTTGTGGTCACAGTCGCACCGGAGGTGACAAGGAAGAATCAGATTTCCGGTTACTGCGGGCTGTCCTCGCTCACGGAGCGGTACGGTATTCCGGTCTTTGAGGCGGAGCGCTATTCGCTCCGGGATGCGCGGACACAGGCGTTTTTCCTGGAGAATTCCTTTGAAATCGGGATTGTGATGGGGTGGCAGAGACTGATCCCGGCGGAGGTGCTCGGCGCATTCCGGTACGGCATTTACGGCTTTCATGGGAACGCCGGTTACCTGCCGTTCGGCCGCGGCCGCTCGCCGCTCAACTGGTCGATCATTCTCGGGGATACGCGGTTCAATCTGAATCTGTTCCGCTACGATGAAAAGGCGGATTCTCCGAATGTGTTTGCAACCGAGATGTTTTCGCTGACAGAGCATGACGATATCCGGACGGCGCAGTACAAGAACATGATCTGCTCGAAGCATCTGATCCGCCGGCTGGTCGCGGCGTATCGGGAGGCGGCAAAGAATGGGACGCAGATTCCGATCCGCACCTGGTCGAGGGACCGGGATTCCTGGTATAACAAGCGGACACCGGAGGACGGACGGATCGACTGGCAGGACAGAACCCGGAATATCTATAACCTGATCCGCGGCGTGGCCGCGCCTTTCCCCGGCGCGTTCTGTCAGGTGCTCACGGCGGAGGAGGCTGCTGCCGGTGAATCCTGTGCTGCAGACGCGTCCGGTGACAATGGCGCTTCCGGCGTTTCCGAAGCTGAGCGCGGTGTCCGGGTCACGGTCTGGGAGGCGCATCCGTTCGATGAGATGATCGATTTCTCAGCATATGCGCCGGGAGAGGTGATCGATACGTTTGACGGGAAACCCATTGTCCGCACGGTGGATGGTTCCATGCGCATCGACCGGTATGACTGCGCGCGGCAGATCGCGGCGGGAGATATTCTGATCTGACAGGAAGATAACCGTCCGCTTTACGCCGGGCGGTGCAAAGAATGCGGCATGGGGTATAAGAATGAAAATCGCGATCCGGATGGATGATATCACGGCGGATATGGACTGGGGCAGGTTCCTGCGCTTTCAGAGTCTGCTCGACGCACATGGCGTCAGAGCGCTGCTCGGCGTGGTACCAGATCCGAGGGATCCGGCGCTGTCCATCGATCCGCCCAGGGAGGATTTCTGGCAGATTGTCCGGCAGCTCCAGGGGGATGGCTGGACGATCGCGATGCATGGCTGCCACCATATCTATACGACAAAGCGCGGAGGCCTGTTTCCGCTGAATCATTTCTCAGAATTTGCGGGCGTCCCCTATGCGGAGCAGGCAGATCTGATCCGCACGGGTAAGGAGATGCTTGCCTCACACGGCATCCGGACGGATCTGTTCATGGCGCCAGGGCATTCTTTTGACCGGAATACCCTGACCGCCCTGCGGGAAAATGGCTTCACCGGGCTGACGGACGGATTCGGCACGGCGCCTTATGAGTACTGCGGTCTTGTTTTCTATCCGATTTCTTTTAATCGGAGCAGCGTGATCCGGAAGGGCGGCAGCGGCGTCACGACCTTCGTCGTCCATGCGGACACCATGACCGATGCGGAGTTTGGCTGGTATGAATCTATACTGAAGGAGCAGGATGTGATCTCCTACGCGGCACTGAGAGAGATGCCGGCGAAGCGTGCCGGGGCTGTGCGGATGGGGCAGAATCGGATGATGGCCGCAGCCAAGCACGCGGCGGTCCGGGCGTCGGAGCTTGTCCGTGCGGGCAGAAAGACAGGGCAGGGGCAGACCGGCTGAACGCTATCCCGCGCATGCTGCGGAAACATAGAACAGGTATTGAGAAGATGGAAAAGGCAGAGATGGGGGTACAGGCCTGTCAGCCCGTCCGGGTGCTGCATGTGCTCGGCAGATTGAATATGGGCGGTGCGGAGAGCCGGATCATGGATCTCTACCGCCATATCGACCGGTCAAAGGTTCAGTTCGACTTCCTGGTGCACACGGAGGCCCGTCCAGCAGATGGGGAGACAACCTCCGTAGCCCTCATGGCAGCGCGCAGGCCGGATGATTTTGACGCGGAGATCCGATCGCTCGGCGGAAGGATATACGCGCTCCCGCGCTTCAACGGGAGAAACTTTACCGCTTACCGAAAGGCAGTGAAGGCTTTTTTTACGGCGCATCACGACTGGGTTCTGGTAGAGGGACACATGACCAGTATGGCCTCGGTCTATCTTCCCATCGCAAAGGCCGCGGGGGTGCCGCACACAGCGGCACATGTCCGCAGCGCTGGCGTCGATCCCGGTATCCGCGGCGCGGTGACCAGGCTGTTTCGTCATTCCCTGCCGCGCAGGGCGGACGAGCTCTATACCTGCTCGCGCCTCGCGGGAGAGGCGGTGTATGGGAACAGAGTTATGGCGTCGGGGCGTGTCAGGCTGATCCCGAACGCGATAGACACCGGTGCTTATCGCTATGATGCGGAGGCGAGGATGGCCGGGCGGACAGCGCTAGGCCTTCCGGAGGATGCGCTCGTTCTCGGTCATGTGGGGCGCTTCGATCCCATGAAAAATCAGACCTTTCTCGTGGATTGTCTGGCCGGGCTGCCGGAGCAGTTCCGCCTGCTCTTTGTAGGAGACGGCGCGCTGCGGCAGAAGGTCGCGGAGCAGGCTGCCGCGATGGGACTCGCCGGACGGGTGATTTTTGCCGGAAGGAGATCGCCTTCCGAGACGAGGAGGCTGTATCAGGCGATGGATCTGTTTGTTTTCCCGTCGCTGTATGAGGGACTGCCCGGTACTGTGGTGGAGGCGCAGGCCGCAGGACTGTACTGTCTCATTGCAGATACGATCACAGAGGAGGTCTGCCTGACAGAGCTGGTGTCGAGAATGCCGCTCCGGCCGGCGCAGGCCTGGAGAGACTGGATTATGGCGAAAGCCGGGGAGAGGGCCGGGCAGAAGACCGCAGCACCCGGCGGGAGCGAGCCGTCTCCAGTGGAAATCAGGAGCAGATGTTCTGACGGTTCGGATTTTGACCGGGCAGAGCGTTCTGCCCGTGCGATTCAGAAACTGAAGGAAGCCGGCTATGATGTCAGTGAGGAGGCAAGGCAGATGCAGGAGTGGTATCTGTCCAAGGCCTGAAGCGCGATGAGTAAAAATATTCTGTTGATCACACCCATGCTCCATCAGGGCGGCTTTGAGCGGATCTGTGTGCAGACCGCCTATCTTCTTAGTCAGGAGTACCATGTCTCGATCGCTATCTTCAGCGCGGAGGATGCGTTTTATGACGTGACAGGGCTTTCCGTTGTCAATCTCGATATACCGGCGGTTCCGGGCAGACTGGGCAAGCTGCGCAATGTGCTGCGCCGTGTCCGCGCACTGAAGAAGCTGAAGCGCAGGCTGGGTATTGATATCTCCTACAGCTTCGGGCAGACGGCCAATCTTGCCAATGTGCTCTCGCGGACCGGGGAGCGTGTGTACTGCAGCATTCACAGCTATCTCGATTTCGGCGCGCCGGGGCTGATCCGGCTGTATCTCCGGCGGGCAGACCGGGTGGCCTGCTGCAGCAGTGCCATCGAGGAGGAGCTTCGGCAAAATTACCACGCCCGCAATACGTTTACCCTGCACAATCCGATCCGGCTGCCGGATAAGAAACCGGAGAATGGAGAAGTGCCCGCCGTTTCCGGCCCGCTGCCGTCTGTCCCGGGACTGGAATCGTTTCTTGCCGCGCATCCGGTGCGGATCATGAGTATGGGACGCGAGGATGACGTCAAGGGATTCTGGCATCTCATCCGTGCCGCGGCGGCGATGCACAGAACGCATCCCGAGGCCGGGACAGTGATCATCGGCGACGGGAATTTTGACGAATACCGGCGGCAGGCGGAAAACCTGGGCATTGGGGGAGACGTGTTCTTTACCGGTGCGCTGGCGGACCCGTTCCCGCTGCTGTCGTGCGGGACAGTGTATGTGCTCACATCTCTCCATGAAGGACTCCCGAATGCCCTGCTGGAGGCGATGGGACGCGGGCTTCCGGCAATCGCCGCGGACTGTGCGACGGGACCGCGGGAAATCCTGGATCCGGTGCCGGATCCGCACGGCGAGGCGCCGTACGGCATTCTCGTGCCGGTGATGGAAGAGGAGAAGGATCTCGCGCGCCGCGATCTCACACCGAAGGAGAAAGCCCTCACGGAGGCGCTCCGGCAGATGCTGGAGCAGCGGGAGATGCGGCTTACTTATCGGCGCCGGGCGGTTCTGCGCGCCTTCGATTTCTCTGAGGAGGCATATGCCGCGGCCCTGAAACGGGAGTTTGAGCGAGACTGACATTGGTGCCGCAAGGACGCGGCACGGGGCATAAAATCCCGGCGGCCGGGACTGTGAATAACAGGTGTTTCTGCGAATGGACAGGTAGATCGGATGTTGAAGCGGATTGCATTTCATTTGAATTGTCTCTCACAGGGCGGTGCGGAGCGGGTGGTCAGTACGCTCGCAAACCGGTTTGTGGACGAGGGGTATGAGGTACTGGTGGCGACGGAATGGTACGGGGAGAACGAATACCCGCTCGATCCGCGTGTCCGGCGTGTCCATGTTGGCCTGCGTGAGGCGGATGCCCCGAAGAGCCGGATTCGCAAAATTCTGCTTCGCGTGAAGTATCTGCGGGAATTTCTGAAGACGGAGAAGCCGGATGTGCTGGTGGCTTTTGACCATCAGGTGGATTACCGGGCACTTCTTGCGGCGCGCGGGACTGGCATCCCTGTTGTGATTTCGATCCGGACCAATCCAACGGGGCACTACGATGCCCTGACAGACAAACTGCAGATCCGCTGGCTCTTTCCGAAGGCAGCCGGCTGTGTCTACCAGACGGAGGGGCAGCGCGCGTTCTTCCGCCCGTATCTGCAGGACGGCACGGCCGTCATCCTCAATCCCATCAACGATAAGTATCTGCATGCGCCGCTCTCCGTGCACCGGGAGAAGGCGGTGGTGCAGTCCGCCCGCATCGTGGACTTCAAGAACCAGAGTATGCTTTTCGACGCCTTCGCGATGGTGCATCAGAGACATCCGGATTACTGTCTGCGGCTTTATGGAAGCGACTCCGGAGATGGGACGATGCAGATTTTGCAGGACAAAATCCGTGCGCTCGGCGCGGAGGACTGGATTTTGCTCTGTGGCCCCTGCAGCCATCTGGAAACGGAGCTGGTCAAAGGAGCGGTCTACGTGCTCAGCTCGGACTGGGAAGGGCTTCCGAACGGACTGATGGAGGCCATGGCGCTCGGGCTGCCCTGCGTGTCGACGGACTGTCCCTGCGGCGGCCCGGCGGAGATTATCCGGGACGGAGAGAACGGTCTGCTCGTGCCGATTCAGAATGCGGATGCCATGGCCAAGGCGATCCTGACGCTGATTGAGGACCCGGAATACGCGGAGGCGCTCGGCAGGGAGGCACGCCGGATCCGCGAGCGCGCGGGCGTGGACGAGATCTGCAGACAGTGGCTCTCGTATCTGAAGCAGGCAGTCGCCGCGTATGACGAGAGACGGCAGTAGAAAGGCATGGAGAAGTATGGCGACGATTCAATCAGTCACAAAGATGACGGACAACCGGTTTGTGAATCTTTATAACGTGGAGGGAGTGAACAGCAAGGGACATCATTCCTGCTACAATGTGGCCTCCCGCGCGCGCAGCATCGGGGAGCTGAAGCTGACCACACATGCCAATCCGCCGGACGGCGTCGCAATTTATGCAATTGTCCGGGGAGAAGAGAAGAATGGCGCTTCCGGGGAGGACCGCGTTGTTCTCGTCCATCAGTACCGGTATCCGATCGACGGGTATCTGTATGAATTTCCGGCGGGGCTGATGGAATCCGGCGAGAGCATTCATGATGCGGCGGTGCGCGAGATGCATGAGGAGACCGGTCTTGTTCTCACACCGCTCTCCGTGGATCCGATGTATGAGGCGCCACGTTTTACGACGGTCGGGATGACAGACGAATCGGTGGCGATGGTCTATGGATATGCCGCCGGAGAGGTGAGCACGGATTATGAAGAGCCGGCAGAGGAGATCGGAATCGTTCTCGCGGATCGGCGCGAGGCGGCGCGGATTCTGCGGGAGGAGCGGGTGGCTGTGCAGTGCGCCTATCAGCTGATGCACTTTCTGACGGACCCGGAGCCGTTTGCTTTTCTCAGGCGTGCTTCAGAAGGCCGTGATGATCTTCCATGATGCCGCCGGCGACGCAGTGACGATAGCCGAGCTTCCGGAAGGCTTTCACGCCCTTCTTCGGCTGGTGATAGACACTGCCGATGACATACACGGTGGTCTCCTTATCGGGGACACGACCGAGGAGGAGCTCCGGCTTTTCCAGCGGGACGTTGATGCTTCCGGCAATATAACCTGCGCGGTAAAGATCATGCGGACGCACGTCCACCAGGACGGCATTCTGTTCCGTGCGGCTCCGGTTGATACATTCATTGACGGTCAGGGTTTTGTGAAATAAACGCATTTCTATATTCGCTCCTCATGCCGGATTCTTACGGCAGCTCTGTGATGATTCCATAAAACATAGAAATGATCGGAATCCTTTTTCCTATATAAAGCAATATAGCATATTCGGCGGCGGTCAAGGGAGGTTTCAGCGCAGAAGATGGGTGAATATTCTGACTCCGTGGACGGGCGGGACGGCGCGGGGGTATAATTGCACCAAAATTACAGGAGATTTGGACGCCGCAGGGGGCGCGGCACGGAGGGTCAGGTATGATTGATATTTCAACGCAGCGGATTGTCCGCGTGATCGGGCACAAGAATCCGGACACGGATTCGATCTGCTCCGCGATTGCCTATGCATATTTGAAAAATCAGATCAGCAGCGAGCCGCACGAGCCGCGGCGCGCGGGTGAGATCAGCAAGGAAACCGCCTTTGTGCTGAATCATTTTGGCGTGGAGCCGCCAAGGCTCTCGGTCGATATGAGTCCGAACATCGGGAACATCGACATCCGGCAGGAGCCGGGTGTGGACGGGCAGATGAGCTGCCGCGCCGCCTGGCAGCGGATGAATGACCGGCATATCGATACGCTGTGTATTACCAATGAGGAAGGAGAGCTTCAGGGTCTGATTACGCTGAAGGATATCGCCAACGCGAACATGGAGCTGTTCAACACGGCGGTCCTGGGAGAGGCGAAAACAAGCTACAAGAATCTGCTGGAGGTACTGGATGGCAGGATGCTGGTCGGGGATCCGGACGGAGTGATCACCGAGGGACATCTCCACGTGGGGACGAGCCCGGAGGCAATGGCGGAGCTGGTGAAGCCGGGGGATCTGGTGATGGTTTCGAACCGGTACGAGGCGCAGATGTGCGCGATTGACTACGGCGCAGCCTGCCTGGTGGTGTGTATGGATGCCGCCGTGCCGGAAATTCTGCTGAAGCGGGCGAAGGACGGAGGGTGCGCCGTCGTGCAGACGCACTATGACACCTATGCCGCTGCGCGCCTCGTGACCATGGCGGCGCCCATCCGGCATTTTGCCGTGACGCAGGACATGGTGACCTTCAATCTCAAAACGCCGATCGAGGAAGCAAGAAAGGTCATGGCGAGCCTCAGACACCGCTATTTTCCGATCACGGACAAGGAAAATCACTATGTGGGCGTCATCAGCCGGAGAAATTTTTTGAATATGCACCGCAAGAAGGTGATTCTGGTGGACCACAATGAGCAGAGTCAGGCGGTGGACGGTCTTGAGGAGGCAAACATTCTCGAGATCATAGATCATCACCGCATCGGCACGCTGGAGACGAGCGGGCCTGTTTATTTCCGCAATGAGCCGGTGGGCTGCACCTCGACGATTCTCTTCGAGATGTATCAGGAGAACAAGGTGGAGATTCCGAAGCAGATCGCGGGGCTGATGCTGTCCGCCATTCTCTCGGACACGCTCATGTTCCACTCTCCGACCTGCACGATGTTTGACAAGGCTGCAGCAAGGGAGCTTGCAGGCATCGCGGGAGAACAAATTGAGGAGTACGGACCGAAGATGTTTGAGGCGGGAGAGGATCTGACCGGCCGGAGCGCGGAGGAACTGCTGTACACGGATTTCAAGGAATTTGACATCGGGGAGTACACACTGTCTTTGGGACAGGGCTTCTTTATGAGCCGCCGCGCCTACGAGAAGGCAAGAAAGCTGATTCTCGGTATCCTGCCCGCGGAGCGCGAGCACACGGGAAAGGATCTGGTGTTCTATATGCTGACCTATGTGCCAGAGCAGCGCACACGTCTTCTGTATGATGGAAAGGAGGCGGACGCGCTGGTGAGTCAGTCGTTCGGCGTGAAGGCAGAGCACGGGGAGGCGGATCTGCCGGGTGTGGTGAGCCGCAAGAAGCAGCTGATTCCTCCGCTCCGGGAACAGATTCTGAGCGGAAATCTGCATTTGTGACGAGAGCAGGAGGAAATGAGTTTGAAACGTGCAGCTGGTATTTTGTATCCGATCTTTTCTCTGCCGTCCCGGTTCGGGATCGGCAGTCTCTCTCAGGAGGCGTTTGATTTTGTCGATTTTCTGAAGGCAGCGGGGCAGAGCGCCTGGCAGATTCTGCCGGTCGGGCCGACGGGCTTCGGCAATTCACCGTATCAGCCGCTCTCCGCGTTTGCAGGGAATCCATATTTTATTTCGCCGGAGAAACTGATCGAGGAAGAGCTGCTCTCCTGGGACGAATGCAATGCCATCGACTTCGGACAGAATCCGGAGAAGGTGGATTACGGCAAAATCTATGCCGGCCGCAGGACACTTCTGCGGACAGCATTCGCTCATTTTAAGGAGCAGGGCGGACTGGGTAGTCCGGCTTTCGTACAGTATGCGAAGGAGCAGGCGGACTGGCTGGATGATTATGCGCTGTTCTGCGCGCTCAAGGAGCATTTTGACGGCGCATCCTGGGTGGACTGGGAGGAAGCGTACCGCGAGCGCGATGCCAAAGTGCTTGATATGGCGGCGCTGGAGCTGCAGGAGGAGGTGAATTTCTACCGTTTCCAGCAGTTTCTGTTTGACAGGCAATGGACCGCGCTGCACGAATACGCAGCAAAAAACGGGATTCAGATCATCGGCGATATTCCGTTCTATGTCTCGCTCGACAGTGCGGACGCCTGGTCGCATCCGGAGGTGTTCCGGATGACGCCGCAGCATATCCCGGAGGTGGTCGCAGGCTGCCCGCCGGACGCGTTTTCCGCAACCGGCCAGCTGTGGGGCAATCCGATCTATGACTGGAGGACACAGAAAAAGAAGAAGTATCCCTGGTGGATCCGCCGCATGGCAAGGTGCATGGCGCTGTTCGATGTCATCCGGATCGATCATTTTCACGGCTTCTGCAGTTATTATGCGGTGCCCTATGGGGACGAGACGGCGGAGAACGGAACGCTGGAGAAGGGACCCGGCATGGATTTCTTCCGGGTGCTCCGTGCGGAACTCGGGGAGGTACCGATTATCGCGGAGGATCTCGGCAATGTGACGGCGGAGAACCGGAAATTACTGGAGGATACCGGCTTTCCGGGCATGAAGATTCTGCAGTTCGCGTTCACAAGCTGGAACAGCGTTTACCTGCCGTTCCGCCATATCAGGAACTGTGTGGTTTACACCGGAACGCATGACAATCCCACGACGCGCGAGTGGATTGAGGAAATTCCGGACGGAAGCCGTGACTATGCCCGCCGCTACATACATTCGGAAAACACCGACTATGGCGCTTTTACCTGGGATTTTATCCGGGAGGCGTACCGTTCTGTGGCGGATCTGTGCATCATTCCGATCCAGGACTACCTGGTGAAGGGGCGGGAGGCACGCATCAATACGCCGGGACAGGCGGATGGAAACTGGGAGTGGCGGATTCTGCCGCACTTTCTTTCTGACGATCTGGCACGGAGCATCCGCGGACTCGCCGAGCTGTACGGACGGCTGCCCGCGGAAAACTGAGAGAACAGGGCGGTTTGTGACAGGACGCGGCAGGGGTATAAACGATGGAAGAACACAACTGGATTCAGGAATCTGCTGATAAAATCCGTGACAAGCTTGCGGCAGCCGCAGAGCGAAACCAGGGCAGGCTGCCGTTCGGGCGGAGTACAGAGCAGACGAGGGAAGATTACTTTCGCACAGGAAATCCATTCTGCTGGGAGAACGGACTGAACGGCGGATTGATGTGGCAGATGGTTCATGCGACGCAGGATCGGACCTGCATGAGGAACGCAGTGGACCTCGAGAGCGCGCTGGCGGGAAATCTGCGGAGTCCGGAGAAGCTCGGACCGGTGGCAGGCTATCAGTTTCTGCCGACGGCGGTCGCCAATTTTCATATGACCAGAAATGAGGTCTCAAAACAGCGGGGGCTGGATGCGGCGAAAGCGATGGCCGGCTGCTTCCTCCCCGGGAAGGGGTATCTTGCGCTCTGCCCGCTGCTGGCGGGGCCGGCACCTTCTGTCGATTCTCTCCTGCAGCTCCCGCTGCTGTACTGGGCGAGCGAGACGACGCGGGATGAGACGTATCGCGGGATGGCCGCGCTGCATGCGGCGGCGGTGATGCATCAGCTTGTGCGGGAGGACGGATCCGTACTGCCGGCAGACGAGGCGGGCAGCAGGGCTGGTGCACAGGCGCTGGCGCTCTATGGCTTTGGATTGAGCTATCTGCACACGTCGGATCAGCAGTTTCTGAAGGCAGCTGAAAAGACTGCCGCCTATTTCCTGTCAGAACTCCCGGAAAGCGGCCGGGTGCCGGAGATACTGGGAGCAGAAGAGCAGGCGGGAGAGAATGATTTTGCCGCGGCAGCCGCGTCATGCGGTCTGATTCTGCTGTCCGGACTGGTGAAGGAGGACAAGGACAATGTCCCGCCCGTGAGTGCGGCGCTCGCACGCGCTTACGCCGTCGCGGCGCTGCGGATGCTGCAGGCGCTCTGCCGGGACCGCGTGGATTACCGGGCGGAGACAGACACGCTGCTCGGCGATCCGGTCGGGGATTATTTCCTGACGGAGGCAGTGTGGAAGCTGATTGGAAGGGAACTGTTCATCTGGTGAGGTCTTGAACGTGATGACGACGTGCCACGTTCAGATGATGACTTGTGCCACAGGTGCGGCTGGTCCGATCCGGGAGAAGATTCATCAGGTCTTTCTCCCGCGGCTGCCGTAAAGGCGCGGCGAAGGGGTATCACAATGAAAAACGGGAAGGCGACAGCGGAAGCGATTATCCAGAATGTCAGAAGAGTGATTATCGGCAGGGACGAGGTGATCCGCCTCACAGCGGCATCGCTGATTTCCGGCGGACATATCCTGCTTGAGGATGTCCCGGGAACAGGCAAAACCATGCTGGCACGGTCGCTCGCCCGGAGCATCGACGGCAGATTCGCCCGGATTCAGTTCACACCGGACCTGCTTCCCACGGATATCACAGGACTCAACGTTTGGCAGCAGAAGACGGAGGATTTTGCCTTTCATCCGGGTCCGGTCTTCACCAATATCCTGCTGGCAGATGAGATCAACCGGGCGACGCCGCGCACGCAGGCGGGGCTTCTCGAATGCATGGAGGAGCGGCAGGTCACGGTCGACGGGGAGACAAGACTGCTGGAGGAGCCGTTTTTCGTGATTGCCACGCAAAATCCGATCGAAACAGCGGGGACGTTTCCACTTCCGGAGGCGCAGCTCGACCGGTTCCAGCTTCGTCTGTCCATGGGACTGCCGGATAAGGAGGAGGAGATCGCCATCATGGACCGTCATCTGCACGGGGATGCGCTCCCTTCCCTTGAGCCGGTGGCAGCCCTGTCCGATATTCTGGAGGCGAGAAAAGAGGCCTCTGCGGTGCATGTCTCAGAGACGGTGAAATCGTATCTGGCGGACATCATCATGGCGACGCGCACGCGCCGTGACCTCGCCGCGGGGGCGAGTCCGCGGGCCAGTCTGTCGGTGCTCCGCATCTGTCAGGTGCTCGCGCTCCTGAATGGACGGGATTATGTGGTACCGGAGGATATCAAGGAAGCAGCGGTGCCCGCGATCGCGCACCGGCTGACGCCCCTTCGGACCTATGCAGCGGCACAGGACACGCGGGAGGTGGTGAGGCAGATTCTGAACGAGGTGCCGGTCCCGACGGAGGAGGCGCTGGCGGGAGGGAATACATGATCATTTTGATCGTACCCGCCGTGATTCTGGTGCTTCTGATGACGGAGCGGATGCTGTTCCGGCGCTGCTGGGACAGGGCGCTCGGCGCGGTGCTCTCCTTTGACGCGCAGCCGGCTGTCGAGGGCGGAACCAGCAGCCTGACGGAGGTCATCACAAATGGGAAGGCAATCCCGGTTCCGGTGCTGGAGGTGGGTTTTGCACTCGACACAGGGCTTCGCCTCAGAGACGCCGGAAATCAGACTGTCTCCGATCAGACGAATGCGGTCGACGTGTTCAGTGTGCGCGGGCATGAAAAAATCACGCGGAAGCTGACGGTGGACTGCCGCAGGCGCGGATATTATGTCATCAACCGGACAAGTCTGGTAGCGCATGATTTTCTGAGCCGGGAGGCGGGATACTGCAATCTGGAGCAGAATACACATCTGTATGTCTACCCGGGTGAGTTTCCGCCGGAGGGGCTGGAGCTGCCTCTCGAGAAAATCATGGGGGAAATCAGCACGCGGCGGTTTCTGTATGAGGACATCTTCCTGCGCCGCGGCGTGCGCGACTACGTCCCGACGGATCCGCAGAGCAGGGTGAACTGGAAAGCCTCGGCGAGAACCGGCAGTCTGAAGGTGAACCTGTCCGATCATTCCGCGGGACAGAGCGTGCGGATTCTTCTGAATCTGGATGAACCGACGATCTGGTACCCTGAAGCTGTATTGGAGGACAGTATCCGGCTTGCGGCCTCGCTCGCCCGGGTGTTGATACAGCGCCAGATTTCTGTCAGCATGCTCACCAATGGAGAGGACATGGGCCGGGAGTTGGGCATTACGGCGGCAGCCGCCGGTATGGCGCTCGGGGAGGGCGTTTCAGCAGGACACCTCGCCCGCGTCAATGAACTGCTTGCAAGAATTGATCTGCGGCTTAAGCGGCCGGCATTTTCCGGCTTTCTGCGGGAGGAGACGGAGAGGGCTGCAGGAGAGGGAGGACAGAGCGGTGTGACGCGCGTTCTGATCTCTTCCTCCCGGCGGGAGGATGTCTCGGAGGCAGCGGCAGGTCTTTCCGCGGTGCGGGGAGGTCTCCTCTGGCTCTGCCCGCTCGCGAAGGACATGAAGGACGAACCGGTTCCGGAGAACGTGGATTTTGTCAGGCTGGATTGCCGGGGATGATGGTGCCCAGCGGCATTCTGGAGCAGGGATTAATATTGATCGGGGAGGCAGATGGAGGAACGGTTTATTACAACGGAATCGGCCGCGAAGATGCGGCTTCGAACGGGCAATAATCTGGTACTGACCGGAACAGCCGCCATCTGGCTTCAGCAGCTGCTGCTCGCTGGCAGCCGCGGGAGAGCGGCGCTTGCGTCCATGCATGTTCCTGTGGCTGGCAGCCTATGTGGACTGCTGGCTGGGCTTCTCCCTGTGGGATACGCACTGTGGGCAGAATTTCTGCAGAAGCAGGTGAGCCGTTTCGGCTTTTATACCCTCGGGCACCTGGCCGGTGTGGCTGCGGTTCTTCTTCTCACGCCATGGGCAGCAAGCCGGATGCTGTCTCTTCCGTTCTGTCTTATCATTCTCACGGTCTCCTACTATGCCAGGATCCATGAAAGACTCCTGATTTATCCTTCGCCGATGGCGCTCGTCCCAGGATTGCTCCTGTATCTTGCGGCTGCCTTCATGGGCAGGACGGACCTTGGAGTTACGGCATTTCTCGGGGAACTGTGCAGCGGCATCCTGTTATTGCTCTATCGGGGACAGGACAGTCTGGAGACTGCGCTCGATCAGATTCCAAAAGGTGGGACAGTCCCTTATGACCGCATCCGGCAGGCCTACGCGAGGTCGATGGGAAAGTGGGTCGGGGCCGGTGCTGCCGCGGCGGGGCTTCTGCTTCTTTTTCGTTCAGGCCGTCGGCTGTTTGAACTGGCGGGCAGTGCCGTCCGGGCGCTTGCGAGGCTCATTCTGCGAGGCGTGTTCTATCTGCTTTCGCTGCTTCATACAGGAGAAAGCGCCGAACAGGGTTCGTCCTCTGCAGCCATGCCGGAGCCGATGGAGGCAGGAGAACCCCTGTCAGATGGAATGCAGCGCTTCCTTGATATTCTCTGGCGCGTGGTGACTGCTGCGGTGGTGGCGCTCGCCGCCTGGCTGATTTTCCGTGCTGTCCGCGCCGCCGTCCGTTCTCTGATGCAGCGCTTTGCAAGTGCACACATCTGGGGGACGGACAAGGTTGAATACTATGATGTCCGGGAGAGGGTGAGACAGGCAAAATCGCCGGTGCGGGCAAAGCCCGGTTTCTTCGACCGCAGTCCCTCTGCCGGAATCCGGCGCCGGTATGCCGCATGTCTTCGAGGGGGACCGGGCGCAGCAAAACTGCGCAGAAGTGATACGCCGCGGGAACTGGAGCAGCATGCATTTCCGGACAGGAAAGGGATGAGGGGCGGAACTGCGCAGAATCAGGAGAGCGCGCAGGAGGCATCCCGTTACGCAGAGATTCCTTCCGGCACTCCATACACGCGCACCGGAAACGTAGGGGCAGCAGAGGAAGCACAGGAGTCCGTGGAACTCATGCACAGGCTGTATGAGAAAGCAAGGTATTCCGATGAGGCATGCACGGCGGAGGAGCTTGCTGCTGTGAGACGGGCGGCAAAATTACTGGAGCGTCAGGTATGACGCCGCAAAGGACGCGGCAGGGGGGTAAAACATGGATGATTTGACATTGCAGCAGCCGCATCGGCGCCGTCAGCATTATAACGGGACGCATCCGCATACGTATGCGGAAAAATATAAGGAGCTGAATCCGGAGCAATATCCGGAAACCGTTAAGAAGGTGATCGCTAAGGGCAGCACACCTGCCGGGATGCATCTTCCGATCGCGGTGGAGGAGATTCTTTCTGTGCTCCGGATCAAGCCGGGCGAAAACGGGCTTGACTGTACGCTTGGATATGGAGGCCATACCAGAAAACTGCTCGGAGCGCTGGGATACGGACCGTGCGGCGGAAGGGCAGCTGATGGAAGCGGCCACCTGACGGCACTGGACATTGACCGTCAGAATATGACCCGGACAGAGTCCATACTGCGGCGGGAGGGGTATCCGGAGAAGGCGCTCAGCGTGCGCTATTTGAATTTTGCGGAGATTGACCGCGCCGCAGCAGAGTTCGGAGCGTTTGATTTTGTCCTGGCGGATCTCGGTGTCTCTTCCATGCAGATTGACGACCCGTCAAGAGGATTTTCCTATAAGAAGGAGGGACCGCTCGACCTGCGCCTGGATGCGTCGCGTGGCATCACCGCAGCAGAGCGCCTTGGCGTGATGACCCGGGATGAAATAGCGGGTATGCTGCAGGACAATGCGGATGAACCGTATGCGGAGGAAATTGCCGCCGCGATCACCACAGCCCGGAAGAGGGGAAGGAAGATCGAGACCACAACGGACCTCCGGAAACTTGTCGCGGAGGCGGTCATGAAGGCTGTGTCCCATCAGGAAGGGCTGAAGAAGATGGAGCGGGAGGAGCTGGTCCGAAGCTCCTGCGCCCGCACATTTCAGGCGATCCGGATCGACATCAATCAGGAATATGAATCGTTGTACGCTCTGCTGGAGAAGCTGCCGGAGGTACTGAATGCGGGCGGAAGGACCGCTATTCTTACCTTCCATTCCGGGGAGGACCGGATGGTGAAGAAAATGTTCCGCCAGCAGTATCGGGACGGCCTTTATGAGAAAATTGCGGAGGACGCCATTCGTCCATCCGCAGAGGAGTGCCGCCGCAACCCGCGGGCAAGATCCGCAAAGCTGCGCTGGGCGGTGAAGGCGTCAGAGTAACAGCAGCCAGAGCCGGACAGAACGGGAAAATCGCAAAACGCAGGCGAAGGATAAAAGAAGCCAGAGGGGAGGAGGCAGAACGCGTATGAGTCAGAAAGAGGATGTACTGGATGTTTTGGATGCGTTGGAGATTCTACGCAGAAAATCACAGGAGAATCCGGATGTGAGGCAGAAGTTGCTCAGGACGGCGGAGAGCCGGAATCCGCTGCAGGAGTTTTGCCGTGCAGCAGCTGGTCTGGGAGCCCCGATGGATGAAATGGATCTTGTCTTCGCCGGAGAGGAAGATTATGCGGCAATCCGCCGCTCAACCAATGGAGGCGGGGAGAATTCTCCGCTGCTGGAGGGATCAGACGACTACTACAGTATGTTTATGGCAGAACTCAGGGTAATGGCAGGAAAGGAGTAGAGCGGCATTATGAAGGAGAGGACAGTTATTCTTGCCTCCGGTTCGCCGAGGCGCAGAGAACTGCTGCAGCAGATCGGGATTGATCCGGTTGTTATTCCGAGTCAGCTTGCGGAGTGCCCATCGGCTGACACGCCGGAGGGAGTCGTGAGGCAGCTGTCTTTGCAGAAAGCGTCGGATATTGCAGAGCAGGTGCGGGAATACCTTGAAAAGAAACAGAAGGAATGGGGGATCCGGATGGAGGATTCCGCAGCAATGGGTGAGGAGACCATCGTCCTTGGCGCCGATACCGTTGTATCCGTGGATGACAGGATCCTTGGCAAGCCGGAGAATCATGATGATGCGGCGCGGATGATCCGCCTGCTCGCGGGAAGGGGCCACTCGGTCTACACAGGCGTCACACTCATTCGGCTGTCTGACAGCAGGATCGTGACTTTCGCAGAGGAAACACGGGTTTATGTCTATCCCATGTCAGAGGAGGAAATCCTGCAGTACGCAGACAGCGAGGAGCCGATGGACAAGGCAGGTGCATATGGCATCCAGGGGAGGTTTGCGGCATACATCGAGGGAATTGAGGGCGATTATAGTAATGTGGTAGGACTTCCGGTGGGAAGGGTGTATCAGGAGTGGAAAAGGCTGATGGGAAGATGTGAATATGAGGAACCCGTCCGGAAGGAAACGGAGGCTATGTGCAAGGCTGCAGAGGAATGGAAGGAAGAACTGCTGACGCAGGGAAGAGCGGAGGGAAAAGCAGAAGGATATAATGAGAAAACATTGATTGTTTATCGCAACTGTTTGAACCGCGGAATGTCGCAACAGGATGCGATTGCGATTTCGGGGATGACGAGCGAGCTGCTCGATTCCATTTCAGAGTAAAGAAGTCAAACCAGAAATGGCGGGAGCAGGTAAAAGAGATTTATCTGCTCCCGTCATTTTCAGTCCCAGATTGCATGGAGAGTTTCCTTGGGAATTCTCGCCTGGTAGATCGTGGACTGGGCGTGCTCGTTGGTGGAAAGGTACATGTAGTCCCCGTCAAGAGAGATGTCCTCCACCTCTTCCGGAATATCGATGGTGAAGACACCGAGGTATTCTCCTTTGTGGGAGAAGACACTGATGCGCTGCCGGTTTTTCCAGTCGTAGGTCTTGAAGCCGGCGCTGACAGCGTAGATGAAGGACTCATCCGCGGCAATACCCTGAGAGCTGTAGGTGGCATAATAGTCGTCCACGGCGGTGATGGACAGGGTTTTCATATCCTGGTTGAGGATACAGAAGGAGTTGCGGCTGTCATCATTGCGGCCGATCACATAAAAATATCCGTCTGAGTAGCTGATGGCCCAGATGTGGGTGAGCAGGGGGAAGTTATATTCTCTGACGAACTTCAGATTGCTGTCGAGTTCCATGACGCCGCTGGGGTAACCCTCTTTTGCTCCGCCTTCCGCAATATAGATGTGGTCATTATCAGGGCAATAGCAGATGCTGTTCCCGTGGTCAAAGGCAAGTCCGCGTACAGAAGCCACCAATTCCCCGGTATCCAGGTTGAATTTATTCAAAATATTCTCATAGTGGGAGAGGTCTCCCTTGTTATAAGCACCGTCGTTGACGATGGCGGCCTCGAGCAGGTATCTGCTTCCATCTTTCGTGTATACGCACGAGCCCTGCGTGCTCCGGAAGGTATATTTCTTATTCTTTGGTTTCCCGTTGTCAACCGTGCGGATTTTTGTGGAGAAGGTGCTGCCTGACTGGAGGTTCAGGACGTTCTGCTGGTTGCTGTAGCGGGTGCCGGTGGCGGTGTCGATCCATCCCAGAAAACGGTGTCCCGGACGAAAGAAGTGATTTTTTTCAAGCGAGACCGGGGTGCCGTAGTATGCATACATATCCTGGGCTGACTCGCTTGTGACGCCGCTTCCGTCAAAATGAATGATGTAGAGCTGCGGTTCCCAGACGGCGTAGAGAGTCTGGTCTCCTCCGGTCGGGAGAGTGCCCTGATCATGATAGGTGGCCTGCTTTGCGTCCGGGTCCCCGGACCATCCGCGAAAGATATAGCCATAGCGGGAGAAGGTGCTCACCGGAAGAGCATCGCCGTCTGACAGAGAGGCATCGTCCATGCTGCCGGATCCTCCGTTTGCGTCAAAATGCACTGTCCCCGCAGAAGCCTGCACGGGCAGGGGCAGGAACAGTGCAAAACACAGTACAAGCGCCGCCGCGCAGGCGGCCAGACTCCCGGGTTTCCGCCGGGAAAGGGGAAAATCTCGATTCTTTTTGTTCCACATGGATGGCATTTCCTGTCTTTTCTTCATTAACGATTCAGCATCTCGAAATAAATTTACGAATCTGAGCGAGTTACATTTGCACAGCCAGATTATATCATCCTTATACCTGGTGCCACGTTTTCTTGGCACCAGAAAGAGGCACACTGACCGTGTGGCATCACAGCTTCTGTCTGGCAGTATCCGCATATTCGCGGGGGGACAGACCGTATTCCCGCCGGAACGCACGGAAAAAGCCGGCGTAGTCGCGGAAGCCGCAGTCCAGGCAGGCGCGGGCGATGGGTGTGCCGCTCAGGATGGCGTCCCGCGCCGCGGCGAGGCGTTTTTTCATAATGTACTGATGGATGGAGACGCCCAGGGTCTCCTTGAAACTGTGTGCCAGATAATATTTGCTTACATAAAAGGTATCTGCCAGCTGGTCCAGGGTGATATCTTCGCTGGCATGCTGATCGAGCCAGGCGATCAGATTGTCCACGAGGTCTGCTCCCTTTGCCTCCAGCCTCGGATGTTCACGCTCATAAATGGTCCGGTTGAGCCAGAGGATGAGTCCGTTGACCCCCAGAGAGACTGCCGCGGATTTCCCGTAGCGGTCAAGATGGATTTCCTCGAGGAGGGCGAGAATTCTGGTTTGGGCAGTATTCCGTTCGGCGGCATCGAGGTGCCAGATGGAGCGGCCGATCGCTGCCTGCTGCATCAGAAAAATATAATCGGGGGATTCGTCCAGCAGTTTTCCAGCATAAGCCCGGCTGACCCAGAAGACAAACCTCCGGTAAGGCGTGCCGTCGTGTGCTGTCAGCGCATGGTGCATCACACCCGGCGGGATGAGTACGAGATCTCCCGGTTGGAGCGGTGTGGCAGTTCCTCGGATATCCATCTGTGCCCGTCCCTCGAGAAAGAGATAGAACTCATAGTAATCATGTGCATGCGCTGACACAGAGGGAGGATTCGTATCACTGTAATAGTAGATCTCGAAATCCTTCGAGAGCATGTATTGGCGTGTGTTAAAGGCAGAGCGGAGATTTTGCTGTTTCATGATTTCATGCTTTCATCGCAGAATCTGTTTATGCAAAATCCATTGTACCGCAAGATTCACAATGCAGACAACAACAAGCGCAATGCATAAGGGCAAGGAATAGGAGACAATATACTCAGCAAAAGTAATTTTCCGGCAAAAGCAATGCAAGAGGACATTTTCAGCAAAAGCAGGAACAGGCACAGACACGCGGAGGTGGAGATCATGGAGATGACAATGCGCTGGTACGGGTCAAAGTTCGACACGGTGACCCTGAAGCAGATTCGTCAGACGGCTTATGTGAAGGGCGTCATTACAATGCTGTACGACAAGCAGCCGGGGGAACTCTGGCCGCAGGAGGAGATTCACGCACTGAAGGAGGAAGTAGAGGCGGCAGGCCTGCATATCGCCGGGATTGAGTCGGTCAACGTTTCAGATGCGATCAAGACCGGAAGCGCGGACCGGGACCGGGATATCGATAATTATATTCGTAGTCTTGAGAATCTCGGCAGGGAAGATATTCATATGGTCTGCTATAACTTCATGCCGGTATTCGACTGGACGAGAACGGAGCTGGCCAGGAGAAGGCCGGATGGGTCCACGGTGCTTGCCTACACACAGGAGGCAGTTGACGCGATTCATCCGGAGGAAATGTTTGATTCTATTCAGGGGCAGATGAACGGAACCGTGATGCCAGGCTGGGAACCGGAGCGCATGGCACACGTGAAGGAGCTGTTCAGGATGTATGAGGACATCGACGAGGAGAAGCTGTTTCAGAATCTGGTTTATTTCCTCAGGGCAATCATGCCGGTGTGCAATCAGTATGACATCAAGATGGCGATTCACCCGGATGACCCGGCATGGAGTGTATTCGGACTGCCGCGCATCATCACCGGCAAGGCGGGGATCATCCGCATGCTGAAGGCGGTGGACGATGTCCACAACGGCATCACGCTCTGCACCGGCTCCCTCGGGACGAATCTGGAGAATGATCTGCCGGATATCATCCGGTCTATCCCGGGGAGAATTCATTTCGCTCATGTCAGAAATCTGAAATTTAATTCGCCCACGGATTTTGAGGAGGCGGCGCATCTGTCCGGCGACGGCACCTTCGACATGTATGAGATTGTGAAGGCGCTGAAGGATACCGGATTCGACGGGCCGATCCGTCCGGACCACGGCCGCATGATCTGGGATGAGGTTGCGATGCCGGGCTACGGGCTTTATGACCGTGCGCTGGGCGCGGCGTATCTGTGCGGGCTGTGGGAAGCAATCGACAAGGCGGAGAGCAGAGGCGTGTAAAAAAGGAGGGTTTGAAATCATGAAATTGACTGCAGAGGGTCTGACGGACCGGAAGGAATGGGAAGAGAAAGGGTATCATCTGCCGCAGTACGACAGGGAGGCGATGATTCGGAAAACTAGGGAGCATCCGGAATGGGTGCACTTCGGCGCGGGCAATATTTTCCGCGCATTCCATGCCAATCTGGCGCAGAAACTGCTGGAGCAGGGCGATGCGGAAACGGGGATCACGGTCTGCGAGGGATTTGATTATGAGATCATCGGGAAGCAGTACCGCCCGCATGACAATCTGTCCGTCCTGGTGACGTTGAAGGCGGATGGCTCGATCGATAAGTCTGTGATCGGCGCGGTCGGGGAATCGACGATCCTGGATTCGGAGAATGCGGCGGAGTTCGAGAGGCTGAAGGAGATCTTTTCCGCAGATTCTCTCAGGCTCTGCACCTTTACGGTGACGGAGAAGGGCTACAGCCTGGTGAATGGAAGAGGAGAGATGCTGCCGGCGGTCAGCGCGGATTTTGCCGCGGGGCCGGAGCGCCCGCAGAGCTATATCGGGAAGGTAGCCTCGCTTCTCTACACGAGATATCTGGCGGGAGAGAAGCCGGTCGCGATGGTGTCTACAGACAATTGTTCGCGGAACGGGGAAAAGCTGTACCAGGCGGTGATGGCCTTTGCGAAGGCATGGACGGAGAACGGGACGGTGGATGCGGGATTCACAGCGTATCTGGATGACCGGACAAAGGTGTCCTTCCCCTGGAGTATGATCGACAAAATCACGCCGCGCCCGGATGCCTCGGTGGAGAGCATTCTGCAGAAAGACGGGCTGGAGGGACTTGAACCGGTTGTAACCACGAAAAAGACCTGGGTCGCACCGTTTGTCAACTCCGAGGAGACGGAGTATCTGGTTATCGAGGACTGGTTCCCGAACGGACGTCTCGCGCTTGAGAAAGCAGACGTGATTTTCACGGACCGGGATACAGTCGGCAAGGTCGAGCGGATGAAAGTGACCACCTGTCTCAATCCGCTGCATACGGCGCTCGCGGTCTACGGCTGCCTGCTGGGATATACCAGAATCTCCGCGGAGATGAGGGACCCGGATCTCTCCGGCATGGTCAAAATCCTCGGCTACCGCGAGGGGCTTCCGGTTGTTGTGAATCCCGGCGTGCTTGATCCGAAGGCATTTCTTGACACGGTGGTGAACGTGCGGATTCCGAACCCATTCATGCCTGACACACCGCAGAGAATTGCCACGGATACCTCCCAGAAGCTTGCCATCCGATACGGAGAGACGATCCGGAGCTACATGGCCTCGGATACGCTCGACGTGCAGAGTCTATCCATGGTCCCGCTCGTGCTGGCGGGATGGATCCGGTATCTCTGCGGGGTCGATGATGAAGGAAAGGCATTCGAGCTTTCTCCGGACCCGCTGCTGTCTGAATTGACCCCACGCGTCAAAGGACTTTACCCGAACGTGGCGCCTGATCTCACTGTCATCGATCCGCTGCTCCATGATGCTTCCATCTTCGGCGTCGACCTCTTCGAGGCAGGGCTGGCGGACAAGGTGAAGACGTATCTTGCCGCGGAGCTTCAGGGACCGGGGGCGGTCCGCAGGACCGTTCACGAGGCGGTAGAGAGGGCTGATTTAAGCTAATCATGGCTCTGCCGTCTGGTTTTCAGTGACCTTCTGCGCATGCGACGGGAATGGAGCGCGCAGAGCAGGGAACCTGCGGCGCCGCCCGCGGTATCGATGCATACGTCGCGGAACTGCCCGGATCTGCCCGGTACGTAGAGCTGATGGATTTCATCGGTGGAGGCGTACAGGAAAATCACCAGAACGGTCAGGAAGAATCGGTTCCTGCCGCGGATGCCGTTCCGCTCAAAGCCGTGGGAGAGGGCGAGAGAGAAGATGAGATACTCCGTGAAGTGCGCGCCCTTTCGGACAAGGTGCTCGTATTTTGCGACGAAGGCTGCGATCTGAAAAGCCTTGAGACGGAGGCCAAAGACGCCGGAGACTGCGCGCAGAAGCTCCGCCGTGACGGTTTTCGACAGGTCCGAGCTGTCCGAGGAGGGCTGGGCGGAGAAGCAGAAGATCATGACGGCGAGGAGTACGGCCGGAAGAAACGCGATAAGGTTTGTTGTATTTTTGCTTTTCATAGGGGTGATTATAGCGGTTTTTGCAGAGTTTGCACATTGTACTTTGCCGGAGGTTGCTGATATAATGCAGTTGCGCTGCGGCTAAGTGCAGTGCGGTGAAAACAGAACAACGGAACATAAGAACGGCCCGCGGAGATGCACCTTTCCTGCAGAACTCCGCGGCTGGATGGTTGTGTATGGTAAGTGCTGCAGGAGTCCTTGCAGCACTTTTTCTATGCCCGACGCATCCGGAACCCTGCCGCGGCACACGACTCTCTGCCGGACTGGAAAAGCCGCCCTGACGGATATACGGCACCGGGCATTCAGATTCGGCATTCAGATGGAGGAAATGGCATGAGCGTAAGGCGAATCTATGTGGAGAAGAAGGAGCCCTACCGCGGGGCTGCCCGCGCACTGAAGGAGGACATCCGAAACTTTCTCGGCGTGCCGGGAATCCGTGAGGTCCGGGAGCTGATCCGGTACGATGTGGAGAATGTTTCGGATGAGGTGTTCGCGCTGGCGGAAAGGACCGTATTCTCCGAGCCTCCGGTCGATATTCTGTACCATGAGACGATCGACATTCCGGAGGGAGCGCGTGTGTTCAGCGTCGAACCGGTTCCTGGACAGTTCGATCAGCGCGCGGATTCCGCGGTGCAGTGCCTGCAGTTTATCAACGAGCATGAGACGCCGACCGTCTGTACAGCAGTAACTTATATCCTGGAGGGGGATATTTCCGATGAGGAGTTTGCACGCGTCAAGAGTTACTGCATCAACCCGGTAGATTCCAGGGAGACCGGCATGAAGAAGCCGGAGACCCTCGCCATCCAGCACCCGGTTCCGAAGGATGTGGAAATCCTGACGGGCTTTGATTCCATGCCGGAGGAACAGTTCCGGGCGCTTTATGATTCGCTCGGGCTTGCCATGACCTATGCGGATTTTCAGTTCATCCGCAGCTATTTCAGCGGGAATTTTGACGGGAAGGTACACCGCGATCCCACGATCACGGAGATCCGTGTGCTGGATACCTACTGGTCGGATCACTGCCGCCATACCACGTTCGCCACGGAACTCAAGGACGTCCGGTTTGACGAGGGCGATTATGCCGTGCCCATGAAGCTGGCCTATCAGAGCTATCAGGATACATTCCGGGAATTATACCGTCATCGCCCGGAGAAGTATGTCTGCCTTATGGACCTTGCTCTCATGGGTATGAAGAAGCTCAAGGCGGACGGGAAGCTCACTGACATGGAGGAGTCCGAGGAGAACAATGCCTGCACCGTGATCGTCCCGGTCGAGGCCGACTATGGCAGAGGACCGGAGACCGAGGAATGGCTGGTGTTCTTCAAGAATGAGACGCACAACCACCCGACGGAGATCGAGCCGTTTGGCGGCGCGGCGACCTGTCTCGGCGGCGCGATCCGCGATCCGCTCTCCGGACGCGGCTACGTTTATCAGGCTATGCGTGTCACGGGCGCCGCGGATCCGACCATTCCGGTGTCCCAGACACTGAAGGGCAAGCTGCCGCAGAAGAAGATCGTCAGGGAGGCGGCACACGGCTATTCCTCCTATGGAAACCAGATCGGACTGGCTACCGGCCATGTCCGTGAAATATATCATCCAAATTATGTGGCAAAGCGCATGGAAATCGGCGCTGTGCTCGGTGCGGCACCGAGAAGCGCGGTGGTCCGCAAGAGTTCAGACCCGGGGGATATCATCATCCTTCTCGGCGGGCGGACGGGCCGGGACGGGATAGGCGGCGCGACCGGCGCATCCAAGGCACATACGGTGAAATCACTCGCCACCTGCGGCGCTGAGGTTCAGAAGGGTAACGCGCCCACGGAACGGAAGCTGCAGCGCCTGTTCCGCCGGCCGGAGGTCGCGCACATGATCAAGAAGTGCAATGATTTTGGCGCGGGCGGGGTCTCCGTCGCAATCGGAGAGCTTGCGGACGGACTCAGGGTGAATCTTGATCTGGTTCCGAAAAAGTATGAGGGCCTTGATGGAACTGAGCTTGCCATCTCCGAGTCCCAGGAGCGCATGGCGGTCGTCGTGGCGCCGGAGGACCGGGATCAGTTTCTCGCCTATGCGGCAGAAGAAAATCTGGAAGCTACGCCGCTCGCGGTTGTGACGAAGGAACCGAATCTGGTTCTGACCTGGCGCGGGAAGGATGTGGTCAATATCAGCCGCGCGTTCCTTGACACCAACGGCGCGCATCAGGAGTGCTCCGTGGAGGTCGAGGCGCCCTCCAGAGAGGACAATTATCTCGAAAAAATCGCCTGCTCCGCCGTGGACGAGATTCTGAGGGCGGACAGCGATGATTTTGCCGGCGCCTTCTTGGCACAGCTGGCGGATCTCAACACCTGCTCGCAGAGGGGGCTGGTTGAGATGTTCGATTCCTCGATCGGCGCGGCAACGGTGGACATGCCGTATGGCGGCAAGTATCAGATGACGCAGACGCAGACCATGGTGGCGAAGCTCCCGGTGCATCACGGGGACACCGATGTGGTCACGATGATGAGCTATGGGTTTGACCCGTACCTGTCCTCCTGGAGTCCGTATCACGGCGCGATCTACGCAGTCACGCAGTCGGTTGCGAAGGTGATCGCGGCGGGCGGCAGCAGGGAGAAGATGCATTTTACCTTCCAGGAATATTTCCGCAGAATGAGCGAGGACCCGAAACGATGGAGTCAGCCGTTCGCGGCGCTGCTCGGCGCCTACGACGCGCAGCTCGGCTTCGGCATCGCGGCAATCGGCGGCAAGGATTCCATGTCCGGCACGTTCGACCAGATTGACGTGCCGCCGACGCTGGTTTCGTTCTGCGTCGATATCGACAAAGTGGGTCATGTGATCACGGATGAAATCAAGGATGAGGGCGACGTTCTTGTGGAGTTCCGGATCCATCGCGACGACTACGATATCCCGGTGTATGCCGACGTGCTGCGGCTCTATGACCGCATCACCGCGCTGATCCGCGAAGGGCGGATCAAGGCTGCCTACGCGGAGGACAGCTACGGCGCGGCACCGGCTGCGGCGCAGATGGCATTCGGCAATCATTATGGCGTGCATTTTGACGGCAGTCTGGAGGCGGCAGATCTGTTCGAGAATGGCTGCGGCTGTATTCTCGCCGAGATGACGCCGGACGATGCCGACGCGCTCGAGGATATGGACTGGGACTGCGGGGACTACCGCGTCATCGGCACGGTCTCCGGAAGAGACCAGGGCGGCGAGGCATATTTTGACTGGAAGAACAGCGAGGTGCCGCTCAGCGCGGCGCTGAAGTCCTGGACCGGAACGCTGGAGAAGGTTTTCCCGACAAGAGTGTCGGAGGACCGGACGGAGATCGCGTCTCCGCTGTATGACACAAAGGATATTTATGTCTGCCGCAGCA
This sequence comes from uncultured Lachnospiraceae bacterium, assembly GCA_902781655.1. Lineage (GTDB taxonomy): Bacteria > Bacillota > Clostridia > Lachnospirales > Lachnospiraceae > CAG-791. The sequence goes on from CACZJZ010000012.1 coordinate 39,341, forward strand.
AGGTAGCCCGGCCGACAGTCTTCATTCCGGTGTTCCCGGGAACCAACTGCGAGTTTGACTGCGAGCGTTCGTTTGAGAAGGCGGGCGCGGACGTGGATATCAGGGTGTTCCGGAACCGCACGGCTGACGATATCGTCTCGTCTGTGGCATCCTTCGCGGAAGGCATCCGCGGCGCGCAGATTGTGATGTTCCCGGGAGGCTTCTCGGCCGGCGATGAACCGGACGGCTCGGCAAAATTCTTTGCGACGGCGTTCCGCAATGAGAAGATCCGGGATGCCATCGAGGATCTGCTGAATCACCGCGACGGACTGGTGCTCGGTATCTGCAATGGATTCCAGGCGCTCATCAAGCTGGGTCTTGTGCCGAACGGACGCATCACCGGGCAGGATGAGAATGCGCCGACGCTGACGTTTAATACCATTGGCCGGCACATCTCGCGGGAGGCCTACATCCGGGTGGTCTCCAACAAGAGCCCGTGGCTGATGGATACGGATCTCGGCGGTGTGTATGTGAACCCGGCCTCGCACGGCGAGGGACGGTTCGTCGCGCCGGAGGAGACGATCGAAGCGCTGCTGCGTGGCGGTCAGGTCGCGACACAGTACTGCGACCCGGAGGGCACCGTTTCCATGGACGAGGAATGGAATTTCAATGGTTCCTACCACGCGATCGAGGGCATCACGTCTCCGGACGGCAGAGTGCTCGGCAAGATGTGTCACAGCGAACGCCGCGGAGACGGTGTCGCGGTCAACATCGTGGGACGGCAGGATATGAAGATCTTTGAGAGCGGCGTCCGGTATTTTCTGTAAAACGGGACGTGAGAGGTAATGGAATGAAAGCATTCTTGATTCTGGAGGATGGAACCGTATTCACAGGCTCGCGCATCGGCGCGGACCGGGATGTGATCAGCGAGATCGTCTTCAACACGACCATGGCCGGTTATCCGGAGGTCCTGACTGACCCGTCCTATGCGGGGCAGGCGGTCTGCATGACTTATCCGCTGATCGGCAATTACGGCATCTGCTTCGACGACTGTGAATCGGACCGGCCCTGGATGGACGCGCTGATTGTTCATGAGGCAGCGAGGGTGCCGAGCAATTTCCGCTCGGACATATCGCTGCTGCAGTTCATGGAGAAATATGATCTGCCCGGCATCGAGGGCATCGATACCAGGAGGCTGACAAAAATTCTGCGGGAAAAGGGAACGATGAACGGCATGATCACCTCGAATGCGGAGTTCAGCATGGAGGAGATTCTGCCGCGTCTCAGGGCCTATTCCTGCGGAAGAGTGGTGGAGAAGGTCACCTGCCGGGAAAAATATATGGTGAAGGGAGCCGCGTCCCTCGCGGATAACGGCCCTCTGACCGGCAGTGCGGTCTTTCATCCGGAGCAGTTCGCAGAGGAACAGGACCGGTATGCGGAGGACGAGGGCGGCATCGGCCCCACGGACAGTGTACCGGATGCGGCGGGATATGTGCACTGGGCGACCGTGCCCGGAAGTCATCCGGAGCATGAGAAGAAACCGAGCCTGGTAAAGAAACTCACCGGCGTCACAGGAGATGGCAGACATCTCCGGATCGCGCTGATGGACTACGGGGCGAAGCGCAATATTGCGGCTTCCCTGGCGGCGCGCGGCTGCGACGTGACCGTATATCCCGCGCTGACTCCTGCGATGGAAGTCCTCGCGGACGATCCGGACGGGATCATGCTCTCGAACGGCCCGGGCGATCCGAAGGAATGCACTGGCATCATCCGTGAAATCCGGAAATTTTATACGAGCGATGTGCCGATTTTCGCCATCTGCCTCGGCCATCAATTGATGGCGCTGGCCACAGGGGCGGACACATATAAGCTGAAGTACGGACACCGCGGCGGCAATCACCCGGTGAAGGACCTGGAGACGGGAAGAGTCTACATTTCCTCTCAGAATCACGGGTACGCGGTGGACGCTTCGACGGTCGATCCGTCTGTCGCGGTACCGGCTTTTGTCAATGTCAATGACGGAACCAACGAGGGACTGCGCTATCTGGACAAGAATATTTTCACGGTGCAGTTCCATCCGGAGGCCTGCGCCGGCCCGCAGGATTCCGATTATCTCTTTGACCGCTTTCTCGCCATGGTCCGCGCACGGAAAAGGTGACACAACGACGGGATCGTCTGATTTTGTCTCCCTTTCACAACGGAACAGGTTTACAGGAAAGGAACAGCAATGCCGAAGAATCCGAATATACATAAAGTAATGGTTATCGGCTCCGGCCCGATCGTCATCGGGCAGGCGGCCGAATTCGATTATGCGGGAACACAGGCCTGCCGCTCTCTCAAGGAGGAGGGACTCGAGGTGGTCCTGGTCAATTCCAATCCGGCCACCATCATGACGGACAAGGATATCGCGGATGAGGTATACATCGAGCCGCTGACCGCCAGGGTGCTGGAGAAGATCATCGAGAAGGAGAAGCCCGACGGCCTTCTGCCGAATATGGGAGGTCAGGCAGGGCTTAATCTCGGCATGGAGCTTTCGGAGTCCGGTTTTCTTGACCGGCATGGCGTCAGGCTCCTCGGGGCCAACGCGCTGACCATTAAGAAAGCGGAGGATCGCCTGCTCTTCAAGGAAACGATGGAGAAGATCGGAGAGCCGGTGGCGCCGTCCCAGGTTGTGGAAAACGTCGAGGACGGCGTGAAGTTCGCGGAGAAGATCGGATATCCGGTGGTGCTCCGCCCGGCCTACACTCTCGGCGGATCCGGCGGCGGTATCGCGCACAGCGTCGTGGAGCTGCGCAAAATTCTGGAGAACGGCCTCAGGCTTTCCCGCGTGGGACAGGTCCTGGTGGAGCGTTCCATCGCCGGATGGAAGGAAATTGAGTACGAGGTGATGCGGGACAGCGCAGGCAACCGCATCACCGTCTGCAACATGGAGAACATCGACCCGGTGGGCGTACATACCGGCGATTCCATTGTTGTGGCGCCCTCCCAGACGCTGTCGGACAAAGAGTACCAGATGCTCCGCACGTCCGCGCTGAACATCATCGACGAGCTCGGCATCACCGGCGGCTGCAATGTTCAGTTTGCGTTGCATCCGACGAGCTTCGAGTACTGTGTCATCGAGGTCAATCCTCGCGTGTCGCGTTCCTCCGCGCTCGCCTCGAAGGCGACGGGGTATCCGATCGCCAAGGTGGCTGCCAAGATCGCGCTCGGGTATACGCTCGATGAGATCCGCAATGCAGTCACGGGCGAGACCTTCGCCAGCTTCGAGCCAGCGCTCGATTACTGCGTCGTCAAATTCCCGCGCCTGCCCTTCGATAAATTCATCACGGCCAAGCGCACGCTGACCACACAGATGAAGGCGACCGGCGAGGTCATGAGCATCTGCGACAATTTTGAAGGTGCGCTCATGAAGGCCATCCGCTCCCTGGAGCAGCACGTGGAATGCCTCGACAGCTACGATTTCTCGGGACTTTCCAGGGAGCAGCTCTTCACGCGGCTCACCGTGGTCGACGATCAGCGCATCTGGGTGATCGCGGAGGCGCTGCGCAAGGGAATCTCGTACAGCACAATCCACGAGATCACGATGATCGACGAGTGGTTCATCGACAAGATCGCGCATCTCGTGAAGATTGAGGCAAAACTTAAAGAGACCGGGCGCAGAATCACGGCGAAGCGGATTGACGGAGGGAGCGAGACGGAGGCATTGGAGCTGCTGTCTAAAAAGCTGCTCCTCACAGCCAAGAGCTGCGGGTACCCGGACCGCACGATTGCGCGTCTGACGGGGCTGAACGAGCAGCAGGTGAGGGCGCGCCGCACCGCGCTTGGCATCACCGCGGTCTACAAGATGGTCGATACCTGCGCGGCGGAGTTTGCGGCAAAGACGCCATATTATTATTCTGTCTACGCGGATAATCAGGAGGAAGAGGACGAGGCAAAAGAGAAGCTCACAGACCGGAAGAAGATCCTGGTTCTCGGCTCCGGACCGATCCGCATCGGGCAGGGTATTGAATTTGACTATTGTTCCGTGCACGCGACCTGGGCATTCGCGAAGGCGGGATATGAGACTATCATCATCAACAACAATCCCGAGACGGTTTCCACGGATTTTGACATCGCGGACAAGCTGTACTTCGAGCCGCTGACGCCGGAGGACGTGCAGAATGTGGTGAGCATCGAGCATCCCGACTATGCGGTGGTGCAGTTCGGCGGGCAGACAGCCATCAAGCTGACGGCGGATCTCACGAAGATGGGCGTTCCGATTCTCGGGACAGACGCCAAGGACGTGGATGCGGCGGAGGATCGCGAGATTTTTGACGAGGTGCTTCAGAAATGCGGCATCCGGCGCGCGGCAGGCGCCACGGTATTCACCGCGGAGGAGGCAAAGAAGGTCGCGAACCGCCTGGGGTATCCGGTGCTGGTGCGGCCGTCCTATGTGCTCGGTGGACAGGGAATGCAGATCGCACTCAATGACAGCGAGATCGAACAGTTCATGGCGGTCATCAACCGCTACGAGCAGGAGCATCCGATCCTGATCGATAAATATCTTCAGGGAACGGAGACGGAGGTCGATGCAGTCTGCGACGGGGAGAACATTGTCATTCCCGGCATCATGGAGCATATCGAGCGGTCAGGCGTCCACTCCGGAGACTCGATTTCGGTCTATCCGGCGCGCACGCTCACGGCCCATGTGAAGGAGACGATCGCCACCTACACGAAACGGCTTGCGCAGGAGCTCCATGTGATCGGACTCATCAATGTGCAGTTTATCGCGATGGGAGAGGATGTCTATATCATCGAGGCCAATCCACGCTCCTCGAGAACGGTGCCGTACATCAGCAAGGTCACAGGGATTCCGATCGTGGATCTCGCGGCGCAGTGCATGATGGGGAAGAAACTTACGGATATGGGCTACACACCGGGGCTGCAGCCGGAGGCGGATTATTACGCGATCAAGATGCCGGTCTTCTCGACGGAGAAGGTGCGCGGCGCGGAGGTCGCGGTCGGTCCGGAGATGAAATCGACCGGAGAGTGTCTGGGCATTTCCAGATCGTTCGACGAGGCACTGTACAAGGCGTTCCTCGGCGCCGGCGTCAATCTGCCGAAGCATAAGCAGATGATCATCACGGTGAAGGATTCCGACAAGGGTGAGATTATTGACATCGCGAAGCGCTATGAGAAGCTGGGCTACATCATTTATTCGACCCGCCGCACCGCGGACACGCTGCGGGAGAACGGCATCCGGGTCCGCCAGGTAAACCGGATTTCGCAGGAATCTCCGACCGTCATGGATCTGCTTCTCGGTCATAAGATCGACCTGGTCATCGATACGCCGACACAGGGGCGGGACAAGAACCGGGACGGGTTCCTGATCCGCCGCACGGCGATCGAGACGGGCGTATACTGCATCACCTCGCTCGACACGGCGCGGGCGCTGGTTTCGTCGCTCGAGCACGCAGCGGAGACGAGCAGCAACCTCGAGATCGTGGACGTCGCGAAAATCTGAGGCGGCCCAGGTATCAGCATGACAGCAAAACGAAATTACAGCAGGGAACTGGATCAGATTGCGGAATCGGCGCGGCAGCAGGGATATGCGCCCACGCTGCTGCTGCAGGCGTGCTGCGCCCCCTGTTCCAGCGCCTGCCTTGAGCGGCTGCGGGAAGACTTCCGCGTGACCGTTTATTACTATAATCCGAACATCACCGACTCCGCGGAGTATGTGAAGCGGAAAGAGGAGGAAAAACGTCTCATCGCGGAGCTGAACCGGCAGGTGAAGGAGCAGGATTTTGCCTTTTCCCATCCGCTCTCCGCGGAGGAGGACGGCCGCAGCACGCTGGCAGCAGACCATCCGGAGCTGCTCCGTGCCATGCATTCCACCAGCCGTGCCCGCCGGATTGATATCCTGGAGGCACCCTATGATCCGGAACGATTTCTGGTCATGGCGAGGGGCATGGAGGAAATGCCGGAGGGAGGTGCGCGCTGCTTCGCCTGCTATGCGCTGCGCCTGAAGCAGACGGCGGAGGCAGCGCTTGCAGGCGGGTTTGATTATTTCTCCACGACGCTCACCATCAGTCCGCTGAAGAACGCGGACAGGCTGAATGAGATCGGGGAGAAGATGGCGGCGCAACTGCGCGGGGAGAGGGCGCCGAGGTTTCTCCCTTCCGATTTCAAGAAGAAGAACGGCTATCTCCGGTCCATTCAGCTGTCCCACGAATTCGGACTCTATCGGCAGAATTACTGCGGATGTGAGTTCTCGAGGAGGCAGGCGGAGCAGAAGAAGTCTGACCGGATGTGATATGATAAGCGAAAACAGGCGCCACAGGCGCCCGGAATGATTTTGCCGGCCGTGTCAGAGCATGGCAGGGCTGGCGGCTGGGAGTGGATGTATGGAGCAGTTGCTTGATGTAATCAGTGAGAAGGTCGGCGCGGCGTTTGAGGCTGCAGGGTATGACAGGACGCTTGGACGGGTGCAGATTTCGAACCGTCCGGATCTGTGTGAGTATCAGTGCAATGGCGCGATGGCCGGCGCAAAGCAGTATCACAAAGCGCCGTTTATGATTGCCGACGCGGTGGCGGCGGAGCTGGCAAAGGGAGAGAAGCGCCCGGACGGGACGGTGGAGGAGTCCGCGTTTGAATCGGTGGAATCGGTCAAACCGGGATTTCTCAATCTGAGGCTGAAGCCTGCATTTCTGGCCGGGTATCTGGAGCAGATGAGAGAGGCAGGCGCGGACGGAAAGTGGGGTCTGCCGGCGCCCGAGAAGAAAAAGAAGATTATCATCGACTACGGCGGACCGAATGTCGCCAAGCCGCTGCATGTCGGACATCTCAGAAGCGCCGTGATCGGCGAGGCTCTGAAGAGACTGGCGCGCTACAACGGGCAGGATATCATCGGAGATATCCACCTCGGAGACTGGGGCCTGCAGATGGGACTGGTTATCACGGAGCTTCGAAAGCGGCATCCGGAGTGGGTGTATTTTGACGACAATTACACCGGGGCATATCCGGAGGAAGCGCCGTTCACGGTTTCCGATCTGGAGGAAGTCTATCCCTTTGCCAGCAAACGGTCCAAGGAGGATGCGGACTACTATGCCGAGGCGATGGAGAACACACATCTGCTGCAGGAGAAGAAGCGCGGCTTCTACGCATTGTGGCAGAAGATCATCGAGGTGTCGGTCGCGGACCTGAAGAAGAACTACCGGAATCTGGATGTGGAATTCGAACTCTGGAATGGCGAGGCATCGGTGAATGACGTCATTCCGGGCATGGTCGACAAAATGAAGCAGGACGGCTTTGCCTATGAGAGCAACGGTGCGCTTGTGGTGGATGTCGCGGAGGATACCGACGCGAAGGAGGTTCCGCCGTGCATCATCCTCAAGTCAGACGGCGCTGCGCTCTACACGACGACGGATCTCGCCACCATTCTGGACCGGGAGAATAAGTATGATCCGGATGAGATTCTGTATGTGACAGACAAGCGGCAGGCGCTGCACTTCACGCAGGTTTTCCGCGCGGCGAGAAAATGCGGGCTCGTGAAGCCCACGACGGAGCTGGTCCACATTGGCTTCGGGACCATGAACGGGCGGGATGGAAAACCGTTCAAGACCAGGGACGGCGGCGTGATGCGCCTCGAGACGCTCATCAGCGATATTGATGAGGAGATGAAGAAGAAGATCGAGACCAACCCGGAAATCGGCGCGGAGGAGGCGGACCGGACGGCGAAGCAGGTCGCCATGGCTGCGCTGAAGTACGGCGATCTCTCCAACCAGGCCTCGAAGGACTATGTGTTCGACATCGAAAAGTTCTGCTCCTTCGAGGGCGATACCGGGCCGTATATCCTCTACACGATGGTGCGGATCAAGTCGATTCTGGCAAAATATAAGGCGCAGGACGGCGCTGTGGATCTGTCAGAACTCCGGATCGGACCTGCCCGGAGCGGGGCTGAAAAGACGCTCCAGGAGACGCTCGCCCGGTTCTCCGGGACGATGCAGAATTCCTGGAAGGAATATGCGCCGCACCGGCTCTGTGCCTATATCTATGATTTGTCCAATGACTTCAACAGCTTCTATCATGGGACCAGAATCCTTGTGGAGGAAGACAGGGAGAAGAAGGCCGGGTGGATTGCACTCCTCACCCTCACGCTCGGCGTATTGGAGGCCTGCACAGATGTTCTTGGCTTCAGTGCTCCGGACCGGATGTAGAAAATCAGAAAACGGGCACTTGCAAGAGGCAGATTGTGATTTTTCTGAAAACGTGATACTCTCCTAACAACCATGAGAGTGGGTTCGGCGGACCTGGCGGAGAAAAATAGATACGCCCGGGGACAAAAGTACGGCAATCGCCTGGCGGGCGCGGAGAGGGAAGGACACAGAAGGCCTGTGAAAGGGCAGGGACGGAGTTCAGCGCGATATGGCAGAGGGAAAAATAACCATTTATACCGGCGAAGGGCATGGGAAGACACCGGCTGCGCTTGGCATAGCACTCCAGTATGCCTCGGAGGGAAAGCGGACGGTCATGATTCAGTTCCTGAAGGGAAAGGGACTGGAAGATACGGAATTTGTGAAACGGCTGGAACCGGAGATCCGGATTTTCCGTTTTGAGAAGTCGGATTTATGCTTTGACAGCCGAAGTGAGCAGGAGAAACAGGACGATCTCACGAATATCCGAAACGGGCTGCAGTTCGCCCGGAAGGAACTCAATACAGGTGGATGCGATCTGCTGATTCTCGATGAGGTGCTTGATCTTGTCGCCAATGGGATCATCACGGTGGAGGATCTTCGCTCTCTTCTGGAGAAGCATGAGTATACAGATATTATCCTGACAGGTGTGAATATGAGCCCGGAGGTCTGTCAGTTTGCAGATGTGATCACAAAATTAGTAGCCGTGCAGTGCACGAATTGAGATGATTCAGAGGAGGGACGGAGGATGCCGGTATTCAGGGGGTCTGCGGTGGCAATTGTCACACCATTTCACGAGAAGGACGAGTCGCTGAATTTTGATGCGTTCGCGGATATCATTGATTATCAGATTGAGAACGGGACGGACGCCATCGTCGTCTGCGGATCGACCGGGGAGGCGGCCACGATGACGGAGGAGGAGCACATGCAGACAGTAAAGTTCTGCATCGATCATGTGCGCCACCGCGTTCCGGTTATCGCGGGGACTGGTTCGAACTGCACGAGAACGGCGATTCACCTGTCAAAACAGGCAGCGGAGGACGGCGCGGACGCGCTGCTGCTGGTCTCGCCTTATTATAACAAGGGGACGCAGCAGGGACTCTATCTGCACTACAGGGCGGTGGCGGACGCTGTGAACGGCTGTCCGCTGCTGATTTACAATGTGCCGTCCCGGTCGGGTGTGAATGTGCTGCCGGAGACCGTGGCAAGGCTGGTGCGGGATGTGCCGAACATCGTCGGCATCAAGGAGGCGTCTGGCAATATCAGCCAGATTGCAAAACTGATGGCACTGACGGATGGAAAGATCGAGCTGTATTCCGGCAATGATGATCAGGTGGTCCCGCTTCTTGCTCTCGGCGGACTGGGGGTCATTTCCGTGGTCGCCAACATCGCACCGCGGGCGATGCATGAGATGTGTGCCAGATTTTTTGCGGGCGATGTGGCAGGGGCGGCCAAAATTCAGCGCGACACCTTCCCGCTTTTTGAAAATCTTTTTTCCGAGGTCAACCCGATTCCGGTCAAAAAAGCGGTCAATCTGCTGGGGCAGCAGGCTGGACCGCTCCGCATGCCGCTTACGGAGATGGAGCCGGAGCACGCCGAAAAGCTTCGCCAGGCGATGGTGGATTTTGGCCTGATTTGAGGATGGCAGGACGGCGAGCCGCATGGGAATATGTTGTGGAGTGAAGCTGGCGGACCCTGTACGATGAGGGCGGAGTTTTGATTCAGGAGAGGGAGCGTGGGAGGTATGACGAAGATTTTGCTGCATGGTGCCTGCGGACGGATGGGGCACTGGATTGCCGATACGGTCTCAGGAGAGCGGGACTGCGAGATTGTTGCCGGTGTGGATCCATCCGGGGAGGCGTACGGCGGGTTTCCCGTTTATTCTTCTCTCTCAGACGTGAAGGAAACAGCTGACGTCGTGATTGACTTCTCGAGTGCGAAAGCGGTGGACGGACTTCTGACTTTTGCTGTGGAGCACAGGCTGCCGCTGGTGTTGTGTACGACAGGTCTGTCCGAAGCCCAGATCGGGGCAGTGCGGAAAACGGCGGAGAAGATAGCGGTGCTCCGTTCCTCCAATATGTCCATCGGTGTGAATCTGCTGATCAGGGTCCTGCGAGAGGCGGCGCCGGTGCTCGCCGCCGCCGGGTTTGACATGGAGATTGTGGAGAAGCATCACAATCAAAAACTCGACGCGCCGAGCGGAACGGCGCTCTCGCTGGCGGATGCATGCAGCGAGGCGTGCGGCGGGGGATATGAATATGTCTATGATCGCTCGCAGCGAAGGGAGAAGAGGCCGGAGCGGGAGATCGGTATCTCATCGGTGCGCGGCGGAACGATTGTCGGCGATCATGACGTGATCTTTGCCGGACAGGATGAAGTGGTCACGCTGTCGCACCGTGCCTACAGCCGTGCGATCTTTGCGAAGGGCGCTGTCGCGGCGGCGCGGTTCCTTGCGGGGAAACCGGCAGGGCTGTACGACATGATGGATGTGATCGGCTGAGAGTCTGGAAGCGCGCGGAAGCGAAATGCGCTGGCAGCAGACCGGATTTCCGGCGGCGCGCGAAAGGGTTTAGGTTCTGGCAGCGGAGGGAGAAAGAGATGCGTCTGCGTCCTTGCATAGATCTTCATGACGGACAGGTGAAGCAGATCGTCGGAAGCTCGATCCGGGACGAACAGGGCAGAAGTGCGCGGTACGATCTCGGCGGTGTGAGGGAGAATTTTGTCTCGTTCGAGGATGCGGCGCATTACGCGGCCATCTACCGGGAGAAAAATCTTCCCGGGGGACATATCATCCTTTTGAATTCGAAGGAGCGGCAGCCGGAACTGTATGAGGTGGACCGGCAGCAGGCGCTGGCGGCACTCAGGGCGTATCCGGGCGGCATGCAGGCCGGCGGCGGGATGACGCCTGAAAATGCGGCGGATTTTCTGGATGCCGGCGCGTCGCATGTCATCGTGACGAGTTATGTATTCCGGAATGGAGAGCTGGACGGGGAACGTCTTGCCAGGATGCAGGAGGCGGTCGGTCGGGAGCGCCTTGTGCTGGATCTCTCCTGCCGCCGAAGGGAGAACGGGAGCTATACAGTCGTGACGGACCGCTGGCAGAAGGAGACCAGTCTCACAGTGGACAGCCGCACGCTCGAGACACTGAGCGGGGAGTGCGGCGAATTTCTTATCCACGCGGCGGATGTCGAGGGGAGACGCGCGGGCATTGAGCTGCCGCTTGTCAGGATTCTGGGGCAGTGGCTCGGGCAGAGACAGAAAGAGGAAAGAACGGATTTTGCCGTGACCTATGCCGGCGGCATCCATTCGCTCGAGGACGTGCGTCTTTTAAGACAGGCGTCAGGCGGCAGACTTGATTTCACGGTTGGCAGCGCGCTCGATCTCTTCGGGGGAAACCTTCGCCTGGACGCGCTCGTTGAGGAAGCGGACCGGAAATGCTGACAGCGCTATGACAGAGACACGCTTTTGTTAGAATTGTACAAAACTGGGGAAACTGAAGAAGCAAAATTCGCAAAAACGCTTTACTTTTCCGGCGCGATGTGATACTTTCAGAGTGTTGCAGGATTCTGCAGCCGCAGCTATTTTTTATATCTTGTTGGAGGTAACAACAACTATGAACAAGGGTACTGTAAAGTGGTTCAACAACCAGAAGGGCTATGGCTTCATTTCTGATTCTGAAGGGAACGATATTTTCGTTCACTATTCTGGACTGAACATGGAAGGCTTCAAGTCTCTCGATGACGGCGAGCATGTCGAGTACGATGTCATCCAGGGCGAGAAGGGACCGCAGGCTGTCAACGTCACGAAGCTTGACTGATCTGAGCCATCACCCCATGGTGCCGGAGCTTCCGGCGCGCTAATTTTTTCAGAACTATATGCAGTACTTCATTGATATACGGAAACACCTTGTGAGGGGCATAAACCGATAGCTTTAAAGTGAATGCAGGAAACTCCGAATCGATTAGTGGATGAACCAGACCGGTGTGCGTCAGCACACCGGTTATTTTTGTCCCTGATTGTCCCTAAGGAGTTTAGCTTGTTTGGGACAAAAATTGTCCCAAACAAGCTAAACTCCTCAGGGACAATTTCACTTCTGGACTTTCATGCGGTGAAGTGATACACTAAATGGGCTGCTGGGGCGGCAGGAGGGTGAGATGAATAAGAAGATCAGGACGGAAGCAGTGGATCAGTTGTTTGACGCGGTGTTGAGTCTCCAGAATCGGGAGGAGTGCTATCGTTTCTTTGAGGATCTGTGCACGGTGAAGGAGCTGCTTTCGCTGTCACAGCGGCTGGAGGTGGCGGAGATGCTGCGTGAGGACAAGACATACCTGGAGATCGGGGAGAAGACGGGCGCTTCGACGGCGACGATCAGTCGGGTGAACCGGTCTCTGAGTTATGGGGAGGATGGCTATGATCTGGTGTTCCGCCGTCTCGGGAAAGAAGATAACAAGGTATGAGGAATAGAATTTCTGCGGCCGGTGCTTCCGCACCGGCTGTTTCTTTACGGTCTGACAGGCGCGGTGCGGTGGAGCATCCTTACCGGACGGCGTTTTTGCTCGGTGCGGTACTGTATGTGGTCTGTGTGATTCCGTTTCTGATTTATCACGGCGGGATCTTTTTCTATTACGGGGATTATAACGTCCAGCAGGTGCCGTTTTATATTCTTGCACACCGCGCTGTGCGGGAGGGACGGCTGTTCTGGAGTCCGTATGTGGATCTCGGCGGAAGCATGGGCGGGAGTTTTGCGTTTTATCTCTGGGGCAGTCCGTTTTTCTGGATCACCATTCCGTTCCCGGAGACTGCGGTGCCATACCTTCTGCCGTTTCTGATGGCGGCAAAATACGGCACTGCCACGCTGACCGGGTTCGCGCTGATCCGCAGAGGGACGAAAACGGACCGGGCGGCGCTGATCGGTGCACTGCTTTATGCGTTTTCCGGGTTTCAGGCCTGCAATATTGTCTTTCAGCATTTTCACGATGTGGTGGCGTTTTTTCCACTTTATGTGCTTGCGTTTGATGACTTTCTGCAGAAGAAGAAGCGGGTTCCATTCACGCTGATGACGGCGTTCATGGTCATTCTGAACTACTATTTCTTCGTGGGCGAGGTTGTTTTCTTTCTGTTGTATTACGCCGTCCGCTATGTCTGGGCGGACGGAATCATGCAGCGGAAGAGAGGTATCGCCCGGGAAGTTTTGTCACTGCTCGGATTCGGCGCGCTGGGGCTTGGCGCCGCTGCGTTTTTCCTTGTGCAGTCACTTGAGGGGGTAGTCGGCAACACGCGCGTTTCCAACTGGATCAGCGGTTATGACTGGGTCCGTTACCCGGATCCCGGAACGCCGCTCGCTATTCTGAAAAGCTTCTTCGTGGCGCCGGATCTGATTGCGAAGGGGACAATGTTCTCAAGTGACGCGATCAAGTGCGGGTCGGTGGCCGCTTATCTGCCGTGCTTCGGCGTCTCCGGTGCAGCCGCGTATTTTGCCGCGCACAGGGGGAAATGGAATTGGAAAAAACGGCTGTCTGTGGTCTTTCTGGCATGTGCTTTTGTCCCGCTTTTGAATGCGATGTTTTCCGCGTTCAACAGCGCCTATTATGCGCGCTGGTTTTACCTGCCGGTGCTCCTGATGGCGTCGATGACTGCGGAGTCTCTGGAGGACGCGGATACGTCATCCTGGAAGATTGGCGCGAAGATTGCGATCTTCGGACTTTTGTTCTTCACGCTGTGTGGGCTGATTCCAAAGTATGAGGACGGGAGCTGGTCGTTCTTCTCGCTGCCGGATAATCCGGAGATTTTCTGGATGGAGATTCTCGGCACGGCGCTGACGGTGCCGTTCCTGCTCTATATTCTTTTCGGGCCGCAGATGCAGGAAAAGCTTCACGCCCTGCGGCGCGGCGCGCAGGCAAAGGATGAATCATCGACGGAACTTGCTCCGGTGAGGCGCCGGCACAGGCCGGGCAGATCCGGAGAGAAAGGCAGATGGTCTGAGGAAGCCGGACTGCCGGAAGTACCGGAGTTTCAGCGTTACCGTCCTGCGGCACTTGTCCTCACGGCATTCTGCTGCGCACTCTGCACGATGACGGTCATGCTCAACGGAACGAGCCTCATCGCGCGGACAGGCGGGACGAAGTGGCGCTGGGAGATGCTTGACACAAGACCTGCGCTGCCGGATGAGAAGACCTTTGCCCGGGTCGAGACGGACGGAACGAGTACAAACTATGAGATGGTATGGGGATATCCGACCATTCACGCCTTCGAGAGCACGGTCACGCCTTCGATTCAGGAGTTTTACGACGGGATCGGTATACGCCGCTCGGTGGAATCGGAGCTTCCGTGGACGAGAGTCGGGGCGAGACAGATTCTGTCGGTCCGGTATGAGTTGGAGAATCTTATCATCTCCTCGGATGAGAAGTATTCCAAGCGGGGCGGACTGCCGGGGTATACCAGCGTGGAAACGGAAAGCCCGTATTATGCCATTTATGAGAATCAGCATTTTATTCCGATGGGATTCACGTTTGAGCATTACGTGACGGAATCTGAGTACAAGACGCTGGATGCCGGCAGTACGATCGCGGACCGGCTGCTGGTACGCGATCTGATTCTGCCGGATGAGACCGCGGCATCCCTGGGCCTGGATATCGGAGAGAATGCGGAGGAAGCGGCAAAATCAATCCGGGAGGATCTGCAGGAGTCCGGCACGGAGACGGAGGTATATCCGACGCTGGCACACGACGATATCGCGGATCCCGGTGCCATGTCGATCGACGAGCTGGAGCGGGAGAGCGACCGGCGGGCCGCGTCCGCATGTACGTCGTTTGTCTTCGACAACGGCGGATTCACGGCGGAAACAGCGGATCTTGACGCGCGGAACCTGGTGTTTTTCTCTGTACCGTATTCCAGGGGCTGGACTGCCTTTCTTGACGGGGAGAAGACGGAGGTGATTCGTGCGGATTTCGGACTCATGGCGGTGGCGGTGCCGGAGGGGGTGCACCATATCTCGTTCCGCTACGAGCCGTACGGCTTCCGTCTGGCAGTGCTCTGTTCGGTGCTCTGCGCAGCATTGATCTGTGTCATCGCCTTGATCGAGAAGCGGAAGAAGAGATGAAGTGAGAAGGCAACTTTTTCTCCATCAACGCGATTGGTCTTAAATCAATACATCTCTTGCAAATTGAGGAGTCGGGTGATACGATTTCCACCATGAGCGCACAAATGTCCGTGCAATATAGACAATTACGACAATTGTGCCGGGAGGCTGTATGGCTAAAGAGACAGGGTACTATCTGATCCGGAAGAATGCCGTTCCGGAGGTCCTGCAGAAGGTCGTGGAGGTGAACAAGATGCTGGCCTCCGGGAAGGCCAGGACCGTGAATGAGGCGGCCGCGGCAGTGGGCATCAGCCGCAGCACGTATTATAAGTACGCCAATGACGTGGAGGAATTTCATGACAGCGCCGCCGGTACGACACTGACGCTGTATGCGGAGATCAATGACGAGACCGGATTGCTGGCGGAGGTTCTGCGGATCATCGCGGAGAGTCGTGCCAATATTCTGACCATTCATCAGAGTATTCCGCTCAATGGCGTCGCTGCGCTCTCCATCAGCATTCAGATTCTGGAGAACACAGACAATATCAATCTTATGATCGAGCGGCTTGAAAACCTCAGCGGTGTGCGGAAGGTCCGCGTGACCGGAAGAGAGTGAGCGCGGGTCACGCGATGATGGAGTCCGGGCGGACGAGTGACGCCAGGCATGGCGCAGAGACCTGCTGCCGGAGTGGCTTACACGATGGCAGGGTCCGGATGGATGACAGACGGAAGGGAGAAGGATACCAATGATCAAGGCAGCAATTCTTGGGTATGGGACGGTTGGCAGCGGCGTCGCGGCGCTGATTGATCAGAACAGCGCGGAGATCCGCCGCAGCGTTCCGGAAGGCATCGAGGTGAAGTACATTCTGGATCTGCGGGACTTTCCGGACAGTCCTTACCGGGACCGGATGGTGAAGGATGTGAATGTGATCCTGGAGGATCCGGAGATCAAAATCATATGTGAGACGATGGGCGGCAAGGGCGCGGCATATCAGTTCAGCAAGGCGGCACTGGAGAAGGGTATCAGCGTCTGCACTTCTAATAAGGAGCTGGTGGCCGCTTTCGGACCGGAGCTGATGGCGACAGCCGCTGCGCATCACTGCAGCTACCTCTTCGAGGCAAGTGTGGGCGGCGGCATTCCGCTGCTCCGCACGCTGAATACAGGTCTGTCGCAGGAAAACATCACGCGTGTCGCCGGCATTCTGAATGGGACGACCAACTACATTCTGACGAAGATGAACCGGGATGGCGCGGATTTTGATACGGTACTCCGCAGAGCGCAGGAACTCGGGTACGCGGAGCGCAATCCGGAGGCGGATGTGGAGGGGCATGACACGGCGCGAAAGATCGCGATCATCACCTCTCTCATCAGCGGCAGGACAGCCCGGTATGAGGATGTTCCCTGCGAGGGCATCACGAAAATTGACCGCATGGATTTTGCCTGCGCGGCAGCGCTTCATGCGGAGGTGAAGCTGCTCGGTCTGTGTGAGAAGGATGGAGACGGACGATATGCGGTGATTACCGCGCCGTTCCTGGTGCCGGAGGAGAGTCTGCTTGCGCCGGTGCAGGATGTGTTCAACGGCGTGCTGATCCATGGAACAATGGTGGACGATGTGGTGCTGATCGGCCGCGGAGCGGGCAGGGATGCGACCGCGAGCGCGGTGGTGAGCGATGTGATCGATGCGGCGCGCCATCCCGGCGAGACGGTTCCCTGCCCGTGGAAGGGTGGCGATCCGATGCCGCTCGTCCCGGTTGCGGAACAGAAGAGGCGGTTTCTCGTCCGCGTGCCGGCAGCAGAGGCCGGACTTGCGGCGCAGCTGTTCGGCGCGGTGCGGCCTGTGGCGGCAGAGTCCGGCGCGGCGCGGCCGGCTTTCGGTGAGAACGGCAAGAGCCAGCCGGAGCAGAAGGAGGAATACGCCTTTGTGACGCCGGTGCTGTCTGAAGGAGAGTTCGCGAAGAAGGCGGGGGAGTTCTCGTCTGTGCACCGGATTCGTCTGCTGGATCCCGATATGGTTTAAGAGAAGACGCGGAAGTACAACAGGAGAGATGGAATGAGAAAAGTAGTCAAGTTCGGCGGCAGTTCTCTCGCCGATTCGCATCAGTTTGAAAAGGTCGGCAATATCATCCGCGCGGACGCGTCGAGAGTTTATGTCGTGCCCTCGGCACCGGGCAAGCGGTTTTCCGGGGACCGGAAGGTCACGGACCTGCTCTACGACGCGTACCGCGCCGCTTCAGAGGATGCGGACAGCGGGGCGGTGGATGCCGTGCTCGGCAAAATCCGTGCGCGCTACGCGGAGATCATCGAAGGACTGGGACTGGGAGAATTTTTCCTCGGAGCGGATTTTGACGAGATCCGGAAGAATCTTCTGGAGGCGCCGGAGAGGGATTATGTGGCGTCGCGCGGGGAATATCTGAACGGCAGGATCATGGCGCGCTACCTTGGGTATGAATTTCTGGACGCGAAGGAGGTCATTTTCTTCGATGCGGACGGGCGGCTCGATGCGGAGAAGACGAATGAAGTGCTGCGCGGACGGCTCGAGTCTATGCCGAACGCGGTGATTCCAGGCTTCTACGGCTGCGGCGCGGATGGAAGGGTGAAAACATTTTCACGCGGCGGATCTGACATTACAGGATCCATCGTGGCGCGCGCATCGGGCGCCGATGTCTATGAGAACTGGACGGATGTGTCGGGATTCATGGTCGCGGACCCGCGGATCGTCGCGAATCCGCAGTCCATCGATACCATCACCTACCGGGAGCTGCGAGAGCTCTCCTATATGGGAGCATCCGTGCTGCATGAGGACGCGATCTTTCCGGTGCGTCACGCCGGCATTCCGATCAACATCCGCAACACCAACGAGCCGGACGCGGCGGGCACCTGGATTGTGGAGAGCACGGCGCGTCAGCCAAAATACACGATCACCGGCATCGCCGGAAAGAAGGATTTCTGCTCCGTGCTCATCAGCAAGGCGCTGATGAACTCGGAGATCGGATTTTACCGCAGAGTGTCGCAGGCGTTCGAGGATCACGGCGTCTCCGTCGAGCACATGCCCTCGGGTATCGATACGATGACGGTTGTCGTGCATGAGTCGGAGTTTCTCAACAAGGAACAGCAGGTGGTCTCCGAGATTCACCGGCAGTGCAGCCCGGACAGCATTGAGATCGACTCCGGACTCGCGCTCATCGCGGTCGTCGGACGCGGCATGAAGAGCACGCGCGGCACGGCGGGACGCATCTTCTCCGCGCTCGCGCACGCGCATGTCAACGTCCGCATGATTGATCAGGGCTCGAGCGAACTCAATATCATCATTGCCGTGGATAATCAGGATTTTGAGACGGCAATCCGCGCGATTTATGATATATTTGTCACAACGCAGTTGTGACAGAAGGAGTCGCAGGATTCTCAGCGCGGGAGGAAACAGGGCATGACGCTGAAGGAAGATTTTGAAAATCAGAAAAAGATGCTCGAGGGAAAGAGCGGGAAGGAGAAGCTGGTCTGGTTCTGGGGATACTATAAGATACCGGTGATTATTTTTGCCGGCATGATCGTCCTGCTTGTGATGCTGATCCGCACCTGGGTGACCAATAAGCCGCAGGCGGCGGGGCTTGTCCTGCTCAATGCGGAGAGTGAGCAGGCCTATCAGGACCCGTCGGAGTGGCTCGAGCAGCCGCTGGCGGATTATATGGGAGTCAATCTCAAGACCAGCTCGCTGATGCTGAGCACGGGCGGACATATCACGCCCGGCGGCTCGACGGACCAGTACGAGATCGCCGAGGCACAGAAGGTCATGGTCTATGTGGCCGCGCAGCAGGTCGATGTGCTGTGCGCGGACGCCTGGAATTATGAGAGCTATGCCATCGCGGATATGTACATGGACCTCCGGGATGTTCTGAACGAGAAGCAGATTGCAAAATACGAGCCGTATTTTTATTATGTAGACCGCGCGGTCATCGAGGAAAGGCAGAATTATACGGCGGATGGGACGCAGGATACGCCGTTCGTCTCCGGCACGATCGCAGACATCTCGGGCCAGACAAAGGCGGCTGCGGCAGAACAGAGGGGTACCTGGAAAAGGCCGGACCCGAAGAGTATGAAGGATCCGGTTCCGGTCGGAATCATTATGACAGACAGTCCGTACCTCACAAAATCGGGGCTTTACCAGAACGCGGTGCCGATCGTGGGTGTGATCGGTAATTCGAAGCACCTTCCGGAAGCCCGCTATATGGTCGACTTCCTGTGGGAACATGAATAGTAACGGCGGCAGAACCGCCGTATCGGGTGGGGCAGATTTCATCTGTTCTGCCCGATTTTGTTTTTCTGAAAAGACTCACAGCCTGCTTTTGTTTGCCTGGAAGGACTTGCAATCAAAAAGTGAGTAGTTTACGATACAGACAGTCTGTACGGCATATGCGGAAATTGGCATTACGATTATTAAATCATCAATTGACAGGAGAGCGGAAGGTATGGATTCATCGGAACGCGGCGTAATTGAAAATGTGGTGCCCAGCCGGGCGGGGGCGGGAACGAAGGTATTGTATGTGTTTCTCTGGATCGTGACGGCTCTTTTTCTGATGATGGGAATGGTCAGAGGGTTTATCCCACTTCTGATCGGCGTGGTACTTGTCTTTGTCACATGGTGGATGAGCCGCATGACACAGATCGAGTATGAGTACTCCTATTTTGACAAGGAGCTGCATGTCGCCCGGATCATGAAGAAGGAGGCGAGAAAGGAACTCGGCACGTACAATCTCGACGATATGCAGATCGGCGGACCGGTGCGCTCCTATCATCTCGACAATTATCGGAATAAGGACAAGGATCTCAAGACGCTCGATTACAGTTCCAAGGTGGAAAAGCAGCCTGACCCGCGGTATGCGCTGTATTTTGCCGACAAGAGGATCCTGATCGAACCGGATGCGGAGCTGGCGCAGGCGCTGCACGAGAAATTTCCGAGGAAGTTTTATCTAGACTGAGGCTGGACAGAATAATCAAATCGACTTGAAGGAGGAGCCTGTATGGCCACAATTGCTAAGGAAGGTATTACTTTTGACGATGTACTGCTGATTCCCGCGTATTCCGACGTGGTGCCGAATCAGGTGGATATCACGACGCATCTGACCAAAAAGATCAGGCTGAATATCCCCATGATGAGCGCAGGCATGGACACGGTCACGGAGAGCCGGATGGCAATTGCCATGGCCAGGCAGGGCGGCATTGGCATCATTCACAAGAATATGTCGATCGAACAGCAGGCTGAGGAGGTCGACAAGGTGAAGCGCTCCGAGAACGGGGTCATCACCGATCCCTTCTCTCTCTCTCCGGAGCACACGCTGCAGGACGCGGAGGATCTGATGCAGAAGTTCCGCATCTCCGGCGTGCCGATCACAGAGGGCAGAAAGCTCGTCGGCATCATCACGAACCGGGATCTCAAGTTCGAGACGGATTTCACCCGCCCGATCCGCGAGTGCATGACCTCGGAGAATCTCGTCACCGCAAAGCGCGGCATCACGCTCGACGAGGCCAAGAAGATTCTGGCAAAATCCAAGAAGGAGAAGCTCCCTCTTGTGGATGACGACTACAATCTCGTGGGGCTCATCACGATCAAGGATATTGAGAAGACAATCAAGTATCCGCTGGCCGCCAAGGATGATCAGGGCAGACTTCTCTGCGGCGCCGGGGTCGGTATCACGGCTAACGTCCTGGACCGCGTCTCCGCGCTGGTCGATGCGAAAGTGGACTGTGTGGTGCTGGATTCGGCGCACGGCCATTCAGCCAATGTGCTGCATTGCCTCAGCATGATCAAGGAGAAGTTCCCGGATCTCGATGTGATCGCCGGCAATGTGGCGACCGGCGAGGGCACGAAGGCACTGATCGAAGCCGGCGCGGATGCGGTCAAGGTCGGCATCGGACCCGGTTCCATCTGCACGACCCGTATTGTCACCGGCATCGGTGTTCCGCAGGTGACGGCGGTCATGGATGCCTATGAGGTCGCGGACAAGTATGGCATTCCGATCATCGCTGACGGCGGCATCAAGTATTCCGGCGATCTGACCAAGGCACTGGCGGCGGGCGGAAGCGTCTGCATGATGGGTTCCATCTTCGCGGGCTGCGATGAGGCACCCGGCGCGTTCGAGCTCTTCCAGGGCAGAAAGTACAAAGTTTACCGCGGCATGGGATCTATTGCCGCGATGGAGAACGGCTCGAAGGACCGGTATTTCCAGGAAAACGCCAAGAAGCTCGTGCCGGAGGGCGTCGAGGGCCGTGTGGCGTACAAGGGAAGTGTCGAGGATACGGTATTCCAGCTGATCGGCGGCATCCGCGCCGGAATGGGATACTGCGGCGCGCCGAATCTCGAGAGTCTGCGCCGGAATGCGCGCTTCGTGAAGATCACGTCGGCCGCGCTGCGCGAGAGCCATCCGCACGACATTCAGATCACAAAGGAAGCGCCGAACTATTCTTCCGATGCAAATGACTAAACCCGGGTAACGCAAGGGAAGCGGTTCAGGGTATAAAAACAGATCCAACAATACGTAAGCGATGCAGCACCTCATCCCGGATTCGCAGCGCGGATTCCAGGTGAGGTGCTGCATAGTTACAATACAATACTAATAAGGATGAAGATTATGTCAGAGGAGAAAAATTGCTGCGGGACCGACCGTGAAGATGGAGCTGCAGCGAAACAGGAAGAGAAGGAGAGCCGGAATTTCATTGAACATGAGATCGACAAGGATCTCGCGGAGGGAGTCTATGACCATGTGCAGACCCGTTTTCCGCCGGAGCCGAACGGCTATCTCCACATCGGCCACGCCAAGTCGATTCTGTTGAACTATGGAATCGCGAAGGAATATGGCGGAAAGTTCAGTCTGCGGTTTGACGATACGAATCCGACGAAGGAGAAGAACGAGTTTGTCGACGCGATTCAGCGGGACGTGAAGTGGCTCGGCGCGGACTATGAGGACCGTCTCTTCTATGCCAGCGATTATTTTGACAAGATGTATGAGGTTGCGCTGATTCTCATCCGCCAGGGGAAGGCGTATGTCTCTGATCTGTCGGCGGACGAGATCCGGGAGTACCGCGGCACGCTGACGGAGCCGGGCAGAAATGATCCGAACCGGGACCGCTCCGTGGAGGAGAATCTGGACCTCTTTGAGCGCATGCGGGCCGGCGAATTTGCGGACGGGACAAAGACGCTCCGCGCGAAGATCGACATGGCGAGCTCGAACATCAACATGCGCGATCCGATTCTGTACCGTGTGGCGCATCTGCATCACCAGCACACCGGAGATAAGTGGTGCATCTATCCGATGTACGACTTTGCCCATCCGCTGGAGGACGCCTTCGAGGGCGTGACGCATTCGCTGTGCACGCTGGAGTTTGAGGATCACCGCCCGCTGTATGAGTGGGTGGTGCGCGAGCCGGGGATCTTCAAAAATCCGCCGCGCCAGATTGAGTTCGCGAAGATGTATCTGAAGAACGTCGTCACCGGCAAGCGGTATATCAAGAAGCTGGTTGAGGACGGCATTGTCGACGGGTGGGACGACCCGCGTCTTGTCTCGATCGCGGGACTGCGCAGACGCGGTTTCACACCTGCTTCGATCCGCCGGTTTGTGGAAATGTCCGGTATTTCGAAGGCAAATTCGGTTTCGGACTATGCGATGCTGGAGTATTGCATCCGCGAGGATCTGAAGCCGGCCTGCCGCCGGATGATGGCGGTGCTCGATCCGGTGAAGCTGGTGATTGATAATTATCCGGAGGACAGGTCGGAGCTTCTGCCGGTGGAAAACAACAAGGAAAACCCGGAGCTTGGAAGCCGCGAGGTGCCGTTTGGGCGGGAACTGTGGATCGAGCGTGAGGACTTCATGGAGAACCCGCCGAAAAAATATTTCCGGCTGTTCCCGGGCAATGAAGTGCGGCTCATGAACGCGTATTTTGTCCGGTGCACCGGCTGCGAAAAGGACGCGGACGGAAGGGTGACGGTCATTCACGCCACCTATGATCCGGCGACCCGCGGCGGAGACAGTCCGAACGGGCGCAAGGTCAAGGGGACCATTCACTGGGTGGATGCGGCCACAGCGGTTCCGGTTACGGTGAGACTGTATGAGAATCTGATCGACGAGACGAAGGGGGTCTATAACGAGGACGGCTCGCTCAATCTCAATCCACATTCCCTTACGGTCTGCCATGCCTTTGCGGAACCGGCACTGCGCGAGGCGAAGCCGTATGACCGCTTCCAGTTTGTCCGCAGCGGCTTCTTCTGCGTGGATCCCAAGGATTCTAAGGAAGGGGCGCCGGTATTCAACCGCATCGTGACGCTCAAGAGTTCCTTTGTATTGCCGGCGAAATCTGGTCAGTAATGGTCAGTTATGAAGCATCTCAGCAGTATCGCGGAGATGCTTCATGACTGACCGCGGGGTGCCGGAAGGCTGTCCTGTCACTGACAGTCAGAGGCCTTCATGGAAATGTAAACAGGTAACAAAATGAAGGAGCTGGGTATCACACTGACCTCCGGCGGCGGAGATCATCTATACGAACAGATTTATCGATATATCCGGGATGAGATACGCGCCGGGCACCTGCGGACGGGGGAGAAGCTCCCCTCGACGAGGGCGCTCGCCGCGTATCTTTCTATTTCCCGGAGCACAGCAGAGACGGCCTATGATCAGCTGCTTTCGGAGGGGTATCTCGTCTCACGGAAGAACAGCGGCTTTTATGTCGCGGCCATGGAATATCTGGAAGGGGAGAAATCGGGCGCACCCTGTCAGATGAAAGCGGAACGCGCGGACGGAAAGCATGCGACGGTGCGGTGTCAGACGGAGCCGGAACACAGAGTTAGAGAGGATGCGGTCAGTCCGCGGCAGGCGGAGGAAAATCCGGTCTGCATTGATTTTTCTCCCCGCCGGATTGATATGACGCAATTTCCCTATGCGACCTGGAAACGGATCACAAGGGACAATCTGGTGGATGCCAATTCGGAGATGTTTGCACTGGGAGAGCCGGAGGGCGACCGCTCCTTCCGGGAGACGATCGCGCATTATCTCTATACCTCGCGCGGCGTGCTCTGCGATCCGGACAATCTGGTGATCGGCGCTGGAAATGACTATCTGCTTATGCTGCTATGCCGGCTGCTCAGGCTGGATCCGGATGGAGTGCACACGCCAGGGCACCGGGATTTTCCGGACGATACGAGGACAGCGGAGAAGCATGATATTCACACCTGCGGGCAGCCGGTCATCGGGATGGAATATGTCACCTATCTGCGCGCGGCCCGTCTGTTTCAGGCCTTTGGCTGGACCGTGGCGCCGGTCCGGATGGATGCGGAAGGCATGCGCACGGATTCTCTCCGGGAACAGCAATGCAGTCTCGCTTATGTCATGCCGTCTCATCAGTATCCGTCGGGTATCACGATGCCGATCGCAAGGCGGCTTCAGCTTCTGTCCTGGGCATCGGAGCAGGAGGGACGCTTTCTGATCGAGGATGACTATGATTCCGAGTTCCGTTACCGCGGCAAACCGGTTCCCTCACTCAGGGCGTCAGACCGGGACGGTAGAGTGATCTATATCGGGACGTTCTCCAAGTCGATCGCACCAGCCATCCGCGTCAGCTACATGCTGCTCCCGGATACGCTTATGCGCCGCTATCGCTCGTCTCTGTACTTTCTCTCCTCCACCGTGTCGAGACTGGATCAGCGGCTTCTCGACCGTTTTATCCGGGAGGGGTATTTTGAACGCTATCAAAATAAGATGCGGACCTGCTACAGGGGAAAGCGGGATGTGCTGCTCGCGGCACTGGAACCGCTCGCAGACCGGTTTGACGTGAACGGCGAGGGAGCGGGACTTCACCTCCTGCTCACGGAAAAATGTGACCCGCTTCCGCTTCCGGCCTGCTGGGCGCGGGAGGAGGAACTGGCGCGAGGCGCCTCCTGCGACGGCGTGAGGGTCTACCCGATGGGAGAAAACCTGATTCCGGGCATTTCGGTCCGGGACATGGAACAATTCCGGCAGCGGCCGACGATTCTTCTCGGCTATGCTGCCCTGACGGAGGAGCAGATCCGGGAAGGGGCGGAATGTCTGTGCGCCGCGTGGCTTACCTAATAAATACTTTTTCCAGAAAATCGAGATAGGTGCCGATCTCCTTCTGCAGGGCATCGGCGGAGAAGTCTGTGTCCTCGAGGTGAGACCGGAGCAGGCCCTGTCTGGTGAAGCGCACGAGATTGTCCAGCCGGCGGGCGCCGTCTGATTCCGGCCCGTCGAAGCCGAGCTTCTGGTAGTCTGCGTTCTGGAGAAGACTGTCGTAGCAGTCTGAGATCAGGTGCCTCGCATCCGCGACGGCATCGAGCGCTTCGTCGCTGGTTTCCCGGAGCACACTGTCGAGATACAGAATAATATAGGGATACTGCCGCTGGAGTGTCGTCTCGGCAGCCACGATCTGTCGCTGGATGGCAAAATAACCAGTCTCCTCCCGGCGGACGCCGGACTGCAGCTCCACGACGGCAAAATGCGACGCGTAGTCGAACAGAAACTCATAGAGTCCGATTTTGCTTCCGAAATAGTGGAAGAGCAGCCCCTTGCTGATTCCGGCCTCCAGCACAATATCGTCCGTGCTCGCGTGGCGGTAGCCGTTCAGCGCGAAGACCTTGAGAGCCGCATTGATCATGCGGTCCTGCTTTTCCTTCTTCAGATCAAAGAACTTATCGTTCATCATGGCACAACCCCCAAATTGACCAAAACGGTTAATCATTAGAGTAGCACGCTGTCGGCGGAAGCGCAAGACGCGGCGAAGCAGAATCGTGTTCATGGTCGTGTTCATCGTGTTCATTGGATGGGTGGCGGCAGAGATATGAGAAAGCGGGACGCTAATCTGGAATTCAGCTGGAATGCGTGCTACCATGACATCACATAACGGAGGTGCCTATGAAGTACGATTTTACCAGTATCATGGACCGGCATAATCACGATGCGATCGCAGTCGATGGAATCGGCGGATCCGGGTTCGCGCCCGGGAAACCGAAGGATGGGTTCGATTTCATCCCCATGTGGGTGGCGGATATGAATTTTCCGACGGCTCCGTCGATTCCGGCTGCCATCATCGAGCGGGCGAAGCATCCGGCGTACGGATACTTTGAACCGACCGACGAGTATTTTGACGCGATCATTCACTGGCACGAAATCCGCAAGGGCGTGACGGGGATCACGAAGGATGAGATCGGCTATGAGAACGGCGTCCTCGGCGGAGTTGTCTCGGCACTGAAGGTGTTTGCCACTCCCGGCGATCCGGTTCTTCTGCACAGCCCGACCTATATCGGATTCACCGGAAGCGTCGAGGCAAACGGCTATCACATTGTCCACAGCCCGCTGAAGAAGGACGCGGACGGCATCTGGCGTATGGACTACGAGGACATGGACAGGAAGATCCGGGAAAACCATATTCATGTGGCGATCTTCTGCAATCCTCACAATCCCTGCGGACGCGTATGGACGCGGGAGGAAATCGGAAAGGCCATGGCGGTGTACGAGAAGAATCACTGCTGGGTCATCAGCGACGAGATCTGGTCGGACATTATCCTCGGCGGACACCGGATCACGACGGCGCAGTCGGTCAGCGACTGGGCAAAATACCACACCATCGCCTTTTACGCGCCGTCCAAGACCTTCAACCTCGCGGGACTCGTGGGAAGCTACAGCATAATTTACAACCCGGAGATCCGCGACCGGGTGCACAGCATCAGCCGCAAGCTCGTCTATAATTCGATGAATGTGCTGTCGGAGCACGCCCTGATCGGCGCCTACAGCAAAACCGGCGACGAGTGGGTGAGCGAGCTGTGCGAGGTGCTTACCGGCAACGTGGATTTTGCCAGTGACTTTATCCGGGACAGACTGGAAGGGGTTGAAGCTATGAAGCCGGAGGGGACCTACATGATGTTCCTGGACTGCGGCGCGTGGCTGAGCAGGCACGGCAAGACTATGGATGAGCTGCTGCGGCGCGGCTGGGATTACGGCATTGGCTGGCAGGACGGCAGACGGTTCCACGGGGCGACCCATATCCGCCTCAATCTGGCTTCTCCGCTGACCCGGATCGAGGAAGCCTTCCGCAGAATGGATCAGTATGTTTTCAACGGGAAATGGTGATAGAAAGGACAGACAGGAAGGAAAGGAGATCTGACAATGAGCAAATTCGGGAAGTTTCTGGCCGGTGCCACGATCTTTACCGCCGCGGCGGTCGGCGTCTACGAAGTAATGAAAAAGAGCGCCGCGAAGGAGGAAACTGAGAGCGGGACAGAGGCGGAAGGCACGGATTTTGCCTCGAGAGCGTACACGACGATCCGCAGGGGCACGGAGCAGGTGGCGGACAAGGTGTCGCAGGAGGTGATGCCCCGCGTGAAGGAAGCAGTCGGACCTAAGGGCGGCGAGGTTCTGGACACCATCGGAGAGACAGCCGGGAAGGTGAAGGACACTGTGGCGGAATCGGTCTCCAGGGTGGCGGAGATCCTGCGCGGAGATGCGCACGAGACGCATTACAGCACGGTGGATTCCGCGGCTGACCGCGGCGGCGCAGAAGAGACTGATACAGAAGCGGATGCCGCCGGGGCATCATCGTCCGGGCAGGAATCCATGGAGGATTTGGTGCAGCAGGGACTCGATATGATCGATGCCGCACAGAAAATGAGTGAAACCGCAGAACAGAAACCGGCAGAAAGCGGGAATACCGCTGCTCCGGGCGTGGTTTTGGAGGATGCCTCCGGGGAATCGTTCTTCGATGACGGCGTAAGGTGATGGAGAACAGGAATATGACGGCGGACAGCGCGCGGGAGATGTATCATCAGAATTATGACCTTCTCGAGGGGGGTGTTCTCATGCTCGCGGCGGACGGGACCGAGCGGGTCATCTTTGCCAGCAGACCGGCCGCCAGACTGTATGAGTGCGACTCGGAGGAGGAATTTCTGTCGTTCTGCGCCTCCCGCTTCCAGAACATGATGGTTCCGGAAGACTATAAACCGATCGCGGAAATCATGAATCCGGAGACCGGCCGCTTTCATATTACCTATCATTATCTGACACGGCAAGAACATTTCCGTAAGGCGGAGGCAGTCGGGAGTCCGCAGGATACGGCCTTTGGCAGAGTGTATCTCGTTCAGTTCTTTTCGGACGAGCAGATCGCGGAAGACAGGAAATCTGACGAAAACACCAATCTTCTTGGCATGCATGATTTCTTCAGAGAGGCTCTGCGCCGCGCCGTGGCGAGGAAGGACGACGGCACGCTGGGAAGATTTTGCCCGGTAAGTCTGGATGTCACGCGCTTCAAGGAATATAACCGCCTCTATGGAATGCACCGAGGGGATCTGTGTATCCGGATGATTGCGGAGACGATCCGGGAGCATTTTCCGGGAGCGCTGGTGGGACATCTGATGGCAGATCATTTTGTGGCGCTGCTGCCATCCGATGGCCTGGAAGCGAAACTGGAACAGGTCTGCAATGAGGTCAATCTCTTCATTGACAACGACGCCATCCAGCTGAAGGCGGGAATCTATCGTCCGACGAATCACGATTCCATGGAAGACCTCCGGCATGCTTTCGATATGGCCAAGATTGCCTGCGACAGCATCAAGAAAGACGGCAATCGGACGGTGATCGTCTATCAGAGCACCATGGGAGAGAGCATCGGCCAGAAGACCTTTATCCTGCGCCATTTCGGGGAAGCGCTGGAAAAGCACTACATCCGGGTGTTCTTTCAGCCGATTGTCCGGACCATGACAGGCTGTCTGTGCGGCTTTGAGGCGCTGGCCCGCTGGGAGGATCCGAAGTTTGGGACGATTTCTCCGGCCGTTTTTGTGCCGGTTCTGGAGGAAGCCCAGCTGATCAACCGGCTCGACCGCTTTGTGTTTGAACGGGTGGCGAGGCTTCTTCGTGACAGAATGGATAATGGACTTTCATTGATTCCGGTGTCCATCAATCTGTCGGGATATGATTTTGAGGTCGCGAATCCCTTCCATACGATCGAGACGCTGATGGAACGCATGCAGATTCCCCGCAGTCTGCTCTGCATCGAAATTACGGAGCGGGTTATGCTTCGCAACCGGATCGGCATGACCGCGGCGATTCAGCAGTTCCAGGATGCCGGCTATCAGGTCTGGATGGATGATTTCGGAAACGAATACTCGTCTCTCAACTCACTCCACAATTATCACTTCGATGTCATCAAAATCGATATGGGCTTCTTCAGACATTTTGACGACCGGAGCAGGCAGATTATCATGGCTGTCGTGATCATGGCCAAGATGCTGGGCGTGCAGACGCTGGCAGAGGGCGTGGAGACCGCGGAGCAGGTCGCCTTTCTGGAGCGGATCGGATGCGGCAGAATTCAGGGGTATTATTACGGGCGCCCGATGGTCCTGGAGGATGTTCTGGAATTCCTGTATCGCAAGGGAATCAGAACGGAGAGTGCGGAGGAGGAAGAGCTGCTGGATGCCGCGGAACAGGTGAATGTCGCCACGGAGACTCCGACCGCGATTTTCCGTTTTGATGGAAAGCAGATCCGTCTGCTGGTGGAGAATGACGCGTACTCGCGGGAGCTGAGAAGCACAGGCACGCAGGATATGGAGGAGGCCAATGCCAATCTGAACGCCCCGGGATATCCATTTCGCGGCCGCTTCATGCAGCTTCTCACGAAAGCGTTTCAATCCCGGGCGGAGGAGACCCTGATCTATGAGGACAACGGGCAGTACCTGAAGGTTACGGTCCGCTGGCTCTCCGGAAGACAGGATAACTGGGTCGGTACAGCACACATATACAATATCAGCTCCAAATCGGTGCTGCACGATGCGTCGGAGTGGGATCAGGTGCTCCGAGACACCTTCCAGCTCTACGACGGAGTTTACCTGATCGACTGCGGCAAAAATGAAATACGCGCCCTGCAGAGCAGCCATGAGGGACTTTTGCATGAGGAATCCTCTCTGTCTGTATCAGAGTATGCCGCGAACTTCGCCGGGACGCAGGTATATCCGGAGGATAGGGAGCGGTTCCTTACATTCCTACAGCCGGAGCATCTTGAGAAAGAGATGCGGCGCACAGATACTGTCCATACAGCGGATTTGTTTCGCGTACGGAAGGAAGACGGAAGCTTCCGGTGGACAACCTTTGAAGCGCTGCAGATTTACAAAAGCCTTACGCACAATATTCTGCTCTGTGAGCGGGAAGATTTCTGGGAGCGGAAGGAGGACAGGAGGACGCTGCTGCCTGTCTTCTGCCGATCTTTTGGAGTCGAAGCCTGCAGCGGCAGGACGCCTGCGGTCACCAGGGACAGCAGTCTGTTCCGCACACTCCGTCTCTGCTCTCCCTACTCCTTCTTCTGGAAGGATCGGGAGGGACATATTCTCGGGGTAAGCGCCGCTCTTCTCCGGCAGATGGGAATCCGCGACGAATCCGTGCTTCTCGGGCGGACGGAGACAGAGCTCGGATGGCAGATTGAGCCAGCCCCGTCACAAAAGGCCGAGCAGGATATCCTGACGAAGGGCAGTCCGGCATCGGAAATCATGGAGCAGGTAGTGTGCGGCGGCCATATTATCAGGAGCCGCGTGGACCGGATACCATGGTACGAGGAAAAGGAAGTTGCCGGGATTGTGGAACTGCTTGGCAGCGCGCCGGAAAAACAGGAGGAGGATCCCCTGGGGCTGCTCGATGCAGATACCGGATGCCTCAGCTATCGGGGCGCCCTCGAGGCAGGTCTTAAGTATGGCGATCAATATCGTCTTCATCATACTGACTATGTCGGCGTCCTGCTCGATGTCCCTGTCTATGCCGGGACGATGCAGGACGAACCGGACAAGGCAGCTGTCATTCTGAGAAGCTTCGCGCAGGCTTTCCGGGAAAGCATGACCCCCGGATGGGCTATTGCCCGGATCGGTCTGTGCTGTTTTCTCTGCTTCTGCCAGAGAAGCAGTGCGGGAGATGCAGAGGAGAAAATTGACGCCGCAGCGGGTATGCTGCGGCAGTTGTGGAGAAAGCAGGGATTGAAGACGATCCCGGTTATGACACGGGCGCTTGCATTCGGTTCCGAGGTGAGCGGGCTGGACGATCTGCTCCGCCTTCTCACCAGCCGTCTCTCCCAGTCGGAAAAGCTGAACACCAGGGAAGATCTTTCCGCGGGGGACAACATCTCCTTCCGGCGGGATACCCTGGATGTCATGCCGGAGAGCATCGTGGTGAGCGATCCGAAGACCTATGAGCTGCTTTATCTCAATCAGGCCGCTCGCAGGGACACGGGAATCGGGCCGGAGGAACCGATCGCAGGGAAGCATTGCTATGAAGTGCTGGAGGGAAAGAACGCGCCCTGCGGGGATTGCCCGAATATGGTTCTGCGGCGGGATCGTTTCTATGCTGCAACGCATCTGAGCGGCAGAACAGGAGAAAATCTCCTGATCCGCTCCGTTCTGATCTCCTGGGAGGGCCGCTCGCTGCGGTTCACCATTGCGTTTCATCTGAGTGAATATATGAACACACTGGCGAAGGATCACGAGCTGATTTACCAGGAGGCAAGGGCAAACGAGGCCATCTCGGTCGGCATGGCAGAGGAAAATCCTGACCGGGGAATCGAGAAGATCATCGAGTGTATCTCCCAGAATCTGAAACCGGAGCGTTTTCTGATTTTCGAGGAGCACGATGATAATACGGTCAGCGCCACCTATGAATGGACCGCGCCTGGTGTCATGCCTCTGCGGGATGATCTCCAGAGCCTTTCGCGGGCAGCCGTCGGGGCTCTGTACCGGGCCTTCGCGCTGCATCATGTTGTTCTTGTCAGCGATATCGGGGCATTCAAAAAGGAGAATCCTGACTTTTCGCTTCCCATCTATGGCATGCGCAGTTTTGTCTCCGGCCAGCTGACTCTGCAGGGCAGGACAGAAGGGTTTACCATGGTGATCAATCCGCAGGAGAATACGTTCCGGCTGGCCAGTCTGCTTCTGTCCACCCTGACGGATTTTATCGCGATTATGATCCGGAACCGCAACGGAATGCATCTGCTGGAGGAGCAGAGCATGCGGGATCAGATGACCGGCGCCGGAAACCGCCGGATGCTGGAGCAGACGATCCGGGCCTGGGGCGGAGAGGGTTCCCTCGGCGTCATTTCCATCGATCTCAACGGGTTGAAGAATGTCAACGATTCCCAGGGGCATCGCGCGGGTGATACACTGATCTGCAATACGGCGCGGATTCTGCGGGAATGCGCGGGGGAGAAGTGTGTCTACCGGACGGGCGGAGATGAGTTTGTCGTGGTGACGGAAAATATGCAGGAAAAGGATGTCCTGATGCTGATTCAGCACATCCGTGAGAGCGCGGAACGGAACGGTATCAGTCTGGCGGTCGGGTATGCGTACAGCAGGGGGCAGGAATGCGATTTTGACCGGATGATGACGGAAGCTGATCTCAATATGTACAAGGACAAGGGACACAGCTATCGCCGGAGGAGGACGGACCGCTGACTTTTTTCTTGACGAAGGAACCTGTGGTCAGTAGAATAGGACCCGATAATGTTGACACGGGTTTCTGGGAGCTGGCCATGGGTTACATCATACCG
This sequence comes from uncultured Lachnospiraceae bacterium, assembly GCA_902781655.1. Lineage (GTDB taxonomy): Bacteria > Bacillota > Clostridia > Lachnospirales > Lachnospiraceae > CAG-791. The sequence continues at coordinate 72,135 of CACZJZ010000012.1, forward strand.
GAAGACAGAATGCATACGGCAGCACATAGAAGGACACGACAGGGAAGATATTTCTTCTCTGTCGTGTCCTTTTATGTGCGGATGTGACGAAACGAATACGGGAGGACCGTATGGTGCGGACGTATGGTGCGCAGCAGGGAACCGGTGATTCTTATGGAGGAGGTAATAATGAGTACATTCCAATCTACTGCGCAGGAGGGCGCCATTTATGACGCGCGGAGTCTGGGCAGGCCGAAGATGATCATCCTGGGCCTGCAGCATATGTTTGCAATGTTCGGCGCCACGGTTCTTGTGCCGCTGCTGACAGGGCTTTCCGTCTCGACAACGCTGCTGTTCGCCGGACTCGGCACGCTGCTGTTCCACCTGATCACAAAGCGGAAGGTTCCGGCGTTTCTCGGTTCGAGCTTTGCCTTTCTCGGAGGCTACGCCGCGATTGCGCCGATGGTAAACGGACAGCCGAGTCACGATCTTCCTTACGCCTGCTTCGGCGTCGCCTGCGCTGGTCTGGTGTACCTGGTGCTCGCCGGATTGTTTCGGGCGTTTGGCTCGAACAAGGTCATGCGCTACTTCCCGCCGGTGGTCACGGGACCGATCATCATCGCCATCGGCCTGAATCTGTCGGCGTCCGCGCTCAACAACATTCTGCAGACCTCTACGGACGACGCGGGAAACACTGTGCTGGCGAACCCGCACACCTGGTGGATCGCCCTTGTCGCCATCGTCATAGTCATCGTCTGCAACATCTGGGGACGCGGCATGGTCAAAATCATCCCGATTCTGCTCGGCGTTCTCGGATCCTACGGCTGTGCCATTCTGTATGACCTCGCCATCGGCGGCGGATTCATCAAATGGGAGACAGTGCAGAACTCAGCCTGGATCGGCCTGCCGGTGAAGGCGGAGAACACAGTGTTCTCGCTGTTTACCTCCGGCAATCTGGATCACGGCAAGCTGATCGCTGCGGTCGTCACGATTGTCCCGATTGCCTTTGCAACCATGATGGAGCATATCGGAGACATCTCCGCGATTTCCTCCACCACCGGGATCAATTATATCAAGGACCCTGGACTTCACAGAACGCTGACCGGCGACGGTCTTGCCACCACGGTCGCCTCTCTGTTCGGCGCGCCGGCGAATACCACCTACGGCGAGAACACAGGCGTTCTGACCCTGACGAGGGTATATGATCCGGCGGTTATCCGCCTTGCGGCCTGGTTCGCCGTGGCCCTGAGTTTCTGTCCGAAATTTGCGGCTATCATTGAAATCATGCCCTCCGAGGTCATCGGCGGCATTTCTCTCGTGCTCTACGGCATGATCTCCGCAGTCGGTGTCCGGAATCTGGTTGAGACGCACTGTGATTTCTCCAAGAGCCGCAACGTCCTGATCGCGGCGCTGATCCTCGTTCTGTCCCTCGGCATCAGCAACAGCGCAATGGGTGCCATCAATATCCCGGTCGGCAGCATGACCATCAGCTTCTCCGGCCTTGCAACCGGTTCTCTGGTCGGCATCATTCTGAACGCGGTGCTGCCCGGAAAGGATTATGTCTTCGATGAAGGCGAGCCGAACGATACCGGCGTCGATCTGCAGATTGCACAGGGTGAGAACCTCGGCGAGGAGATGGAGGCAAAGAAGGCAAAGAAGAACTGAAAACATGACAGAATCCCCATTCCGTGAACCTGATTGGAATGGGCAACATATCAACAGAAAAGCCCATGGAACAGACTCCGGGAGGAGCTTGTCCATGGGCTTTTCTTAATTAGGATGCGGGGCAGCAGGAGAGGGATCAGCCCTTCTCGAGCGCCAGCGTTCTGGTGGTCAGATCGCACACGTCAGCCGGTCCGTAGTACTGGATTGCACCCGGATAGGTGTAGCAGGTCTTGGCCGCCCACTCCGCTCTGTGCGCCTCGAAGTACTGGAACGGCTTGCCATTCAGATCGACGAGTGCCTTGCGGATGACAGGCTTGTCCTCGCCGTTTCTGCGCTCCATGTTCATCATCTTCGTGATCGGCATACCGCCTGCAACCCACTCCTCAGCGGGCCTCGACAGATTGGAGACCTTGGAGAGATATCCGGTGTAGCCATACTGGATCAGCATGAATGCATTGTAGCCGAGGCTGTAGCAGTAATCCGCGTCAAAATTGGACGGGAATGCGCATCTTCCTTCGTAGCCGAAGAAGTGGAACTGCGTCTTGAAGCTGCCCTTGTAGGTGCCGGCCTTCTTGCGCTCATCGAGTTTGTTCTTCACAAGCTCGGCGAAGAGCTTCTCGGACTCGATCAGAGAAACCTGCACGTTGCCGTGCGGATCTCTCTCGAGGAAGAGCTGCTTCTGGATGGACTCCGGAAGAATGGCGAATACCTTGTAGGACTCTTCAGTCAGACCCTTCCGGATGAATTCCTTCTTCGCATCCCAGTCGGGCAGGGCATTGAATTCCTCAGTCTTCGATCCGGCGAGCATCTCACTGATCTCGCGGATCAGCGTGCCGAACTCCGGAACGAACTCCACGATGCCCTCAGGAATGATCACGACGCCGAAGTTGCCCTCGGTCTTCGATCTCTGCTCCACCGAGTCCGCGATCTGATCCGCGATCTGGGAGAGGGAGAGCTTTTTCTCCGCGACTTCCTCGCCGATCAGGCAGATGTTCGGCTGTGTCTCCAGGGCGCATTCGAGCGCGACATGGGAGGCGCTGCGGCCCATGACCTTGACGAAGTGCCAGTATTTCTTTGCGGAGTTTGCATCTCTCTCGATGTTGCCGATCAGCTCGGAGTAGGTCTTGGTTGCCGTATCGAAGCCGAAGGAGCACTCGATGTCATCGTTCTTGAGGTCGCCGTCGATAGTCTTCGGGCAGCCGATGACCTGGACGCCGAGATGGTTCGCGGCAAAATATTCGGCGAGCACCGCGGCATTGGTGTTGGAATCATCGCCGCCGATGATGACGACAGCGGTGAGGCCGTGTTTCTTAGCGGTCTTCGCAGCTGCCTCGAACTGCTCCGGTGTCTCGATCTTGGTTCTGCCGGAACCGATGATATCGAATCCGCCGGTGTTGCGGTATGCATCGATGAACGCATCATCGAACTCGACGTAATCGTCATCGACAAGGCCGCTCGGGCCGCCCTTGAATCCGATCAGGACGTTCTCGCGGTCCGTCGCCTTCAGCGCGTCGTAGAGACCAGAGATGACGTTGTGGCCGCCGGGCGCCTGTCCGCCGGACAGAATGACGCCGACGACCTGCTTCTTAGGCACAGAGGTATTGGCACCCTTCTGAAAAGTGATTTCCTTCTTGCCGTAGGTGTTGGGGAACAAGGCTTTGATTTTGTCCTGATCCGCAACGCTTGCTGTGGGCTCGCCCTCTTTGACACAGATGTCAGCGATGCCGTGCCGGAGCATGCCGGGCAGTTTCGGCTGGTATTTCAGTCTTTCTTTCTGAAGCGGTGATATTTCCATGAAAAACAGCTCCTTTCCTTCCCTGCGCGGGCAGACAGCACGGGAGAGGCAGCACGCCGCGCGGCCTCTCCCGTGGGGAGCTGGCGCGCGGGGCTGCCGCACATTCTGCCTGCCTCGTCGTATTCGCTTCTGATACGCACTGATCTTAAAACATTTTTGTATTCTTGCCTAGTCTGTGGCGATTTTTTTGGCAGTATATTACAATGAAGCCATGGCTGAAAGGCCAGGCGCGTCATCCGCGCAGGTGACAGATGGTTCTTTCATGGAGGCATATCTCATGCCATATCATTTTCTCTTCGGCGCGTCCGGCGCCGGGAAGAGCTGCCGGCTTCAGCATCAGTTTCTGGAGGAAGCGCAGCAGTCTCTTGCCAGTTTCTCTTCTGTTCAATATCTTTTCATCGTTCCGGAGCAGTACACGATGCAGACACAGAAGGATCTCGTGATCGCCAGTCCGACCGGCGGCATTCTGAATGTGGATGTGCTGTCCTTCGGCCGTCTTGCGCACCGCATTTTCGAGGAAATCGGGACAGATCCACGCACTGTACTGAACGATATCGGGAAGAGCCTGATTTTGCAGCGCCTCGCAGACCGGCTTGGGGATCGTCTGCCGGTGATTGGCGGAAATCTTCACCGCCAGGGGTATATTTCCGAAGTGAAAAGCATCCTGTCGGAATTCATGCAGTATGACCTCACGGTGGACGATGTGAAGAAACTCGCGGCGTTCGCCGGAGGGAGGGGGGCGCTGCGGGCAAGACTCACGGATCTGGCGGCGCTGTACCAGGCTTTTCAGGAGTATGAGCAGGGAAATTTCATCACCGCGGAGGAGACGCTCGATCTGGTGGCGGAGGCGGTTCCGCGCTCGGCGCTCGTGCGGAATGCCGTGATTATTTTTGATGGATTCACCGGGTTTACGCCGGTGCAGAACCGGGTCATCGCCCAGCTGATGAAGTACGCGAGGCGGGTGGTGATCAGTCTCACCCTCTCGGACGACGGCGGCAGGCCGATTTCCCTCGTGGAGCAGGAAAAGGATCCGGGAGAGGAACAGGCCCTTTTCTATCTCACCCGAAAGACTGTGGCGTCCCTCACACGGCTGGCGGAGGAGAAAGACATTCCGCGCGAGCCGGATGAATTTCTCACAGGGGAACCGTGGCGGTTCCGCGCTGTCCCGGCGCTGTCCCACCTGGAGCGCAGGCTGTTCCGGTATCCGGTGACGGCGTATGTGGACAGGCAGGCGGCCGGAAGCAGTGCCGCATGTGCCGTATCCTTATTCGAGGCATCCTCGCAGCGGGAAGAGGTGCGTCAGATGATGATCCGCATGAAGATGCTCGCAAAGGAGGAGGGATACTGCTGGAGAGATTTTGCCGTCGTGGCGGGCGATCTTGCGGCATACGCGGATCTGCTGCGCGAAGCCGGCGCGCTTTACGGCGTCCCGGTTTATCTTGATCTCACCCATGCTGTGGTACACAATCCGCTGATGGAGACGATCCGCGCGGCACTGGAGGTGCGGATCCGGGATTTCAGCTATGAGACAGTCTTCCGGTATCTGCGCGGCGGTCTGATGGATCTGACACCGGAGGAGACGGATCTGCTTGAGAATTATTGTCTTGCGCACGGCATCCGCGGACGAAAGCGCTGGATGCTGCCTTTCGATGCTGCCCTCGAGCCGATGCGCAAAAAGGTGTGTGAGAGCCTGTCTCCGCTCCTCACGGAGGAGACAGGGCACCGGCGCACCGCGGCAGAGCGGACTGAGGCACTGTGGGAGTTTCTGGTGCAGAACCGCTGTCAGGAAAAGATGGAGGCGCTCGCCGCGGCGTTTGACGCAAAAGGGGACACGGTGCGGGCGGACGAGTATCGGCAGGTGTACCGGGCGGCGATCGATCTGCTCTCACAGATTCACGACCTTCTGGAGGATGAGCCAATTTCGAGAGAGGACTATCTGGCGCTGCTCCGCACGGGGTTTGACGAGATCCGGCTCGGGACGCTGCCGCAGCAGACGGATGTGGTGCTGGCGGGCGATCTGGAGCGGACGCGGCTGACGCAGGAAAAGGTGCTGTTCGTGCTCGGCGTCAACGACGGAAGTATCCCGAAAGGAACGGCGGGCGGCGGGCTGCTCTCGGATCTGGACCGGGAATTTCTCGCCTCCTCCGGCATTGAGCTTGCGCCGACGCCGCGGGACCAGATGATGACGCAGCGTCTGTACCTGTATCTCAATCTGACAAAGCCGGAGCGCAGGCTGATCGTTTCGTTCGCCGACACGGACGGCGCCGGAAAGAGCCTGCGGCCCTCCTATCTCATCCCGCTGCTTCAGCGTCTGTTTCCGCAGGCGGCGCCGGGCGGCAGGATTCAGAGGCCGGAGGAACGGCCTGCCTCCGCGCAGCTGACCGGCGCAGAGGACACCGTTTCTTATCTGGCGGTCGCGCTGCGCCAGTGCGCGGAGGGACGGTTTGACGGAGCGGAGGAGCAGAGCAGCCGCGGCCCGGGGCGCGTGGATGACGCGGATGAGGCGGAGGAACATCTGGATCGGGAGAGGGGCAGGCAGAGAGCGGAGTTCCTGACCATCTACAGCTATGTCGTTTCACAGGGGGAGAAGCCAGTGCGGGACCAGGCGGAGAAGCTGCTCGCGGCCGCGTTCCGGCATTATGATCCCAGGCCGCTCTCCCGTAAGGCCGCGGGACGCCTGTACGGCAGGGCGCTGTCCGGCTCTGTGACCAGGCTCGAGCACATGGCGCTGTGCTATCGGAGACAGTTCCTTGAGTATGGGATGCGTCTCCGGGAGCGGCCCGAGTTCGTGCTCCAGCCCTCCGATTCCGGAACCATCATGCACGCGGCGCTCAGCGATTTTGCCGCGGCGCTCGAAGAGCGCGGCCTCACCTGGCGCACGTTTACAAAGGAAGAGGGGGACGCGCTGGCGGCAGAGTCGGTGCGGCGTTTCACGGAGACGTATGGAAACCGCATCTGCTACGCCACCGCCGCGGGAGCGTTCACGGTCCGCCGGATGCAGCGGATTCTGGCGCGGACGGTGGAGACGCTGAAGGCGCAGATCGAGGCAGGTGGGGATACGAGCTGTCTTTCGGTGGCCCCGAGCCGGATTCTCCGGCGGGGCTGGTGCTGGACCTGAGTCCGGATATCGTGGAGGACCCGGCGGCAGAAAGGATGTATCTGAACGGGCGCATCGACCGGCTCGATCTCGCCGGGAGCGGAAATAGCCTGTATGTCAAAATTCTCGATTACAAGAGCGGCGCGCTTGATCTGAGCCTGCGGAAGATGGCGGACGGGCGGCAATTGCAGCTCATGGTATATATGGAGGAGGTATTGTCCTGGCTCCGTCAGAAATACCCTGACCGCGCCGTGGTGCCGGCGGCGCTGCTCTATTATCATCTGAGCGATCCCTTTGTGGCAGAACCGGAGGACGGCGATCACGATGCTCTCGTCAGGAGCCGCCTCGGCGCCATGAAGCCGATGGGGATTCTTTCGGCGGAACCGGCGGTGCTGCAGATGCTCGACCACGGACTCTCCTCCGGCGCAAATTCTGCGTATCTCCCTGTCCGGATGAAGAAGGACGGGACGCCGTATGCCTCGCCGCGCCTCTTCACGGAGGCCGCGTACCGTGCTCTGTGGGAGACGAGCCGGGCAGTCTGCGTGCGGCTCGGGAGGCAGATTCTGGCGGGAAACATCACGGCGCAGCCGTTCCGAGACGGGGCGGACAACGCCTGCACATACTGTCCGTACCGCGAGGTGTGTGGCTATGATCCCCGCATTCCGGGGACCGGCACAAAGACGGAAAACTGATCCGATGCCGCGAAGGGCGCGGCAGAGGATCCGGGCATGACAGGAAACGGATCGGATGCAGCGGATTTTGCCGCAGCGGGGTATAGAAATGGCAGTACAGTTTACGACACAGCAGCAGAAGGTGATCGACGCGCGGGGACACAACATTCTGGTCTCCGCAGCGGCTGGCAGCGGCAAGACGGCGGTGCTCGTCGAGCGCATCATCCGGCTGATCACGGACAGGCAGAATCCAGTGGATATCGACAGACTGCTCGTTGTGACATTCACGCGCGCGGCGGCAGCCCAGATGAGGGAGCGCATTGCGAAGGCTATCAGCGACAGGCTGGAGAAGGATCCGGAAAACAGGCATCTGCAGCGTCAGGAGACACTGCTCCATACGGCTCAGATCACGACGATCGACAGCTTCTGCGCATTTCTGCTGCACAATAATTTTGCCGACATTGATCTCGACCCGGGATTCCGGCAGATGGATGAGATGGAGGCAAAGCTCCTGCTGTCCGATACGCTCACGGAGGTGCTGGAGCAGCAATACGCGGAGAAGGATCCGGAGTTTGTCTGGTGCGCGGATTATTTCTGCCCCGGCGTCGGGGATGCGGAGCTGCGCGACCGGATTCTGGGGCTGTACCGGCGTGCGATGTCCCATCCCTGGCCGGAGGCGTATCTGGCGGAGCGGTCCGAGGACTACGCTGTGGGAGACACTGAGGATCTTTTCCGGAAATCCTGGTTTCTCGCCTGTATGGAGGAGCTGCGGGAAGAGGTGACCGATGCCGCGCAGGAGTATGCGGGGCTGATTGCGCTCTGCCAGAGTGCGGGCGGGCCATACCCTTACGAGGAAATGCTGACGGAGGAGCGGACATGGCTGCTTGCGCTCGCCGGAGAATCCGGATGGGAAGCGGGAGATAACGCAGACAGCACGCGGGCAAAATTATTGTGGGAAGGTCTCTCCGGCCTTTCCAGTCTGGAATTTGGCAGGCTGCCCGCCATCCGGAAAACCAACACGGATGTGGATCCGGAGAGGAAGGATGCGGTGTCGGGCGCCAGAACCCGTATCCGGAAAAAGCTGAAGGAGGAGGCGGAGCGGTTCTTCGCGGATTCGCCGGACGAGACGGTCCGGAAGATGCACGCGGCGGAACGGCCGCTCCGGGAGCTGGTGCGTCTCACGGAAAAGCTGATGGAAGCTTATGCCACGGCAAAGGCGGAGAAGAACGTCATCGATTTCGACGATCTTGAGCACTTCGCGCTTCGGATCCTCTGCAGGCGGGGAGAGGACGGCAAGGTATACGCGAGGCCTGCCGCGGAGACATACCGCGAACATTTTGCCGAAATTCTGTGCGATGAGTATCAGGATTCCAACGATGTGCAGGAGCTGCTGCTCAGTATGATCTCACGCGAGAGCGGGGGGCAGCGAAACCGGTTCATGGTCGGGGACGTCAAGCAGAGCATCTACAAGTTCCGGCTCGCGAGGCCGGAGATTTTCATGGAAAAATACCGGACCTTCCGTCCGGATGATCCGGAGAACGAGCGGATTGATCTCGACCGCAATTTCCGCTCCCGCGCCGAGGTACTGGATCCGGTCAACGCGATTTTCCGGCATATCTGCCGGGCGGAGGTCGGCGGCGTGGAGTACGACGGGGCAGCCGCGCTGAAGGCCGGGAATACCTCGTATCCGCCGTGCCCAGAGGCGAAAGCGGAGCTGCTGGTGATCAACCGCACGGAGCGGGACGCGGGAGAGACGGAGGAGGAAGAGGAGGAGAGCGACAGCAGCCGGCGCATCGAGGCCAGGGCAATCGCCCTCCGGATCCGGGAGCTTGTCGGACATTATCCGGTCACGGATGAGGAGACGCATGCACTCCGGCCAGCGCGGTACGGCGACATTGTGGTTCTTCTCCGGGCGACTGCGGGCTGGGACGAGGATTTCCGAAGCGTGTTTGAGGAAAACGGCGTGCCCTGTTATGTGGCGGCGCGGGCCGGATATTTTCAGACAGAGGAGATCCGCGAGGTAATCCAGTATCTGCGCGTGCTGGACAATCCCCGTCAGGACATTCCGCTGTATGGCGCGATGCGGGGCTATTTCGGCGGCTTTGACGAGGAGGAACTCGCCCTCATCCGGGCAGAAAACAAGGAGCGCGGCACGGAGTTTTATACGGCAGTCTGCCAGTATGCGGGGGTGCCGGTGCTGATGCCCGACGGCGAATGCGGGCAGAGAGACAGGGAATATAACAAGGATGCGGACGGGCGCGATCCGGCGCTCGCGGAGAAATGCCGCCGGTTTCTGGAGCAGATTGACAGGGACCGCGCACTCCGCACGGTACTTCCGATTCATGAGCTTCTCGCCAGACTGGTGATCGACACAGGGTATGAGGATTACATCACGGCGCTGCCCTCCGGCGGACAGCGCGCGGCCAATCTGCGTATGCTGCTCGGCATTGCGCGGGATTTTGAGAAGACGGCGTACACCGGCCTGTTTCAGTTCCTCCGCTATATGGATCAGATGAAGGCGCAGGAGGTGGACTTCGGAGAGGCCAACACGCTCGATGAGAATGCGGACGTCGTCCGCATTATGACCATTCACAAGAGCAAGGGACTGGAATTTCCGATCTGCTTTGTGGCAGGCCTTGCGAAGCGGATGAACCGACGCGACATACAGGGGCGGCTCATTGCGGACGACAGCCTCGGGGTCGGCATGGATTTTGCCGATCCGGAGGAACGGGTGATGAGCACGACGCTCCGGAAGGAGGTCATCGCGGATCGGATCCGGCGGGATAGCATGGGTGAGGAGCTCCGGGTGCTCTATGTGGCGATGACGCGCGCGAAGGAGAAGCTGATTCTCACCGGACTGGTGAAGGATTACGATGCCAGGAAGAGGGCGGCGGAGCTTCGGACGCCAGCCTATGCGGACAAAATTCCAGTGTCCGAGATCATGGATGCCACGGACGATCTCACGCTGATCCTGGATGGAATCACGGCGGCGGAGAAGAATGGGGAGGACCCGGCGGTCGATGTGACAGTGCGGGACAGCACGGATCTTGCCATTCAGCGGGAGAAGCAGCAGTATGACCTGGGAAAGCGGCGCGAGGCAGTGCAGGAGGCGGCACAGAAGGCGCTGCGGGACGGCATCGGCGGGCTTCCCGATCCGGTGCTCGGGACGGAGCTGGAAAGACGCTTCTCCTGGCAGTATGCGCATGGCGCGTTGAAAGGGCTGTACACGAAGACGACGGTTACGGAACTCAAGGAGGCGCGGGGGAGAAGCGCCTGGAGCGAGGAGGAAGGAGAAATGCGGCAGCAGGACGGCAGGATCCTTTATCCGGAAAAGCCGGCGGACCCGTATCTGCCGACCTTTGCAGGCAGGCGGGTGACAGAGAACGTTACGGAGGGCGGGCCGGCATCGCCGCATGGCTGCAGCGATGCCGGCAGACGGAATCGCGGAGGGAACGGTGCGGAAGGCGCTCCGGCAGCTGCAGACTTTTCCTCCGCAGCCCGCGGCACGATCATCCATCGGTGCATGCAGCTTCTGGATTATCACCGTTTTCCGCATCCGGCATCCGTGACGGAGGATGCGTTCCTTGTCTGGAGAACGGAGCTGGTGCAGACCGGGCAGATTCTGGCGGAGGAGGCAGCGTTGCTTGTGCCCTCGCTCATCCTGCCGTTTCTCAGAACGCAGCTCGCGGAGCGGATGGCAGCGGCGGACCGGAGAGGACGCCTGCGCCGTGAGCAGCCGTTCGTGATGGGCATCCCGGCAAATCGTCTGAAGGATAGCTTTCCGGCGGAGGAGACCGTTCTCATCCAGGGCATCATCGACGCGTATTTTGAAGAGGACGGACAGATCGCCGTAGTGGATTACAAGACGGATCGGGTGCGGGAGAGCGGAATCCTGGTGGATCGGTATAGAATTCAGCTGGACTGCTACGCAGAGGCGCTCGGCCGGATGATCGGCCTTCCGGTGCGGGAAAAGCTGATCTACAGCTTTGCGCTCGGAGAAATTGTTCCGCTGCCATGAACGGACGCAGTGGAGATCGGGTGAGTGCCGGTGAGAAAATGATGGAGGCGCATCAGAAGCCCGGGCCAGGGGCAGGAGATTCAACCAGAGGCAGGAGCGAAGAAAGATATGACGAAATTTCAAAATATACTGTTTGATCTTGACGGAACACTGACAGACTCCGGGCCGGGAATTACCCGCTCGGCGCAGTACGCCCTCGGGAAACTCGGAATCGACGAGCCGGACCTTGTCAGACTCCGTACCTTCGTCGGTCCGCCGCTCAGCGACAGCTTTGTCAGGCAGTACCATCTCACGACGGCAGAGACGGCGAAGGCTGTGGCCTATTTCCGCGAGCGGTATACGGTGACCGGCGTCTATGAGAACGCGCTCTATCCCGGCATCGCGCAGATGCTGAAGGACCTGAAGGCGGCAGGCCGTCATCTCGCGGTCGCGTCGAGCAAGCCGGAACCGCTCGTGCTCACGGTGCTGCAGCACTTTAAGGTCATGCCGTATTTTGACGTCGTATGCGGCGCGGATCCGGCGCGGGAGGAGGACGGCGTCGCCCGCGGCAGTGACAAGGATATCGTCGTCCGGCGGGCGCTCTCCCTGCTTGGGGGAGAGGATTCCACTGCGGTGTGCAGAGAGAAAACTGCGATGGTGGGTGACCGCTGTTATGACATCGACGGCGCGCATGCCAACCGTGTCACGGCGGTCGGCGTCTCCTACGGCTATGGAAGCAGGGAGGAGCTAGAGCAGGCCGGCGCGGATTTCATCGCGGATTCGGTGGAGGACCTCCGGCGGATACTGCAGGACGGACATGGGGTATGAGGATGAAGAACAGCATGCGCAGAGGAAACGGAACACTGCGGATCTTCCTTCCGTTTCTGGTTTTCCTGCTGGCTGGAGAGCTGGTTCAGGCACTTGGCTCTGTCCTGTGCTCTGCCCTGATGCGGCAGGGCGGCGCGGTGGCAGACTACATCACGGCGTATCCGGGAAGCGTACAGGTGGTGTTCGCTGCGGCTTCCGCACTTGCCGGTCTGGCTGCGGTATATCCGCAGGGAGGGCGGATCCCGGTTTTTCCTCCGCGCACGGGAAAGGAGCAGAACCGGTTGGAAGCTGCACCCGGCGGACTGCACACGGCGGGGAGAGCAGATCTGACGACGCCAATGGGTATGGGCTGCGCCGCGGTATTCAGCGTCTGTCTTGCCCTCTTTATCAACATCCTGTTTTATCTCACCGGCCTGCTGGAGGCGGATGCGGCAGCAGGGCAGGCGGCTGCGGCCGAGAATAGTGCGCCGCTCGCGGCGGGACTCCTGGTGTACGGCATTGTGACGCCGCTCGCGGAGGAATATGTTTTCCGCGGCGTGATTTTCGGGCGGATGCAGCGGCAGCTCGGGCTCCGGGCAGCCGTGATCGGTTCGGCGCTGCTGTTTGGCATTTATCACGGGAACCTCAGTCAGATGCTCTTTGCGGCAGGCATGGGTATGGTGTTCGCGATGTTCTGTGCACGGTCAGGCGGGATCTTTGTTCCATTGCTCTGTCATGCGATTGTCAATGGGATGGTTTTTCTGCTCTCCACAAAGGGGGTATTTCAGGAGATGGTGACACCGGTGTGGGCCGCAGCGATGGCGGGACTGGCTGCCTTGGCGGGGTATCTCTTATTTGCAAGAAGACGATAAGACGTAGAAGATATGATGAGACGATGATGACGTCTTATAGTTCGTTTCGTGAACGCTTTGTCACAAAGCCACCAGTACGGGCGGTAAAGGCGCTTCGATCCGCATGGAACCCTTTGTACAGGGCCTTCGCGGAGCCACGGTAAGTGCGGGACAGGAGGTTTCTATGGGTCATCAGAAAAAAGATAAAGAAGTATTGAAGAAGGCACTCAGGGAAGCAAAATTCACGCCGGTCAGCCGTTTCCTCCTGGGTCTTGTCATTGTCCTTGGGATCGGGGTGATTGTGGCGGCGGTTCTGTTTGCTCTGAAGCTGTCGGAGGAAGTGAAGGCGCAGAAGGAAGCGGAAGCGCTGGAGCGGTTCTATTCGATCAAAGAAACAGAAGAAAACACCGGAGATGCAGTCCTGTCCGGCGGAGAACAGGCTGGCACCCTTGCCCGGATCGGCGCGGACAGAGATGATGTGGCAATTCTTTCTGACGAGGCGGAGCGGGTGATCGCCGGATTTTCGGCGGATTACGAGGGACTTCGGGCGGTCAATCCGAATTTTGCCGGCATTCTCTATGTGCCCGCCGTCGATCTGATCGAGCCGGTGGCAGCGGGCACGGACAATCAGGAATATCTGAAGAAAACGTTCCGCGGCGCGGCAAACGCGGCGGGGGCCGTGTTTCTCGATGCCGGTTGCGACGCGGATCTGTCGGATCTGCATCTCATTCTCTACGGCCACAATATGCGGAACGGGTCGAGGTTCGGAAGTCTGAAGCTGTTTCTGCAGGATGAATCGCTCGCGGAGCGGGAGCCGTATATCTATCTGTGTAGGGAGGACGGGATCCGGATATACCGGATCTTTGCCTGTTACACGGCTTCGGAGCAGACGGATGATTTTATGCTGATTCCGGCGGAAGAGGCGGAGCTGGCGTCCGCGTATGGAAAGCAGGCGCTGAAGCGGGGTCTGTACAGGTCTGTCAGAGAATCGGACGATGCAGAAGACATGCCGGATTTTGATACATCACCGCAGATCCTGACGCTTGCGACCTGCTCAGGCCGGGCAGGCACGAACAGGCGGCTTCTGGTGCAGGCGGCACTTGTCTCATTCCACGGCAGCGGTGCCGCACCGCTGGAAATTTAAGGAGTTTTCCTGGTGCCCTGCTTTCATACGCCGCAATATTTATTACTGCATGTCCGCATAAGAGGGGAGGCTTTGCAGCGCGCCCTGTTTCATGGCGCGGATGTAGGCGCCGCCGTGTTCCTTCAGCCACCGGCGGCGTTCCCGGTAATCCGGAAGGATCCGTTCGACTTCAGCCCAGAAGCGGGCGGAGTGATTCATCTCCAGACGGTGACAGAGTTCGTGGACGATCACATAATCGATGATACGCTGGTCCATCAGCATGAGCAGGCAGTTGAAGCTGAGCGACCCGCGGGCGTTACAGGAACCCCAGAGGGAGGTCTGATTGCGAATGGTGATGCGGCTGTAGGTGACGTGCAGAAGTTCCGCGTACCGGGCTGTGCGCGGCGGAATTTCGCGCAGCGCTCTGGCCGCGAGTGCACGTACGTCGGCGGGCGGGATGGGCGGCACGGCGAAGGCATCTTCGGCCTGTCTTCTCTCCCGGATGCGTTCCCTGCTGCGGAGAATCCAGTCCTGGCGCGAAGTCACGAAGCGCTGAATTTCTGCGTTGGTCGCGCGGTATGGAGCACGCACGAGAACGGCACCCTCCGCGGTCACCTCGAGGCAGAGCGTTCTGCGGCCGCTCCGGATGATGCGGTACGGGATGAGTTCGGATTGCTGAGCGGCGGGTGCCGGTCTGACAGCAACTGTCTGAGTTCTTGTTCCTTGCATGAGGTATCCTTCTGAATCAAGAAAAGCAGGAAATTTTACACCGGAAATGCACTGAGTATACCATAAAACCGGCGTACCTGTGCCATGAAGGAAATCGGAAAGGAAAGCCATGCATCATCGCGGTGATGTTATGAATCAGGGTAAGATAAAACGGTTCGGCAGATTTGTGCTCCCTGCGGGGCTGTGCCTGCTGCTCTCCCTTGGGCTGTCGGCTGTTGGATTATGCGGATTCCGTGGCAGCATGTCGGAGGTGCAGGCGCAGACAGAGAAGGAGCAGGAAGGGAATGCAGCGGCCGGAACGGCTGTAAGAGCGGTGCTCACGGAGCAGCAGGCCGCGCTGGTGAAACGCCTTGGCATCATCCGGATCGGTTATGAGAAGGATGAGTATCCAATCACAAGACAACACGCGAAGGGAGATGGAAGCACCGACAGCGGAAAGACCGGCGAGCCGGAGGGAATCGCCATTGATCTCGCGCGGACCGCGGCAGAAGAGCTGGGGCTGCAGGTCAGGTTCGTCCCGATTCCCGAAGGGCGGAGCGGGCTTCAGCTTCTTCGCGGCGGCGCGGTGGATGTCTATATTACGTATGCAGACAATGCGGGCTGGGGCACCGCGGAGGGAATTGTCAGGTCTGATATTTTTCTCTCGGATCCGATTGTGGCAGTGACACGCCGAAATGTCGGCAGGAATGGCACGGCGGAGGATGGAGACAGGTCTGATTCTGCGCGGAGAAAGACAGCCAGGATATCCGAAGACATTCCGGTCGCCGCGGTCATCCTGGGACGGCCCGGCGATGTCAGGACGGCAGACGGGTTTCTGGATGATTTTGCCTTCGATTACTGCAGTGATACGGATGCCTGCCTCACGGCGGTCCGAAGCGGCAAGGCAGACATCTGGTTCGCCGACCAGTATGTCGCAAATTACCATCTGCAGAGTCCGTACAATGAAGGGCTGGAGGAGCAGTTCGGATACGGGCGGACGCGGGATTATTGTTTTATGGCGCTATGGCGCAGCCACAGTGTGATCGAGGTCCTCAACGCGGCGATCCGGTCGCTGAATCAGGAGGAGGTCCAGACCGCGATCGGAGTGCATACCCGCGGCGGCAGCTATCAGCTCACTGTGGCGGAGAAGATGTATGGAAGCCGGAGGGCCATTCTCTGGACTTCCGTCACGACGGCCGTCGTGCTTGTTCTGCTCATCAGGGGGATTCTGGTGCAGCGCCGGTACAGCCGCGAGATGGCGCAAAAAAACCGAGAGCTGGAGGAGGCAAACCGCGCAAGGGGGGATTTTCTTTCAAGTATGTCCCATGATATGCGCACACCGCTCAATGGGATCCGCGGCGCTCTTGATCTCATGGAGCAGGAGAAGCACGATCCGCGGACGGAGGAGCTGCTGTCTATGTCCAGAGTCTCAGCCGATCATCTGCTGACGCTGATCGACGATATTCTTGATATGGCTAAGCTCCGGTCGGGACGATTCGCACTGCGCATGGCCTATCGCGACACCGCGGATTTTGCCCTGAAGCTGCTGGCAGTCATGATGCCGCTCGCCTCGCAAAATCAGGTCACGATGCACACGCACACGGACTGTGAGTCATGTCCGGAGGTTGAGATTGATCCGGAGCGTCTGACGCAGGTCTGCATCAATCTGCTGTCCAACGCGGTCAAGTACACGCCGGCGGGCGGTCTGGTCGGGTTTACCTTCCGCACCGTGCCGGAACCGGAACCGTATCGCGGCAAAATTCAGATTGTCGTGGAGGATAACGGCGTCGGAATGTCAGAAGACTTTCTGAAAAAGGCGACGGAGCCGTTCACCCGGGCGGATGGACCGGATCGAACGCCGAACGGCGTCGGCGGCTCAGGGCTGGGACTTGCGATCACGGCGGAGCTGGTGCGCCTCATGGAAGGGCAGATGCGAATCGAGAGTCAGATGGGGAAGGGCACGCGCATTTCAGTTTCTGTGCCGGTGCGCTGGCGGGACCGGCAGGAGGAAAGCAGCATTGAGCAGGACAGCGCGGACGGGAAAGGATCCACGGCCGATGCAAAATGTGCGGAGAGCAGAGAAGGAAAAGCCGCGGAGCGCAGAGACGGGGATAGCTGCGTGGACAGCGGCGCGGAGCAGGAAGCGGGTGCCGCAAACGGCGCGATACAGGATATCAAAGGAAATGTGCGGTGCTCCGCGCGGCGTGTTCTACTGGTTGAGGATAATGCGATCAACCGCGAGATTGCCAGACTTCAGCTTGAAAATTTCCATGTGGAGGCGGAGGTTGTCCGCACTGGAGAGGAGGCCGTGGATCGATTCCTGCAGTCATCGGAGGGCTATTATGATGTCGTTCTGATGGATGTGATGCTGCCGGGCATCAGCGGGCTGGAGGCTGCAAGACAGATCCGCCTGTCCGGACGCTCCGATGCACATTTGATCCGCATCGCGGCGATGAGCGCCGATCCCTACCGCGTCGGGGAGACCACCGGACCCGGTGCGGATTTTGACGCCTTTGTGCCGAAACCGTTCAGCACGGATGATCTCGCCGCGGTGCTGGGGCGCACGGAGTGATCTTGCGGATAGTGTACCGGTCAGGCCATTCACAGTAAGGCAGGCCGGAGAGCTGGCAGCAACATTGGGGCGAATGCTTTGCTTTGCGCGGAATTGATCGTGTAGTGACAGGCCGGAACCGGAAAGTTATAATAATACTGATTTTTTTTTATGGAGAGGCGAGTGGCAATGTCGACGATAATCCGTGAGAATACGTATTTTGACAACGAAGTGGATTTCTGCAGGGTGGCAGGAGATGCCAATCGGGAGCGTCTGGAGAATCTGTTCCTGAAAAACCGGATTTCCTATTTCATCAAGTGGGAAGAGAAATCGTTTCTGGGGAAGCTATTCGCCGGCAGAAAGCCGAGTGTGGTGATTTTCCGCATCAATACGAGGGACGTTGCGCTGGCGCGGGAACTGGTGGAGCATGCCGAAGGGGTGGAGGTGATCTGCCCGGCGATCCAGGAGGACTGGTCGCCAAAGGCAAAGGCTGCCCGCAGGGAGCAGGAAGAGGACAGAACGGATGAATTCTGAAAGCAGTGCAGCGATGCGGTCCGGCAGGAAAAACAGAGAAGAGAAAGGATCCGGAACTGAAAAAAAGAAGAAGCGCTGCCCCTACATCAGCCGCTGCGGCGGCTGCAGTGAGGTGTCGCTTCCTTACACGGAGCAGATCAGACGCAAGCAGGCATGGGTTGAGGAGTGTATCGGCAGCTTCGGTCCGGTGGAGTCCATGATCTGTATGAAAAATCCGGATCATTACCGCAATAAAATGACAGCGGTATTTGCAATCGATTATCGCCATGGGCACAAGCCGTACTGTGGCATTTATGAGAAAAATTCTCACCGGGTGGTCCCGGTGGAGCATTGTCTGCTGGTTGATCCGCGGGCGGATGCGATATGTCAGTCCATCCTGTCGCTGCTCCCCTCCTTCAAAATACAGGTCTTTGATGAAGATCGGGGAACCGGCATTCTCCGTTATGTTCAGGTTCGCACGGCAAAGGCCACCGGGCAGGTGATGGTTACGCTTGTGACGGCGGGACCAATTTTTCCTTCCAAAAATAATTTTGTGAAGGCTCTGTGCAAAATGCAGCCGGAGATCACGACTATTGTGCAGAATATCAACACGCGGACGGATTCCATGATCCTGGGCGATCGGGAAAAGGTGATGTTCGGACCGGGATATATCGAGGACCGGCTTTGCGGGAGGACCTTTCGTATTTCGTCCCGTTCTTTCTATCAGGTGAATCCGATTCAGACGGAGAAGCTGTATAACATTGCAATTGACGCAGCGAGGCTATCCGGGAAGGAGCATATTCTCGATGCATACTGCGGGATCGGCACGATTGGAATCTGCGCGGCGGACCGTGCGGCCGAAATCACCGGCGTCGAAATTAATCCGCAGGCTGTTTCCGATGCAAAAATCAATGCGGCGTTGAATTTTCCGGTCGAGGAAGAGCAGGCAAAATTCCACTATATCAGGGGAGATGCCGGAAAACTAATGGTTCAGATGGCGGAGGAGGGAAATTGTCCGGACGTCGTCTTCATGGACCCGCCACGGGCGGGCGCCTCGGAAGATTTTCTCAATTCGCTGCTTGCGGCCGGCCCGCGCCGGGTCGTGTATATTTCCTGCAATCCCGTGACACTGGGAAGGGACCTGGAGATTCTATGCAGAGCATACCGGATGGAGAAGGCGGTCCCGTTGGACATGTTCCCCGCGACAGGAAAGGCAGAGACGGTATGTTTATTGTCCAAACTTAATGGAATGGTAAGTGATCGATAGTTTGGAGGACATGCTACATGAAAATATTAGTAATAGATGCTCAGGGCGGCGGGATCGGAAAACAAGTAGTCGCTGCAATTAAACGCGAACAGTCACACATAGAAATTACGGCAGTTGGAACAAACAGTACTGCCACAACAGCCATGCTGAAAGCAGGCGCTGATCATGCTGCGACTGGAGAAAATGCAGTCGTTGTCGGATGCCGGACAGCCGATGTTATTATTGGACCTATTGGGATTGTCATTGCGGACGCAATGTTTGGAGAAGTGACTCCGACTATGGCGATAGCTGTTGGGCAAAGTAGAGCAAAACGGCTACTGATTCCTGTGAATCATTGCGATAATACCATTGTCGGAATCTCAGATCTGTCTGTAGGAAGCTTGATAGAAGAAGTTCTGAAAGAAATAAACAAAATGAGATTATAGCCACAGGTACTTGTTTTTTTGGGATTAGGCGGTGATATAATATATATGCTTATGCAGGAAGCTGAGTAATGATGTCGAAGCATCTGATAGTAAAATAATCAAAGCAAACAACAGATGAAGATTATGTATACACAAGAAGGTATACGGTTCCTCTGAAGAGGAGCGGTACGCCTTCTTTTTTGGCGTAAAAACATTTGCGAAATTTAGGAGGTACATAATTATGGCATGTTTTCTTGTTCCGGCTGCGGAAGCTATTGTCACTACTGTCGCTGCAAAGGTGATCAAGTCCAAGGAAAAAGAAGAATCTGTTAAGCTCTCTCTTTCGGACGGCTCTGTTCAGGAAGCAACGAAAATTAAGTTTTCCACGAAGCTTGGCTGGCTGAACAAACTGCTCTGGGGTGGTTCTGTGCTTCTGGCGTTTGAGCACCTGTGGCACGGCGAAGTGGTTCCGTTTTTTCCGTTCCTGACAGCTGTTAAAAATGGTGAAACCGCTGAAATGTTGGCGGAAATGGGCAGCGCAGGCATCATGATGGCTGTATTTGTTACGGTCGTATGGGTCGGTATGCTTGCCGTTTCTTCTGTTGTGGAAAAGAGAGCGCTTCATGCTCCCAAGCTCACACAGGAGGGAGTGTAAAGTATGACTTTACTGACAACGGTTTTTGCAGCAATAATTGCTACGGTCATTTGGTATAAGGGCGCTCCGAAAAGTGAAATGAAAGTTGGTGCTCTTTGCTGGATGTACTGGGGAGCATCCCTGATGTGGCTTGTTGATGCAATTTTTGAGTATGCAGAACTTGGCACTGAATACTTTACCCCTGCTCCTGTGGATATGCTCAACGATTTTTATCTTGGCCTGTCTGTTGTAGCCCATGGCCTGATCATCTGGCTGGTTATTCTGCTTGTGAAAGATCCGAAGGGCGTTGTAAAGGCAGCGTTGTTCAAGAAAAAGTAAGGTGAGCGGTACACAATAAGCGTCTTTTGACTAACTTTCGAAAAGACAACTGCCACCGGTCTGCAGAATTCTTCCTTTATAGAAGTGTCTGTGCCATCAGTCCCGGCATTTTCCACTGACCGTAAACCCGGCGGATCCAATGCTGATTCTGTCCCGTCATGGGGCATGCTCTGCTGGATGATCTGATGCCATGGTCTGAAACATACAGAAAGTATGAGCAGGAACAGGCAGCGCAGGATGCATCCCTGGCGATCGGAGGGGGGAAAACCCTCCGCGGCCCAGGACTCCACGAAAGAAAGACAAACAGCGGAGTGCCTGATTATAGCAGGAGGCCCTTCGCCATACATCAGCCTCAGGCCGGACCACTCCGGTCTGTTTGGCATACCCTCA